>JAOTUB010000013.1 GCA_029864095.1 Gammaproteobacteria bacterium | reverse complement strand
CCGGGGCAGTTTTGGCCGCGATGACCCGATACAGGTTGCTCGACTCGCTGCTCCCCGGAATGACGACCGGGCCCAATTCGGTCCCTTTCATTACCTCATCGTAATTATTTATGCTGAAGCCGCTTGCGACAGATCCTTCGCCCGTCCGATCGTGACAATTGCCACAGGACTCGGACAGCAGCGGCTGAATATCGGCCGCGAAGCTGACCGGCCGTTCGCAGCCGAAGAGGCCGAGACACAGCGTGACGAATCCAACTTTAAGCACGATGTTTGCAGTCATGGTCTCGTCCTCCCGGTCCGTATGGACATACGCTAGTGATGACGCGTCCACGCATCAATTGTGGCTTTCCGCAGCACCAGCCGTGCTGCGGGGCGATCCGGATGGGTCTCCAAAGTCCGGAATATGTACATGTCCTGATTGTTTTTGGATATTTGTCGGCTAATGTTGCGTCAAGAAATGGCGTACGATATTGTTGTCCATTCACAACATCTGCAGAAGATCCCAGGAAATGAGCTTCATAATCATCAATGTGCTGTAGTTATTTCGCAACAAAATCCTGCAGATAATATTTTTCAACGAGAGGGGGAGCGATAATGAAGTACTTTATTTCACGCGTCGGAGCACTCTGCATGTCTCTGACATTGGTTCTTGCAGCCGGCACCGTTCAGGTCGCTCAGGCTCAGGAATCTGCGCGCGCTGGCGAAAGGCTTGAAGAGGTCATCGTCACGGGTTCGCGTATTCGCCAGGACCCACTTGCGGAGAGCGGCCCGGTAATGCAGGTTTCCAATGAGGACCTCCTGAAGTCCGGACTCACGTCGATTGGTGACTTCTTGCAGCGCCTGCCGTCATCGGGCGGCGCCCTCAACGCGCGCTTCAACTCGAGCGGCAACTTCGGCTTCCCTCCGGATGGCAGCGGTGTTGGTGCCGGCTCTTCCCAGGTTGACCTGCGCCACCTCAACGCGAAGCGTGTTCTGGTCCTCGTCGACGGCATGCGCTGGATTAGCGAATCTTCCGCCAGTGGCGTCGGCTCGGCGACCGATCTCAACACGATCCCGATCAGCATCATCGATCGCATCGAGGTGCTCGAAGATGGCGCTTCTGCGATATATGGCGCCGATGCGATCGCCGGGGTGGTCAACATCATCACGAAGAAGAATTTCGAGGGCTTCGAGATCAGCGGCTACGGCGGCAGCTTCAGTGAGGGCGATGGTGACACGGTAGAGGGCTCCCTCTCGATTGGCAGCGTCTCCGACCAAAGCTCGGTCTTTCTCAATGTGTCGTACACCGACCAGAAATCGGTTAGCGCGGCGGATGTGAAGCAGGCGCGCGAGTCTGCCGGTCCCGGTACCTCGAACCTTCACGGCAGCTCTGGTACTCCGCAGGGTCGCTACGTGTTTGAGTACACGCCGATCACCGACCCCAATGGTGACGCCCTGTTCATAAATGGAACTCTGAACGATGGTACGAGCAGTCCGTTTTTCGATCCCACTAACCCGCTCGGTTTTACCGGCTTCATTCAGGACGGAGTGGATGATGACGGTAATCCAGTGTATGCCGCTCAGTTTGGCGCGCCAACGGATGACTACCATCTCTGGAGCAACGCGGACCGTTTCAATTTCGCGCCCTTCAACAAGGTCGTCACGCCGTCGAAGCGAACCAGCGTCTACGGCCAAGCTGATTACAACTTAAACGACGACGTCAAGTTTTACTTGAAGGGTCTCTATAACAACCGCAGGTCGGACAACCAGGCGGCCCCGGAGCCATTGTTCATCGGTTCGGACGCGGGTAACGGCAATATCCTGGACACGATCTCGATCGACGTCACCAACCCATACAACCCGTTCGGCATCTCCATCAATGCTGATGAACAGTCGTACTTCATGGGCCGGCGCCCGCTGGAAGGTGGGCCGCGTATCTTTGAGCAGGACGTGGATACATGGTATGTCGGCTCCGGCCTGGTCGGGGAATTCTCGACCGGCGAGCGCGACTTCTTCTGGGACCTCAACGTCGCCTGGTCGCGCAATCAGGCCAACCAGATCAAGACCGGTGGTTACAATGCCAGGAAGCTCAAGCAGGCGCTCGGACCGGCGTTCACAGACGGTAGCGGCAACTTCGTCTGTGGCACGCCCGGTAACCCGATCGATGGCTGCGTCCCATTCAACTTCTTCGGCGGCCAGGGTGCGACTGGCGAAGGTACCATCACCGAGGAGATGCTCGGCTGGGTTGCCTTCACGCAGCAGGACTCGAGCGTGCAACAACTGACGAACTTCACCGCCAACGTCAGCGGCGACATCGTTGATATGCCCGCCGGTCCGCTCGCTTTTGCCGCAGGCTTTGAGTATCGCGATCAGGAAGGATCATTCCAGCCTGACGCAATCGTCGTCGCCGGCGACAGCGCCGGTATCCCGGCGCAGCCGACCTCGGGGGATTTCGACGTCAATGCATTCTATGTCGAATTCAACGTCCCGCTGCTCTCAGAGCGACCGGGTGCGGATCTGCTCGACCTGTCGATCGCCGCCCGTTCGGCCGACTACTCGACGTTCGGCAGCGAGACAACGACCAAGTTCGGGGTCCGCTGGCGGCCCACTTCGGACCTGTTGCTGCGCGCCGGCTTCGGTGAGGGATTCAGAGCACCGGCTATCGGCGAGCTGTTCGGGTTGCAGTCACGCTTCGATGCGACGATCGCCGATCCCTGCTCCGACTTCAATAACACGGGCGTTTCCCAGACCGTGATCGACAACTGCATCGCGGAAGGCGTACCGAACGACGGTAGCTACGTGCAGCTCGGCGGCCAGATTTCGGTGCTCACGGGCGGCAACCCGGAGTTGCAGCCGGAAACGGTGGATAGCACGAACTTCGGCATCGTATGGAGCCCGAGCTTCGTCGAAGACGTGGGCTGGATTGAGGATCTCAGCATCGAGTTCACCTACTACAAGCATGAGCTAAGTGATGCCATCCAGGCAGTCGACGCGCAGACCATCCTCGACTCCTGCGCGAATATCGGCGAGCCCGCGTTCTGCAATCTGATCGGACGCACGGCCTCGGGCGTCATAAACCGCTTCGACAACCAGCTCACCAACATCGGTGGCATTGACACGGACGGCTATGACTTCAACCTGACCTACCTGGGTCCCGAGACCGAGCGCGGGCAGTTCCGGGTCGCATGGATGAATTCGCTCCTGAATGACTTCACGGAGATCCTGCTCGACCCGAGTTCATCGACAGGATTCCAGGAACGCTCGCTGGAGGGCATCGAGGAGAACGATCGCGGCAAGCCCGAGTGGACGTCGACACTGGTTGTCGATTGGTTCTATGAGGACTGGAGCGTGGCGTGGACGCTACGTTACATCGACGGGCTGATCGAACGTTGCCAAGACTTTCTCGACGGTTCGCCCGACAGCCTCGCCAATCTGGGTGTGTGCTCCCAGCCCGACTTCGACGACAATAGCCTGTCGCTGAACAAGCTCGACAGCACCATGTTCAACGACTTGCAGGTGACGTGGCGGCCCAGCAATATGGACGATGCCCTCACCATCACGCTCGGTATAAACAATGTATTCAACGAGGATCCACCGGCCTGCTACAGCTGTTCACTGAACGGTTACGATCCGTCTACCTATGACATGCCGGGGAATTTCACGTACCTGCGCGCCACCTGGCGTCACGAGTAGCGTCGGTCACGCGATCTAAAGAAGCTGCATGGCGGCCCCTGCGGGGGCCGCTTTTTTTTTGCGTTGGCGACTGGCGCGGTGCCGCTTCGCAGCGCAAGTGTTAACTGCTTCACAGTTTTTGTTAAAAACCAAAAAGTTATTCGACATTCTTCGCGCGTTTTGCGACAAGAAGGTGGGTTCCACGGAGACTCACCATGGCCGCAGCAACTGCACGCAACAACGTCGATTACCGGCTGATCGGGCTCTTGTCCGACCTCGTGATCTGCAGCAGTTGTCTGCGGCAGGGGCGGGTGACACCGGTACCGCAGATCGTTTCCCACCGACACACGCCACGCTCGTTGTGTGCCGGCTGCACCAAGCCGAAACGCCGCAATCTGCGCCGGGTGCTGACGCACCTGATACGCCGCTAGATCCCCGCTGCCTGACCAGGGAGGCCTAGAGATAAGCGCCCGGTTGCGGCACTATCGTCTGCATGGCCAAGCTGTATTTCTACTACTCGTCGATGAATGCCGGCAAGTCGACGGCACTGCTGCAGTCCAGTTACAACTACCGGGAACGCGGCATGAACACGCTCGTATTGGCGCCGGAATTCGATGATCGTTTCGGTGCCGGTAAAGTCACGTCGCGAATCGGTATTGAGACGGAGGCGACGACGTTTCGGTCCGGCGACGATTTGCTCGCACAGATTACGCAACTGCACGAAGCGAACAGGCTGCACTGTGTGCTCGTAGACGAAGCCCAGTTCCTGACCAAGGAGCAGGTGTTTCAGCTCGGCGAAGTGACGGATAAGTTGAATATTCCGGTACTCGCTTACGGGCTGCGCACCGATTTTCAGGGCGAGCCGTTCGAGGGCAGCAAGTACCTGCTCGCCTGGTCCGACAATCTGAACGAACTTAAGGCAATTTGCCATTGTGGCTCGAAGGCGACGATGGTCGTGCGCTTCGATGGCAGCGGCAACGCGATTACCGAAGGTTCACAGATCGAGATCGGTGGCAACGACCGCTACGTGTCGATGTGCCGCCGGCACTTCAAAGAGAAGTTTTTCTCCTAGCTGCCCGACGACGTCGGCAGATTTTCGGTCTGCGTCGGCAGGACCTCGGTGTTTTCCTGTGCCAGCAGCCTGCGCATGTCCTCGAGGGTTTTCATGATCACCGTGTCAGCGAACTCAACGCCTTCGAGCGAGCCGCGCTTGGTCGCGTACGGATCGTTGAACTTGATGCGATGGTGCCCGACGGTTATGACGTCGTTGTGCACCAGCACATGATTCGAGACGCGCTTGGAGTTCACGAACGTGCCGTTCGTGCTGTTGAGATCCATCAGGAACGTGGCGCTGCCGTGACGCACCAGGAGTGCGTGATGGCGGCTGACGAATTTACTCGAAATGGTTATGTCATTGTGCTCTGAGCGGCCGATCAGCAGGCGCGGCATGTCCAACACCGTTTCATGCAGCGTTTCGCCATCGTGTGAGACGTACAGCGTCGGCGGAGTCGGCATCTCGGCCGCTTGGTCGGCTATCTCAACCTCGACTTCGAGCTCGACGAGTTCCTCGTCATTCCACGTGCCATGCGGCAGCACCGGTCGTTCAACCTGCTCCTGCGGCACCGGCAAAGTGTCTGCGCGCGCCAGCGATAGCAGCGCGATGCGATCCAGGATACCGGGCCAGCCGCCCGAGGCACGCCAGAGTTCCGTGCACACAGCAATCGGGAAAATGAACTCCGGAATCTCACTGCCGGCCGCACGCAACTTCGTGTGCAGGTACTCCATGGCTTCTTCATTCGTCATCGGCCGCAAATGAAAATCATGCGTGAGCCGATTCGCGATGGATGCCAGCGCGGGCGCCCTGACCAGCTTGCGCAGCGGCGTGTCACTCACGAGCACGATCTTGAGCGCTTTGGTGCCGCGAACGTCGAGATCCGCGAGTTCGCACAGTGCCCGCAACGCGCTGGCTTTGAGCGCACGGGTGTTCTCGATAATGAGCAGCGGTGGTTGATGCGACGCGGCTTGCTGCATCGTAAAGACACGCAGCAAACCCATCAATTCGGTCGGCGAGCTGTGGGCGAGAACGTAGCCGAACTGGCGCAGCACAGCCTCCAGAAGGCCCGTGGTATTGAGTCCTTTGCCATCGATCACGGCAACGGCACAATCGTCAGGGAGCGTGTCGATAAAGTGCCGAATGATCGTGGTCTTGCCCGAGAGCAACGGACCTTGCAGCAGGCACAGGCCGCTGCGCGCAGCATAGGTTTCTCGGAGAACGTCGATCGCTTCCAGGTGGGACGCGTAAGAAACCGTCGACAGCGGCCTGCCATGAGTTCGAAACGGTTGCTCGCTAAGGCCAGCTGCCCCTAAGTCCATAAGTATTACTCGCAGACAGTTATGTCGCGTAATATTCGTTATTCTTGGGCCCGGCCGTTATACATCTCGTTTTTTTGGCCAGGAAGACCAGTCTACGTTTGCGACGAAATGCTGTAAACCGCGAAGAATTGTTTCTTTGTGGATCAAATGAATGTGGCAGAATATTAGAAATTAGATTCGTTATTCCAGATAACTTATTGATATGAAAAAATGTTTGAAAAATCAATGGATACTGTCGGTGTTATGCGACGAGGCGTAAGGTATTGACTACTAAGCTATCGGCCAACGACCTCACCCTGTTCCGCGGCGAAAGGTGCCTTTTTCGGCACTTGAGTTTTGCGCTGAATCAAGGCGAACTACTGCTCCTCGAGGGCCGTAACGGCACCGGTAAGACGAGTCTGATGCGCGCAATCGCAGGACTCATTTCTTTCGAAGCGGGCGAAATCTTCTGGGGCGATGTTCCGGTGCTGTCGGACCGACAGGCCTTTCACGGCGCGCTCGTGTGGATGGCGCATCGCGTCGGTTTCAAGGCCGACCTGACCCTGGTCGAGAACCTGAGATTCGAAGCAAACCTGCGCTCGCAGTCCGGTGCGGACTTCGATGAGGTCCTGCACAGGCTCGATATCGACAGACTCAAGCGGCTGCCGATTCGCTCACTGTCGGCAGGCCAGCAACGGCGCGTGGCGCTCGCCCGCATGTTGTTGTCAGGAGCGCCGTTATGGCTGATGGATGAGCCATTTACCAATCTCGACCGTGAGGGTCGCGAGCTCGTCGTCAAACTCACGAGCGAACATCTCGACATGGGCGGCATGTGCATCATGGCGGCGCACCAGGACGTCGAAATCGGCTCCAACGCGCAGAAGATCGTGCTGCAATGACAGGCGACGCGCCAGCAATGCTCGCCGGGATGCTCGGCGTAATTCGCCGCGATCTGCTGCTCGCCTGGAAGCGACCGGGCGACATTCTCAACCCGCTGTTCTTCTTTGTCATGGTCGCGGCGTTGTTTCCACTTGCCGTTGGCCCGAGTCCCGAGCAGTTGGAGTTCAGCGGCCCGGCCGTGCTGTGGGTTGCGGCGCTGCTGGCGATGTTGCTGTCGCTGAATAGCCTGTTTCTGTCCGACTTCGAGGATGGCAGTCTCGACCAGATGCTGGTAAGCCCTGTGCCGCTGCCCGCACTGGCGCTGGGTAAATCCATCATGCACTGGCTAACCAGCGGATTGCCGCTGGTACTCATATCTCCGGTTGTTGCCATAACGTTCCGGATGCCGGCTTCCGTGACAGGATTCCTTATGATTACCTTGCTGCTTGGTACGATCAGCCTGAGTTTGTTGGGGTCAATCGGCGCCGCGCTGACCGTCGGGCTGCATCGTGGTACCGCTCTGCTGAGTCTGCTGATTCTGCCGCTGGCGATGCCAGTCCTGATATTCGGGGCCCGCACCGTGTCACTGGTAGCTGCCGGCGACGGCGTCGCGGGTGGCTTGTATTTTCTTGGCGCCTACGCCGTTTTAGTTTTATCCTTTGCGCCGTTTGCCACAGCAGCCGCATTACGTATCAGCAACGAGTAGAATCCCCGCCCATGTGGAAATTCATACATAAATTGGCGTCACCGCCACATTTTTACGGGCTTGCCGCGAGCATGATCCCGTGGTTTGTCGTGCCCGGCCTGTTTCTGGTCGCGTACGGAGCCTATGCGGGCCTGTTCGTCGCGCCGATGGACTACCAGCAGGGCGACGCCTTCCGCATCATTTACGTACATGTGCCGTCGGCCTATTTGTCGATGATGACCTATATGATCATGGCGACAAGTGCCGGCATCGGTTTGATCTGGCGCATCAAGCTCGCGCACGCGGTCGCGGCGGCGGCCGCCCCGATTGGCGCCTGGTTCACTTTTCTCGCGCTGGCAACCGGATCGATCTGGGGCAAGCCCATGTGGGGCACGTGGTGGGAATGGGGCGATCCGCGCCTGACCTCAGAATTGATAATGCTCTTCCTCTATTTTGGCTACATGGCATTGCGCGGCGCCATCGATGACACGGCTAAAGCGGACAAGTCGAGTGCAGTGCTCGCGCTCGTCGGCGCCGTCAATGTGCCGATCATCCATTTCTCTGTCGAGTGGTGGAGTTCGCTGCATCAGGGGCCGACCCTGGTAAGGAAAGGCGGTCCGGCAATGGACACGGCGATGCTGTATCCGCTGCTTGCCATGATCCTCGGCTTCACATTCCTGTTCGGCGCGCTGCTGCTGCGGCGGGTACGGGCCGAAGTCCTGTATCGCGAGCGACGCACACGCTGGGTCAGGGAAATGATCCTCTCCAAAGGTACATAAACGATGGAAAGTTTGTCGATGGGCGGTTACGGCGCCTACGTATGGACATGTTTCGCGATGACTGTAGTCGTGTTCGTCATTTGTGAATGGCGGGCACGTTTGCGGCAGCGCCGGGTCTACAGGGATATTGAAGTGCGTATCAAAGCGCTCGGAGACACGCAATGAAGCCAAGACAGCAACGTATGCTCGCCGTGGGTCTGGTCGTGATCGGCGTCGCTATTGCGACAGGGCTATCGCTGCAGGCAATGAAGGACAGCATGATGTTCTTCGTCAGCGTTACCGAGGTTGCCGAAGGCAAGTATCCGGAGAACAGGAATTTTCGCGTCGGCGGGCTGGTGCGTGACGGCAGCGTGCAGCGCGATGCAGGATCACTTGAGATGACTTTTAAGGTGACGGACCTGCGTTGCGATCTGGACGTGAGCTATTCAGGCGTCTTGCCCGACCTGTTTCGCGAAGGTCAAGGCGTCGTTGCACACGGGCGCCTGGAAGATAACGGCGTCTTTGTCGCCGATGAAATTCTCGCCAAGCATGACGAGAACTACATGGCCCCCGAAGTCGCAGATTCGATGGCCGACCATGTGACAGATCAGACAGCGGGACTGAGCGAAGGCCCGTTGGAGTGCCCCTCGCAATGATCCCCGAGATCGGTCATTTTGCGTTGATACTCGCGTTGTCTCTGGCGTTGCTGCAGGGCATCCTGCCGCTTGTCGGCGCGCATCGCAATGACGCTGCAATGATGTCGACCGCGCGAACCGCAGCGCTTGGGCAGTTCGTATTTGTTGCGTTTGCATACAGCTGTTTGACCTGGGCGTTCCTGCAAAGCGATTTTTCGGTCGCGTACGTCGCGAATCACTCGCAGCTCGCGCTGCCGACAATGTACAAGGTAGCCGCAGTGTGGGGCGGGCACGAAGGGTCGGTATTGTTGTGGATACTGATACTGTGCTGCTGGACTGTGGCCGTCAGTCGCTATAGTCATAGTTTGCCTGACACGTTTGTTGCCCGGGTCATCGGCGTGCTCGGGCTGCTATCAGTTGGATTCTTGCTGTTCGCGTTGCTGACATCGAACCCGTTCGAGCGCCTCGCGATGCCGCCAGCCGATGGCGCTGACCTGAACCCGTTGTTGCAGGATCCGGGGATGGCCATTCATCCGCCGATGCTGTACGTCGGCTACGTCGGTTTTTCGGTTGCGTTCGCATTCGCGGTTGCCGCGATGTTGAGCGGAAACCTCGATCAAAAGTGGTCGAAATGGACGCGACCGTGGACGACAGCCGCTTGGATCTTCCTGACGCTCGGCATCGCGCTGGGCAGTTGGTGGGCGTACTACGAACTCGGGTGGGGAGGCTGGTGGTTCTGGGACCCGGTAGAAAATGCCTCGTTTATGCCCTGGCTCGTAGGGACTGCGTTGATCCATTCGCTCGCGGTTGCGGAAAAACGCGGGCTGTTTAAGAGTTGGACGTTGTTACTCGCAATAGCAGCATTCTCACTGAGTTTGCTCGGCACATTCCTCGTTCGCTCCGGCATCATTGTATCGGTGCACGCGTTCGCCACTGACCCATCACGTGGTATTTTCATTCTGGCCTTCCTGGGCATCGTCATTGTGGGTGCGTTGACCTTGTACGCATGGCGCGCACCGGCGCTTGATTCAGCCGCTGGTTTTAAACCAAATTCGCGCGAGACGTTCTTGCTCTTGAACAATGTCCTCCTGGTTATCGCTGCGACGGTAGTGTTCATCGGCACACTTGCGCCGCTCATTTTCGAAGTTCTGGACGCAGGCAAAATATCGATTGGGCCACCGTGGTATGCCGTCGCTTTCACAATCCCAATGTTGCCGCTAGTCTTCCTGATGGGTATTGGTATGCACACGGCCTGGCGGCATCAGCCGGAGAATTTGCTTGCCACGCGTTTACGGGTACCTGCGATCGTGGCAGTGGTCATCGGTCTTTTGGTTCCGGGCGTGCTTTACGGTCGATTCGGCCTAATGGTTTGCATTGGCAGCATTGCGGCGTTTTGGGTAATGGGAACGGCAATACTCGATCCCATCCGTTCCTGGCGGCGCGCCGAGGGTGGAGCGCGTATCACGCCAGCTGTGCTAGGCATGTCGGTCGCACATTTCGGTGTCGGCATGTTTATTCTCGGCGTGACAATCGTTTCAGCTTTTAACGTCGAGACCGATATGGCCATGCGACCCGGAGAAACATTGGAAGTGGCCGGGCATCGCTTCGAGCTGCGCGAGTTGCAAAACGTAGAGGGGCCTAATTACACCGCAGTCGAAGGCGTCGTCGAGATCCGCCGCGACGGCGACTTTGTTGGCGAAGTTCGTCCGCAAAAACGTCAATACCTCGTGCAGAAGAACTGGATGACAGAGGCGGGCATACACGTAAATTGGAACAAGGACCTGTTCATCGCCCTGGGGGACCAGCTGGGCAACAATACCTGGAGCGTGCGCATTCAATACAAGCCGATGATTCGTCTTATCTGGCTCGGTGCGTTGGTGATGGCGCTGGGTGGGCTGATCGCCGCAAGTGACCGACGCTACCGTGCGACAGTACCGGTCAAGTCTCGGGCTTCGATGGCGGCGACGGAGTCAGCTTAGTGTCGCGTTTCCTCCTGCCGTTGATCGCGTTTGCGATTCTGATTCCGATATTCGTTATTGGGCTGGGCAAAGATCCCAGCCAGCTCCCATCGCCGCTGATCAACAAACCTGCACCGCAGTTCGAGTTGCCGTCGGTCACCGATCCGACGAAGACGGTCGGCTCGGCCGATTTCGAGAACCAGATGGCAATCGTCAATGTATGGGCGACGTGGTGCGTTGGCTGTCGTCAGGAACACGGTTTTTTGATGCGCCTATCGCAGTCGGGCACGATCCCTATTTACGGTCTTAACTGGCGTGACAATCTTCCCGAAGCACAACGGTTCTTGCAGCAACTTGGCAATCCATTCGTGGATTCGGCATTTGATCAGGATGGCAGAGTCGGCATCGACTGGGGAGTCTATGGAGCGCCCGAGACTTTCCTCGTAGGAGCAGATGGCACCGTGCTATTCAAACAACTCGGCCCGTTGAACCAGACACTATGGGAACAGAATTTCGTACCGCTGATAGAAGTAGCGAGAAACAAACGATGAAAGTTCTTGGCGTCACATTGACACTGCTACTGCTCACTTGTGCGGCGTATGCGATCGATACGACCGAAGCATTCGAAGATCCGGAGATGCAGGCACGCTATGAGAAGATCATCGAAGAAGTACGTTGCCTCAAATGCCAGAACCAGACGATCAAGGACTCCAACGCGTTTCTTGCTTCTGATCTGCGTCGCGAGATTCGACGCATGCTGACGGAAGGCATGACGGACCAACAAATTTTCGATTTCCTGGTCGATCGCTATGGCGAATTCGCGCTGTATCGGCCGCGGGCGAGCGGCAAGACCCTGGTGCTTTGGATTGCGCCGGTCGTGCTGTTGTTTGGTGGCGCGCTGCTCTTGTGGCGCATCGTGCGCCAACGAATGGCGCTGCCGATCGATGATGAATCTGGCGAAGAGGCGTGATACAGATGACGCTATTGATTGTTTTTGCGGTTATGAGTCTCGTCGCCGTCGGTTTCGCGATCTTGCCGCTGTACCGGCAAAAACGGGCTCTGACGCCATTAATTGGTAGCGCCGTCGTATTCGTTGTGGCTTTATCGTCGGGCCTCTATTACTACCAGGGCCAACCGGACCTCAAGTCCGCGGCGGCGGCCTTGCCGGAACTTGCGGACATCGTCGGAGATCTGGCAGCCAGACTCGAAAGCAATCCCGGGGACCTCAACGGCTGGAAGATGCTGGGCCGCTCTTACATGACGATGGGCAACTATGCCGGGGCTGTCGATGCGTTCGAGCGCGCCGTAGAACTCGAGTCGGCGCAGGATGCTCAGACTCTCGTGTCTCTGGGCGAGGCGCTGCTGGCAAGTACCAGCACGGCGATCGATGGACGCATCGCGTCCATGTTCGAGAACGCGCTCGCCCTCGATCCGAACAACCCGCAAGCGCTGTTTTACGGCGGTATCGGCGCGTTCAATCGCAATGATAAAGACATGGCCGCGGATCGCTGGGAACGCCTGCTGGCGTTGAATCCACCGGCTGAGATCCAGGGAATCCTGCAACAGCGAATTGCCGAGTGGCGCGGCGAGGCGGCACCGCCAGTTCAGTCAACAGCACCCGCGCCGTCAGCAGCACCAGGGCCGGTCGAGAGTCCGCGAGCCGTTGTCACGGCCGCAATTTCCCTGACCGATGCGGCGGCCGCGTCGTTGCCCGCCGAAGCCACCGTGTTCGTTATCGCGCGTGATCCGAATCAGCCGGTGCCGCCCATCGCGGTGGCGCGCCGGCGTTTGTCTGAGTTGCCGGCTGCGGTCCCGCTTGGTGACCGCGAATCGATGGTACCGGGGCGCTCGTTATCCGGCTTCGCCGAATTCGAACTGATTGCGCGTGTCTCGGTATCCGGACAGCCCGGTGCACAACCCGGCGACTGGTTCGGATCGCAGCTCGTTAAGCCTGCCGAGAACAGCCGAATCGAACTGTCGATACGACAGCAAGTACCCTGAGAGAAAATCGGATGTCCGACGAGATCGAAGCTGCGCCGATGTGTTTTGCTTGCGGGCAGGACAACCCGATAGGCCTGCGAATTTATTTCCATTTTGACGGCGAAGTTTGCACGGCCGACTTTACGCCGAACCAAAATCACGTCGGCTTCCAGGACACGGTTCACGGCGGGATCATCTACACGGCCCTCGATGACGTCACGGCGAACATCATGTACCAGCAGGGGCGCAAAGCGCACACGGCACGCTGTGAGATTCGTTACCGTCAACCGGCCCGCGTCGGCGAGGCACTCAAACTCAAAGGCTGGATCGAAACCGAGCGTCGCCGCCTCGTGTTGCTCAAAGGCGAAGTCCGGCGTGCTTCGGATGACGTCCTCGTTGCCGATTGTGAATCGAGCTTCATGCTCGACCAGAGCTAATCAGAATTAGAAAAGGAACACCGAATGTCATTGCCTGCAGCCCTTGAGGGCAAATTGCGGCTGCCCCTGATCGGGGCGCCGATGTTTATCGTTTCAAACCCGGCCCTGGTCATCGCGCAGTGCCAGGCTGGCATCGTCGGCTCGTTTCCCGCCCTTAATGCCAGACCGCAGGAAGTTCTGGCCGAGTGGATTCGCGAGATTAAGGACACGCTGGCCGCCTATGCCAACGAGCACCCTGACGAGCCGGTGGCGCCATTTGCTGTCAATCAGATTGCTCACCACAGCAACAAACGGCTGCTTGCCGACATGGAGACCTGCGTGAAACACGAGGTCCCGATCATCATCACCAGTTTGCGTCCACCCGCGGAAATAGTACGCGCCGTGCATGACTATGGTGGCCTGGTTTTTCACGATGTGATCAACCTGCGTCACGCGCGCAAGGCGATCGAGCAGGGTGTCGATGGTGTAATCGCAGTATGCGCTGGCGCCGGAGGGCATGCAGGCACATTGAGCCCGTTTGCGCTCGTCAAAGAGATACGCCGCGAATACGATGGTGCAGTCATACTTTCGGGATCTATGACGAGTGGTGCGGATGTTCTTGCTGCGCAGGCAATGGGCGCGGACCTCGCTTACATCGGCACGCGTTTTATCGCGACCGAGGAGGCAAATGCGCAGCCTGCCTACAAAGAGATGATCGTCGTCAGCAAGTCTGCGGATATCGCGTATTCATCCTTGTTTTCAGGTGTGCACGGCAGTTACCTGAAAGGCAGTATCGCCAATGCGGGGCTCGATCCGGACAACCTGCCCGAGGGTGACAAAGCGGCAATGGATTTCGACAAGCACGATAAAGCCGAAGCGAAAGCCTGGCGCGATATCTGGAGTGCCGGACAGGGCGTTGGCAACATTGACGAGATTTTGCCTGCGCGCGAACTCATCTTGCGCATGACAGATGAGTACGACGCGACCCGGAAGCGACTCGGAATGGGCTGACGATGAGAATCGTCCTCTGGTCGTATTTTTTCGTTGCGGTGGGCGGCGCGCTCGGTGCGATGGCTCGATTTGCACTCAATATCATGCTGCAACGCGATATCGCGTTTCCGTGGGGCACGCTGAGCGCGAATTTGTTTGGCTGCCTCGCGATGGGCGTCGTCGCGCAGCTCGTCGCCAGCTCAACGTGGTTCAATGAGGCAGGGGTCATTCCGGATCAGTACCGATTGCTGTTCGCGATCGGTTTCTGCGGCAGTTTCACGACGCTGTCTGCGCTCGTCATGGAAATTCATACCATGCTGCAGCGAAGCGAACTACTGAATTCGTTCGCATACCTTATGGCCACAATGATTGGCGGTTTCGCGTTCTTTTATCTCGGCTTTATCCTGACACGCGCGCTGCGCAGTCTTCCAGTATCGTCATAATCTTGTCGATCCAGGTACGATGCTCGGGCTTCATCAGCACTGAGCGCAGACACGTCATGGTTTTTGCATCAGCCTCTAGCTCCGGCAGAAAAGCCTGTACGAGGTCGACTGGCAACTCGATCATTGCGAGATGCAGCTCGTTTTCGGCTGCCAGGGAAAACACGCGCCGAGCCCTGTCGCTCGCCTGCTTTGCATTGGCGGCATTGACCGCATACACGACGATATCGAGCTCAGGCCGCATCAACGGCTGGTAGTAGTCGCTGTTTGTCAGTCGCTGCCAGAATTCCTGGGCCGCCAGCAGTCCGCTGTCCAGCCATTCTGCAAGCTGTCCGCGCGTCTCGAGCGGGAACATCTGCTGCGTTGCCCACAGCGCGACGGCAGCCGCGCCGGGCCGAGAGCATTCGAGACTGATTTCTCCAAGATGCAACTCGGCCGAACTGAAATACGTAAACGGCGAGTCATGCTTATAGAATCGGCCGTCATCCGGGTTTTTGAATAACACGCAGCCACACCCATACGGTTGCAGCCCGTGTTTGTGCGGATCGACAACGATCGAGTCGACCTCAGGCAGGCTATCGTATGCGGCCCTCGTTTCGTCGCGTAATTCGCTGGCCAAACCGAAGTAACCGCCATAGGCCGCGTCGGCGTGAACACGGGCATCGTATTTGTCGGCGAGTTCGAGTATCTCTTCCAGGCGATCTACTGCGCCCAGTCCGGTATTGCCAATCGTTGCGACGACGGTTCCGACGTCGCCGGCCTCGAGCATGGCTTCTGTTGCCGCAAGGTCCATGCGTCCGCGATCGCCAACCGGCACCGCAGAGAACGGCATACCGAGGACGTCGCTGATCCGGCTGTGCGTATAATGTGCCTGCTGTGAGGCGATCACTCGCTTGCCCGGGTGCCGTCGTCCGGCAACCCAGAGAGCTTCAAGGTTGGCCATCGTGCCGCCACCGGTCAGGTGGCCGAGCGGCGCATCCCAGCCGTACATCCGGCCGAGTTCGACGATGCACTCTTTCTCGAGTGCCGAGCTCGCCTTGCCGCCGTCGAGCGCATGATTGTTCGGGTTGACCCAAAGCGACATCGCGTAGGCGATGCGCGCGACCGGATGTGGTGGCTTGAGCATCTGCCCGGCGTACTGCGGGTGATAGTACGGGTAGTTGTCCTGCATGCGCTCCGCAACGAGTTGCAGAACGTCGGATGCGGCATCGGCATCGAATGCGGGCGTGAATTCCGGTAGCTTCTCAAAGCCCTTCGCCAATGTCGCAAGTGCCTGCTGTAACAGCTCAAGTTCGGCTGGATTGATCATCGATTTCCTTCACACAGCCACGCGGCGGAGCTTACCGCACCGCGGGCCGATGGCGTTACTATTGGCAAATGGACCTGCTCGCATTGGCCGTACCGTTTTTCCTGCTCGCCATCCTGATCGAGCTCGGCATCGACAGGGCGCGAGGCAGCGGCCTGTTTCGCAGCAATGACGCTATCAACAGCCTGAGTATCGGCATACTGAACAGCACATTCGGTTACTTTACACGGCTCCTGCCGCTGCTCGTCTGGGGATTCGTTCTCGAGAATTTCGCTCTGCTCGATATGCCACTGTCCTGGTTCGATGCCTCGCCGCGCGGAATTGCGCTGTGGGTGCTTGCGGCGCTGGCCTGGGACTTTTGCTACTACTGGTTCCACCGCTTCAGTCACGAGATCTCGATACTCTGGGCGGCGCATGCCGTGCATCACCAGAGCGAGGATTACAACCTCTCCACGGCACTGAGGCAGACCAGCAGCGGCTTTCTTTTCGGCTGGATCTTTTATTTGCCGCTGTTTCTTATCGGCTTTCCGTTGGAAATATTGCTCGTCGTGAGCGCCATCAACCTAATTTATCAATTCTGGGTGCACACGCAGGTCGTGAGGCGCCTCGGTTCACTCGATTACCTACTGGTTACGCCATCGAATCATCGCGTGCATCACGCGCAGAACGAACGCTACATCGACAAAAACTATGGCGGCATACTGATTCTCTGGGACCGCATGTTCGGCACGTTCGAAGATGAACGTAACGATGAACCGGTCGTATTCGGCGTGCGCAAGCCCCTGGCGAACTGGAACCCATTCTGGGCCAATCTGCAGGTCTACGATTATCTGATGTTCGATGCGGTCAGAACCCACCGCTGGCAGGACAAGCTCGGCATCTGGTTCCGGCGTACAGGGTGGCGGCCGGCAGACGTAGCCGAAAAGTACCCCAAGAGCCGTACTGATCGCCGGCACTTCAAAAAATTCAACCCGGCGATACCGACACGTATGCGGCGATACGTGCTGGCACAGTTCATCGTTGCTATGGTGACGACGCTTGCGATTGCTCGACTCTTCGCGACGGTCGGCGTACAAGCCGTTGTACTGCCGTGCCTGCTGCTATGGACGCAGTTGTATACGCTCGGCGTCCTCAATGAGGGCAGGCCGCGGGCAGGGCGGCTGGAAATTCTGAGATTGCTGCTGATCGTGCCGGCTGGGGTGGCCGCCATGCAAAGTACGCGCGGCGTCGCATTGCCTGGCGAGATACTGTGGAGCCTGACGGCCGCCTATGTCGTCGCATCACTTGCCGGGCTTTATTGGTCTAGTAAAATCTAGCGAAGTCAATGAGTAATAGATTATTATTAATGTCGTTTATTAGTAAAGGAAACCGATGACGAAGGATCTGATCAGAACCAGTGTTCGCTCCGGTGCACTCTGGGAACCCTTGGTTGGCTATTCGCGAGCCGTGCGCGTCGGGCCCTACATCGCTGTCTCGGGTTCGGCCGCCGTGGATGTGGACGGCAAGCTGCTCGGTCATGGCGATGCCTACCTGCAGGCACAACGGTGTATTGAGGTGATCCAGAACGCACTCGAGGAGGCCGGAGCGTCCTTGCGCGATGTCGTGCGAACGCGAATATTCGTGACGGACATCGAGCAGTGGGCCGAGATCTCTCGTGCGCACCGGGAGGCCTTCGGCGAAGTCATGCCCGCAACGTCCATGGTGCAAGTCACACGCCTCATCGATCCGGCCATGCTGGTCGAAATCGAGGCGGATGCAATCGTCTGCAGCGATTGAGCGGCTACTGGCTGGCGCGCGTCCAGGTGTCCGAGCGGCCAAATAGCGAGACACCGATGTAACCGCGCACCTTGAGCGTGTCGGCATCAACCTGCGTCAGCGTGCACTTGTAGGTCTTGCCGCTGTTCGGATCGTAAATCGTGCCGCCGGTCCAGCGGCCATCACCGACGTACTTGAATCCGCGCATGATTACCATGCCATCGAGCGGGCGGTCTCTTAGATCCGGGTCCGGGTTCTTGTCGTCATACCGGGGTGGATCGCCCGGCCGGGTGTTGGGGGAGCCCGCGATCATGCCCGTAAGACTGTCGCCGACCAGCTGGATCTCGATCCACCCGTCACCGTCACCACTGAGCCAGCGGCCCGCCACGTCGCCCTGGCCGCCCCAACATGCGAACGAGAGTAGCGGAAGCGCGCTGACAATCAATCGCTGTAGTGGATTCATGATTTGCGTTGCGTATGATGCCCTGACGCTACGATAGTAGCCAACCAGAGGGCCAGAGATACAGTGTTAAGGCGTCGATTTATACACCTGTTTGGCAGTGGAATTCTATTCGCCGCGCTTGGCGTTAACTCGCGCCGCGGCACGACGGCGAGCCGCGACACGTTTCAGCACGGCGTCGCGAGCGGCGACCCTCTTGCTGATGCCGTCATAATCTGGACCCGGATCAGCGGCGCGCAGGGGGAGATCATTCGTGTCGACTGGCAGGTCGCGAGCGACTCGGGCATGCAGACCGTCCTGCGTTCCGGACAGGCGAAAACAGATGCAGACCGTGACTACACGGTAAAGATCGACGTCGATGATCTACCGCCTGGTGCACAGCTCTATTACCGGTTCATCGTCGACGGCGTCGCGTCGCGAATCGGGACAACCAGAACGTTGCCGCGCGGCGATGTGCCGGCGGCGCGATTTGCGGTCGTATCCTGCTCCAACTATCCGACCGGCTATTTTCACGCATACCGGGAGATCGCAGATCGTCGTGATCTCGATGCTGTCATCCACCTGGGAGACTATCTTTACGAATACGGCCTGGGTGAATACGCAACCGAATACGCCGAGCAGCTGGACCGGATCCCGAATCCGCGCCACGAGCTTATCTCGCTCGAGGATTACCGCCTGAGACACGCGCAGTACAAGACTGACCCGGACCTGCAGGCCATGCACGCCGCGCACCCGGTCATTGCCGTTTGGGACGACCATGAAATCGCCAACGACTGTTGGCGCAAGGGCGCCCAGAATCACAATGACGATGAAGGTCGTTGGGGCAAGCGGCGCGATGCGGCGATCAAAGCCTATTTTGAATGGATGCCCATACGCGGCGAATCGCGTGGCAAGCACACGAAGATCTTTAGGGAATTTCGCTTTGGCAAACTGCTGTCATTGACGATGCTCGATACACGCCTCTATGGCCGCGACCGGCAGCCACAGATGAATGAGAACATGCAAAGCAACGATGTCCATCGCATGCTGTCCGATCCCGGCCGGCGCCTGCTTGGCAAAAAACAGGAGCAGTGGCTGCGTGACACTCTCTCGCGTGCGAGCGAGACGACGTGGCAGGTCGTGGCGCAGCAGGTCCTTGTTTCCCCGGTCAGAGCGCCGGATCTCGAGCCTCTGATCGATCCGGAAGGACCAACCATGCTGTCGCGCGAATTTCTCGACCACAGCATCGCGATGAGCAAGAGCCATCCTCCGCTGTTGCTCGATACGTGGGACGGTTATGCGGCGGCGAGACAGGATCTGCTTACCGACCTGAAGGAGCTGGCGGCGAATCCGGTTGTACTGAGCGGCGATTTGCATACGTCAATAGCCGGCAATCTGCATCTGCCGGGCCAGACGGAACCGGTTGCGGTGGAGTTCATGACCGCGTCAGTTACCTCTCCCGGGTTCGCTGAGTATTTGCCGGAACGTCGCCCCGGTGGGCTCAGTGACGCGACCCGGAAGCTCAACCCTAACCTGAAGTACATGGAAACCGATCGTCGTGGCTGGCTGTGCATGACGATCACGCCGGCCGAATGCAGCGGGGAATGGCATCTGCTCGATGGTGTGAGATCGAGACAAAACTCGAGCACGATTGATCGGCGCCTGTCGGTGGCTGCGGGCCGTATTGCCGAAGGCCTATACGACAGCTAAACGCGGCAAAATGGGCATGCGTGTAGCCCCGACGCAACGATCTGACATTGGAGAAAGCAATGGATGACTCTGCAATCATCGACCTGCTGATCGAACCTGCTAGCAAAAACCTTGGTGAGTTTACGGTTCGTCGGGCGCTACCGGACAAGCGACGGCAGCGCGTCGGCCCATTCGTCTTTTTCGATCATATGGGACCTGCGGAGTTTCCGCCGGGCAGCGGCGTCAACGTGCGCTCGCATCCGCACATTGGGCTGGCAACAATAACCTACCTGTTCGAGGGCGAGATTCTGCATCGAGACAGTCTCGGGTACGTCCAGCCGATTCGCCCGGGCGAGATCAACTGGATGACAGCGGGCCGTGGAATTGTGCATTCCGAGAAGGTCACGCCCGAAATATTCGCCAGCGGCCAGCGACTGCATGGACTGCAGACCTGGGTCGCGCTGCCGCTGGAGCACGAGGAAACGGCACCGCGATTCGAGCATTATTCGGCAGACACAATTCCTGCGGTTAGCCTGGACGGTGCCGAAATTCGTGTCGTTATCGGTTCTGCATATGGGCACAGCTCGCCCGTGCAGACGGCCAGCGAGACTATCTACATCGAGGGAAGAATCGGCGCGGGGGCCACCCTTGACTTGCCGCTGGCGGACGAACTGGCCGTCTATGTGATTGACGGCGAAATCGGACTGGGCGGAGAGACGATTTCCGCAGGCGTTCTGGCGGTACTCGTCAACGGTGCAACGGCGGCAATATCTGCAAAGACGCAGGCGCACGTTATGATCTGCGGCGGCGCGACGCTCGAGGGTAAACGCACCGTCTGGTGGAATTTCGTGAGCAGCTCGCGCGAGCGTCTCGAGCAGGCTAAACGCGACTGGCGGGACGGGAAGTTCGGCAGTGTTCCGGGCGAAACCGACTTCATACCGCTGCCCGAGTAACGATGCTTATCAGCCCGGGTCCCGCGTGGTCGTTGTCGAATTGGCAGACTATTGTGTATCGTTCCGGGTCTGCAACCAGGATACCGATAATGAACCGCCTGATACCAATGGTCATCGCAGCCTTATTGTTCAGCTCCTGCAGTTCAAAACGAGCTGATGATCCCCTGCCAGTTGTCGCGCCCCCGATCGCCGTCGAAACGGATCCGGTGGACGGCATAAAATGGTTTGCTGGCACTGTAGACGAGGCCTTCGCCGCCGCCGCAGATTCTGGAAAACCCATTTACCTTTACTGGGGCGCGGAATGGTGTCCACCTTGCCATGCGATCAGCGCGACCGTGTTCAAGAGCCCCGAGTTCATAGAGCGTTCGCAGCTGTTTGTTCCGGTCTATCTCGATGGTGACAAGGAAAATGCCCAGGCCGCCGGCGAGAGGTTCGGCGTTCGCGGTTATCCGACAATGATCGTCTTTGATTCCTCCGGCGTGGAGCTAACGCGAATTCCGGGGGGCATAGACCTCGAGGCTTATGCCAACGTCCTGGACTTGACGCTAAGCAATACGTCATCAGCCAGCCAGTTGACCGCGGCGCTGATGGGCGGTGACACGCAATTGTCACCGGCTGAGTGCACGCTGCTTGCGTACAACTCCTGGGACCAGGACACGAGCATACTCGCTGATCTTGATCGGGCAGATGCTTTTCGACGCATGCATTCAGCGTGTCCACCAGACATGCCAGCAGAACGATCAATCCTGTATCTGGCCTGGCTGGATAATGCCCTGATGGCTGCGGAAGCCGAAGAGGACCCGGTTCCCTTATCCGCCGAGCAACGCGCCGAAGCGCTGACGCTGTTGCGGTCCGTTCTCGCCGAAGAAGATCTGGTCAAAGCCAACGTGTTCAGCATTTTGTTCAAAGGTGCACGAATAACGGCAGCACTGACAGACAAAGGCAGTGCTGAAAGAACGGAGCTGATGCAGGACTATGACCGTGCATTCAATGCACTGCGGTCAGATGAGTCCGTCTACATGCGTGAACGCATCTATACATTGGTTGGCAAAATGCGGTTCGAGCGAATTGATAATGAAGAGGCCGAGCTGTCAGAGGATCTGAAACGGGAAATCCGCTCTACAAGCGCATGGGCGGACGAGTCGACGCCCAGCGTCTATGAACGGCAGCCGATTATCAACGCACTTGCGAATGTCCTGAACGAGGCCGGTATGGACGACGTTGCAAAACCGCTCCTGCTGGCTGAGCTGGATCGCTCGAAACAGGCCTACTATTTCATGCCGGAAATTGCGGACATCGAGAAGCGTGCCGGCAATACCGAGCTTGCGATCGGATGGCTGCAGAAAGCGTATGATGCGACCCGCGGTCCGGCTACGCGATTCCAGTGGGGCTACTATTACCTGTCAGGGCTGCTTGAGATGGCGCCGGGAGATGCAGAGCGAATTCGCGATACGACGGTCGGAATGATACGAGAGCTCCACGAATCGGGCGGGTTTTATCAGCGGCCGAAGAGGCAGTTAAGCTCTCTCGAGGAGGAACTACTTGCATGGGGGGAAGCCAACGGTACTGGCTCGGTGCTCGAAGAAATAAGACAGGCCGTACTGTCGATTTGTGCGAGCGCGGTGCCCATAGACAAGTCGTGTCAGACTTTCCTGGAGCCGGCCTGAGTGAGGGCGACGCTCGTCACAATACTCGCCGCGGTGCTGCTGATCCCTGCATGTGCGTCAAGAGAAGAACTCCTGCCGAAGAGCGCGGTTACACCCGCCGGGGTCGACTTGTCGGGCACGTGGCAGCTGCGAGCCGAGAATGACGACACCCTGCGACGCATCAGCGAGGCCCGGCGAGAAGCCGCCGGGGATGGGCAGGGTATTGTGCTACCGCCGAAGGGAACACTGAGTCCGACAAGAAGACGATCGAGCGACGGTACTTCCGTGCATGTGTTTCTCGAGACCGGCAGCACCTTGAAGGTGTCTCAGACTGACTACGGCCTGTTTATCAGCTTTGATCGTGCCGTCGTCGAGGAGTACCGCTTTGGCGAGAAACGCGAGACAAACGTAGGGCCGATCGTTGCCGATCGCGTATCCGGTTGGGACGGAAACGCCTACGTTATTGAGACACTCGACCAGGACGGCGCGAAGTTGATCGAAATCTATCGCCTTAATGCAGCGGACGGCAGTTTGGTCCGCACGATCACGATCGTGCACAAAGGTGTCAGCGAGGTCGATGTCGATCAGGTGTTCGACCGAATCTGACCGCTTACAGACTCTGCAACCCGACGGTTTGCGAGTCAACTGCAGGCGTGTATCCGCTGAGTTCCGCACGGACCTTCAGTTTTTCCCGGCGGTGCTGCTCGATAATGACAGGCAGGTATTCGAGCTCAGGTGCACACCAGAATGTCGTCTTGCGTTTTGATCCTTCGGCCTGATGCTGAATACCGACCACTTCAAATTTTCCGGCAGGCACCTTGACAGTTCGCGCACCGATGTTGCGTACATCGACCGTGCGCAATTGGTCGATCTCGAACATCGTGTAGTGCTCGCTCAACCCGTCATGCAGCATATCGTACATTAGCTCGTACTGAATCGAGACCCTGTCGTGCGCGAGGTCATCCATAACGGACAGCACCTCTTCGCCATTGACAGTGCCGCGAGCTTCTCCGGTTTCCCAGTCGAACCGGATGTACGCGTCGGCCTTGTCCCGGGAGATCGTATCTTTGGACGAGTATACTTTCGGCCTGACACCATGCGCAGTGCTGGAGAATTCGGAAGTCTCGCTGATAGAGCCACGTGCAAGCATCCGGGACATGCCTGTCGGTTTTATGACGTGCGTTGCGGCATAGCCGGTCGCCGTCGATCTCAGCTCGGTATTGAGCTGACCGCTCAGCACGCTGATCTTGACCTCGTATACGGCCGTATGCGGCGTCAGCGCAGTTTCCGCGAACGCTGTGCTCGTGAGCAGCGCAGCACACAGGAGAACGACAAGGCGTCGACCGCCGCTGGTCGCATTCTGGTGTTCGCAATTTGCCATCAAAACCACCTTCAACCGTCGGTGAGCGTGCTCTCGCATTGTCTCATTAGAGACATGACCGGTTCCTGAACGTTCAGCCGATGCGGCTCAATATTGTCCAGCCGAACCTCCCTGGGGATCCTGTACGGATCACCGCTGGCAACCACGACGCGACAAGATCGCTTCGGAACCATGAACATAGTCTCGTGGGTGGTTTCTGCTCATCGTACCCTGGCGGCGCCATAGCCGGCTGAGTTTGCAGTATCGGTTCGGCGCCGGTCAATGTAATATTGCGCCTGCTTCTGAGCTCACAACCCATGCAACTTCACGACACGCTAACAGATCTGCTCGCCGCGGCGCGGGGCAGAGACCGTCACATTCGGTTCATCGATGGTGAACACGATGAAATCACGGTGACGCTCTCCCAGCTGTGGGATCGGGCGGTTGCGCTGCTCGGCGCACTGCAGTCCCGGGGCATGCGCCAGGGCGACGAGCTCGTCATCTTCAGCCAATCCAACGAGAGCGTCGTCGTCGCTTTCTGGGCGGCGATTCTCGGCGGAATCGTGCCGGTGCCGGTCGCCGTCGGCATTAGTGACGAGCACCGCCACAAGTTGTTCCGTATCCTGGCCCAGCTGCAGCGTGCGACGCTGTTTACGGAACCGGACCTGCTCGAACGCCTGCTCAAATTCGCAAAGGAACAGGGCCTGCAAGACACCGAATCGTTCCTGGAGTCGAAGACCGCGCTGAACAGCGATGTCGAGCCAGGCGCCGACGGCGAATTGCACGCTGCATCGGCTGATGACATCGCCTTTATCCAGTATTCGTCCGGATCGACGAGTGACCCGAAGGGTGTTTGCCTGACGCATCGCAACGTGTGCACGAACGTTCGGGCCATTACCGAGGGACTGGACTGGAACGAGGATGATCAGAGCCTGAGCTGGATGCCGCTGACCCATGATATGGGCCTGATTGGTTTCCATCTGACTACGATGTTCGCGGGCATGAACATCGCCATCATGGACACGAACACGTTTGTCCGCCGGCCGCTACTCTGGATGATCAAGGCGGCCGAGCTGCGCGCGACGCAGTTGTGTTCGCCGAATTTCGGCTACAAGCACTTTTTGAAATTGTTTGAGCGCAAGGGCCTGCCCGACCTGGACCTGTCATGCGTGAAACTCATTGTGAACGGTGCGGAGCCCATCTCGTACTCACTTTGTGAGGAGTTTCTGGCCGCGATGGCGCCGTATGGACTGAAACGAAGCACCATGTTCCCGGTATACGGGCTTGCCGAGGCGACGGTTGGCGTGTCGGCGTCGGACGTCGGCTCGGAATACTCGAGGATCATCGTCCACCGCCACTCGTTGCGCATCGGCGAACCCTACAAGACGGCGGAATTGGGTGACGAAGACGCCGTCAGCTTCATCAAGGTTGGACGGGCGATCCGCGACGTGGAGATCCGCATTGCTGACGATGCGGACAAGCCCTTGTCCGAGGGCAGGGTCGGCAATATCCTGCTGCGCGGCGGAAGCGTCACGCAGCGCATTTACGGCGATCCCGCGGCAACGCAGAGCCTGTTTACCACGGATGGTTGGCTGATAACCGGCGATTGCGGCGTGTTTGTCGATGGTGAACTCGTCATCACCGGGCGTTCCAAGGACATCATCATCGTCAACGGCCAAAACTACTATCCCCATGATATCGAGGAAATCGCTGCGGAAGTCGAGGGCCTGGATTTGGGCAAAGTCGTCGTTGCAGGCACGAAAACCCACGCAAGCCAGACAGAGGAACTGCTCGTATTCGCGCTTTATAAACGCGATTTAGATACGTTCAGGCTAATGGCCGACAAGGTCCGCGTGCGGATTGGCGAGCAAACCGGTCTCGAAGTGGATCACATTATTCCGGTCAAGAAGATTCCGAAAACGACGAGTGGCAAGGTGCAACGGGCGGTTCTGCTCAATGCCTACCTGGACGGTGAGTTCGACTCGGTCATCGAGCAGATGGCGCCGAGGGTATCGGACGAGCCCACAGATGCTGATCCCTTGGTTGCCGAACTCGAGCTGATTTGCCGTGAATTCTCGAAGGAATGCACGATCGGGCCCGACGATAATCTGTTTGAGATCGGCGTGAGTTCGCTCACGCTGACCGAGATATCGCTGGCGATTGACGAACGCCATCCCGGTCGACTCGATATCAGTGATATCTTCGACTATCCCACATTGCGCGACATAGCAGCTTTCCTGCGGCGCTAAGCCAATAACGGACGCCTGACTCATGACCTACACGCGAATCGCCGGCACGGGCGCTTATCTGCCCGAGAAAGTCGTGACCAATCAGGATCTCGAGAAGACCATGGACACGTCGGACGAGTGGATTCGCGAGCGAACCGGGATCCGTCGCCGGCACATAGCGGCGGACGGGGAAACGTGCTCCGATATGGCGATTGCCGCCGCTTACAAAGCCATGGAGATGGCCGGGATCGAGGCCAGCGACATCGACCTGATTATCGTTGGCACAGTTACGCCAGATAAAATATTCCCGAGTACGGCCTGCATCGTGCAGCGGCGACTCGGGATCCACGGTTGTCCGGCACTTGATATTCAGGCTGCGTGCTCAGGCTTCGTGTATGCCTTGGATCTGGCCAATCGTTTCATTCAGAGCGGCTCGGCCAAGAATGCGCTGATCGTTGGCAGCGAAATGCTTTCGCGTATCACAAACTGGGAGGACCGCACGACTGCCGTCCTGTTTGGCGACGGGGCGGGTGCCGCCATCCTGCAGCCGAGCGACGAGCCCGGGGTTATTTCGACACACATTCATTCAGACGGGCAGTACGAGGACCTGCTGCAGGTGCCCAGCGGCATAGCGCTCGGCTACGACGCGGTTTGTGCCGAGAAGGCATTCATCCAGATGAACGGCAACGCGGTATTTCGGCGTGCCGTGGCAACCTTGGACTCGATCGCACGGGAGACCCTGGCTGGCAACGGCATCGACAAACACGATATTGACTGGCTGATCCCGCACCAAGCGAATCTGCGAATTATTTCGGCGGCAGCCAAGAAACTCGATCTATCGATGGACCGCGTGGTGGTCACGGTAGACGACCATGCGAACACGTCAAGCGCTTCTATCCCGCTTGCTCTGGACACGGCGGTGCGTGACGGCCGCATCCAGCGCGGCCAGCTGCTGCTGTTTGAGGCATTTGGCGCCGGTTTCACGTGGGGATCGGCGCTGATTCGCTTTTAGTCGGGCCTCGCAAACTGGCCGATATCGGCAGTACAAGGCCGCAAAACCAGGCTTTTTTACTAATGTATTATCGAGATATGGTCGGTAATATATTGTTTTATATAAATAAACAACGACAAGATGTTCCTGTTAGACTAGCGCCACCGCTCGGAGCGGCGCTGCAAGAATACAAGAACAAGCAGCTTGCACGATTAGAACAATAATAAACAAAAGGGGATAAGTCATGGGTGTAGACAAAATCGTCCAGCTCGTAGGTGTCTTGGTGGCGCTGGTAGCCGGTGTCATGGATGGATTCGCATACAGCGCCTTGGTGATCGCGGTACTCGGTATCGCTGGCGGCTGGTTCATCGCCGCGGAAGACCGTAACAGGCTGCTCGTAGCCGCAATCGCATTGTCGATGTTCAGCGGCGCGTTGGGCTCCATTCCGGGGGTCGGCAGCTACATATCGGACGCACTCGGTGGCCTGGTGGGACTGTTTGGCGCGGCTGCTGTTACCGTCATCGTTCTAGGCGTCGTCGATAAACTGAAACCGTAGCTCGGCCGCGACTGACACCCAAATGTCAGTGATTACAGGCTGCTCCCGCAGGAGCAGCCTGTTTCTGTGCTGCCTGTCGAGGTCAGGGCTCAATCAGCTCGTGGCGTGCCCATACGTGACATAAGGTCCGAAAAAACTGCTGTTTTCGCAGATATTGTGTGATGCCATTCACACTTTTGGGTCAGGGCTGTCTCTATACTGCGACATATTGACCTGTCGCAATACCGCGACAGACGAAGAGGCAGAGCCAGAACCGGTATGGAAACAAAGCTCATGGAAAATCCGCTGTCAGAATCCAGTGTGTCGCTGAAACTCGAAGAGATTCAAAGACGCTGTAAGCAGCTCATGGATGAACCCGATGCGTTGTCAGACTTGGCGCTCGTGGAGCCGGTCGCAGACCCTCGCTCAAACGACCCGTATAACCGTCATCGTTCCTGAGACGCGTCCTCCTGCAGGGTGCGCATGAGTTTTAGGCGCCATAGCCACATCCCCACGATGATAAGCGCCGCAATCGGTAACGCATTGCGTGGGTTCAAAATAACAACAAAATCATAGAGTCCGTGCAGAGCGGCCGCTACGCCCAGGGCCGCGATGGTCGTCTTTATGAGCGAGCGGCCGCTGAGATGCGCCTGGGCTATCCAGTGTCCCCAAATCGATGCGAATACGATGTGCACGACGGGACTCGCGAAGCCGCGCGCCAGCGCTTCTGTCGGCGTCAGGTAGTCCAGATACTGCCAGTTTTCGACGGCGGCATATCCCAGACCGATAAAAGACGCGTAAATGATGCCATCCAGGGGTTCGTCGAACTCCTTGAAACGCAGTACGACAAGCAGAAACGGCAGCAGCTTTGAGATTTCCTCGACCGGTCCGACGGCCAGCAGCGCATACGCAAACAGCCCCGCGGGACTGTCATCGGCCAGGGCGCCGGCATCAAAGCGCAGTCCGATCAGCCCGAGTCCCTCATAGAGCGCCATCGACACACCGACGCCGAGCATCCCCAGTGCAAAGGTGAGCAACAGGTTTGCAACTGGCTCAGGCAGATCCCGATCTTTGTAGTAGTGGTAGCCTGCCCAGAAAAGCACGGGCACCGCGATGGGCAGAATCAAGAGCAGTTGGTGCATGAACCGATTATGCGGCCAGACGTGCGTTTGGTGCTAGGATTGACCCGGGCCAGCCGCAGCAATACAGGGGATTTTTTATGGCATTCGATCTAACGATTAATGGTCAGTCAATTTCGCTCGATGTCGATCCGCAGATGCCGTTACTTTGGGCGCTGCGCGACGTTGTTGGGCTGACCGGTACCAAATTCGGTTGTGGCAAGGCGCTTTGTGGTGCCTGCAACGTCAATGTCGATGGCCAGGTCGTGCGATCCTGCATGTTTCCAGTCTCTGCCGCGGCCGGCAAGAACGTGACGACGATCGAGAGTCTGTCAGAGCAAGGCGATCACCCGGTACAGGTCGCATGGCGGAAACTCAATGTGCCGCAATGCGGTTACTGTCAGTCTGGTCAAATCATTAGCGCTGCCGCGCTGCTCGAGCGCAATCCCAATCCGTCAGACGCCGACATCGACAATGCCATGAGTGGCAATATCTGTCGTTGCGGCACCTACACCCGGATTCGCGCGGCGATCCACCGGGCTGCGGAGGATCGGTCATGAGCCGTATCGAGCAACTCAGTCGACGTGAATTCCTGCAACGTACCGGCAAAGCAGGCGGTGGACTCGTGCTGGCGCTGACGCTGACCTCGGCATGCCAGCCGGGCAGAGAAGATGCGGCTGATGCCTCGGTCGTCGCGCCGAACGTTTACGTCAACGTTCGCGATGACGGTGTCGTCGAGATCTATTGTCATCGCTCCGAGATGGGTCAGGGTATTCGCACCTGTCTGCCGCAGATCATTGCCGATGAGATGGAAGCCAACTGGGACCGAATCAAACTGATTCAGGCGCTCGGCGATGAAAAATACGGCGATCAGAACACAGACGGCTCGACGAGCATCCGTCAGCAATTCGACTTGCTACGAACCGCCGGCGCGAGCGCACGGGAAATGCTCATCGCTGCCGCCGCGGCGACCTGGGGCGTGCCGGCCGCCGACTGTGTGGCACGCGAGCACGCCATTCATCACGCTGCCAGTGGCAAGTCTGCCGGCTTCGGTGACCTAGTTTCTGCTGCGGCAGATATGGATGTACCCGAAGACGTTTCGTTCAAGTCGCCGGATGAGTATCGCTACATCGGGAAGTCGATGGACATTATTGATGGATTCGCAATGACTACCGGTCAGGCGAATTACGGCATCGATACGGTGCTACCCGATATGCTCTACGCATCAATTGAGCGCTGCCCGGCTGTCGGCGGTACCGTAAAGTCGCTCGACGACACGGCAACGAAGTCCATCGCGGGCGTGACGGCGGTTCTGCAACTCCCCGATGCGACGTCACCGCCGCTTTTCAATCCGCTGGGCGGTGTAGCAGTTCTGGCCGAGAACACCTGGGCGGCACAGCAAGGGCGTGAGGCGCTCGATATCGAATGGGACTACGGCGCCAATGCCGAATATGATTCGGCCAGTTACCGCGAAAAACTAATGCAGACTTCGCGCGACGCTGGTCGCAGCGTGCTGAATCGAGGCGATGTCGAAGTAGCCTTCGGCGATGCGGCAACGATTCACGAGGCTGAATATTTCGCGCCACACCTGTCGCAAGCCCCGATGGAGCCTCCGGCCGCTGCCGCGAGAATGACAGACGATGGCGGTTGCGAGGTGTGGGCCTGCACACAGGATCCGCAGAGCGCACAGCAGACAGTTGCCGGCGTTTTGGGCATTGACAAAAGCAAGGTCAAAGTGAACGTGACATTGCTCGGTGGTGCATTCGGCCGCAAATCGAAACCGGATTTCATTGCAGAGGCTGCATGGCTCGCCAAAGAGGCAGGACACCCGGTCAAAGTGACCTGGACGCGCGAGGATGACATTCGCCACGGCTATTTACACTCCGTGAGCGCACAGTGCATCAAGGCCGGACTCGACGCCGACGGCAACACGACGGCTTGGCGGCACTGCACGGCGTTCCCTTCGATCGGATCGACCTTCGACGCCACTGCGACCGGGCCGAGCGCTGGAGAACTCGGGCTCGGTTTTGTCGACAACCCATACGCCATCCCGAATATGCGCCTCGAGGCGGGTGACGCGACAGCGCACCTGCGAATAGGCTGGCTGCGCTCGGTGTGCAACGTGTATCACGCGTTCGCGAACTGCAGTTTTGTCGATGAGCTTGCGTATCTGGCGGGCGCCGATCCCAAAGATTATCTGCTGAGGCTGCTGGGTCCTCCCAGGCACGTTGATCCGACTGCGGAGGGTGCAGAATACGGCAACTACGGCCAGGGCCTCGATACGCATCCGATCGACACGGGTCGAATCGCCGCTGTAGTCGAGGAAGTCGCCGACATGGCGGGCTGGGGCAGGGAATTGCCGCCGGGTCACGGACTCGGTATCGCCGTGCATCGCTCGTTCCTGACTACGGTTGGCACCGTGGCCGAGGTCAGCGTCAGCGACGCGGGCAAACTTGTTGTGCACGAACTATGGACCGCGATTGATGCGGGCACCGTCATTAACCCGGATCGCGTCAAAGCACAGATGGAAGGCGCCGGCATTTTCGGCATGAGTCTCGCTTTGCATGGCGAGATCACGGCGAAAGGGGGCGCTGTAGTAGAAGGAAACTACGACAGCTATCCGGTTGTGCGTATGAACGAGGCGCCGGCGGCGATCAACGTCCATATCATGGACGTTGACGCACCGCCGGGGGGCGTCGGCGAACCTGGCGTGCCGCCAGTAGCTCCTGCGATCGTCAACGCGTATTTCGCAGCGACCGGAAACCGGGTCCGCGAGTTGCCGTTAAGAAACGCCGGCCTGGCCTAGAAGCGCACTCGCGCCTGCAGGCTGAGCTGCTCGCCGGTCGAGTAAAATGCGTAATTTGACTGCGCGAAAAACGTCGTCGTGGCGAGCGGCGTATCGCCGCCGAACGTCAGGATCTTCTCGTCGGTCAGGTTCTTCGCCAGCAGCGCAACTTCCCATTTGCCGTCTTCTGCGCCCAGGGCGACACGTGCGTTGAGCATCGTGTAAGCGTCCTGGACCAGCTTCGGATCAAAAGTCGATGACGCATCGTAGTCATCGGTATAGAAGATATCGAACCTCGTGTGCAATTCCAGATCACGTCCGACAGGAACGCGGATGTCGAATGAAAAATTGCCCTGGAGGTCGGATACCAGCTGGTTCGAGTTGCCCGTGTAGCTGCAAAGCTCCGGCGTTCCGTTGCCATCCAGGTCGACGTCTGGTGTTGCCCCGAAATAGCACTGGCCGTTCTCGAAGTCCGTAAACTCGAAGTCCGTGTAGGCCAAACCGCCGGTGACCGTTAGATAATCACTGGCCGCCCAGCGCATATCCATTTCGGCACCAAAGACCTCCGCCGACGCGGCGTTACCCACGTTGAACCCGAGGCGCCCGTCGAAGATGGATATTTGCAGATTATCGAATTTGGTAAAGAACAGCGCGCCGTTCAGTTCAAATGCGCCACCGGCCAACGTGAGCTTTGTGCCAAGTTCGGTGTTGGTTGCTTCTTCGTCTTCGAACTCGAAAGAGCTTGCCATGTCGGGATAGAAACTTCTGTTGTTGGCGCGAAAATCGAAGCTGCCGGACTTGAAGCCCTTTGACCAGCTCAGGTAAAACAACGCGTCATCGTTGGCGTCCCAAATGAGTTTGACCTCAGGCGAAAACTTCGTCTTGTCGCGGGATCCTTCGACGGGCAGATCGCCGAATGCAGCAATCAGGCCCCTTGCTTGTGCGCCTGTCGGGTCCGGTGCCAGGGCCAGCGTATTGAGGTTTGTAGACGTGATCTCGAACGCACTCGCGTACACAAGCGGTGCGCCAAGCTGTGCAGCCGGCAGCGGCCCGCCATCGCCGCCCAGGATAGTCAAGCTGCGGAACCCATCGCGCTGATCGTTTGTGATTCTCCCGCCAGCCTGCAGCGTGAAGGCGTCATTGAGGTGCCAGTTGACTTGCGCAAACGCCGAGAGTACGTCGTTGTCCACGGTAGCGATACGGTTCGCAAATGTGTTGGCGACGAGATTTCCGGCACCCGCGGTGGGGGTGCCTGTGGATTGGAGGTTGACGGCCGTGATCAGCAAGGATGTCGGCGACACGATGATCTGGTCCGCGAAGTCGTGCTCGCTGGTCTGGTAATAGAGGCCGGCGATGTAATCGAAGCTGCTACCGAGCGGCGACGATAGTCGAAACTCCTGGCTTATCTGTTCGTACTGTTCCTGAAGAGCAGCCCCGAATACCTCGGCACCGGTAAAGTCGCAGTCGCAGAACTCGTCGTATTCGAAGTTGGAATACGCAGTGATCGACTTGAGGTCGTAATCGCCAAGCGCCCAGTCCAGTGTCAGGACGAAGTTCTCCGATTCGTTATTGCTGAAGTCGCCATTCGATGTGCGCACCTCATCCTGAACCACATTGGCAAGGTCCGGGTCGGGAGAACCACCCGACAGCTGTTGCAGAGTCTGCAGAATCCGGTGGTACGGCAGCCCGGCGAAGCCAGAGGGTGGAATCGCAGGCTGTTCATTAATGATCTCGATGTGCCGGCCCGTGACTTCGAACTCGCCGACTTCGGCTTTGAGTGTCGCGGTGAGCGCATCCGAAACATCGAACTCGAGGGTGCCACGCACCGCCCAGTCCTCACGCAGTGGTTCGTCTTCCTCTGTCGTCAGGTTGTACATGTGGCCGTCGAGATTGCGCGACCGCGCGGCGACACGATAGCGTACGCGGTCAGATATCGGTCCGGATATCATGCCTTCCAGGATGGACTCGTTGTCCTCGAATTCCCATGAAACAAGAACGCTGCCTTCGAATTCCTGTGTGGGTTTAGCCGAGGTGATGTTAAGGGCGCCGGCAACCGAGTTCTTACCAAACAGAATCGACTGCGGGCCCCTGAGCACTTCGACCCGCTCGATATCGAGGAACGGCGCGCGCCACTGCTGTGCGCGCCCAAAATAGACGCCATCGACGTACGTGCCAACCGATTGCTCGAAGGCCTGGTTGATACCAGAGCCGATGCCGCGAATGAACGCGTTCGTGCCGATACCGGTCTCAGTCAGCGTGAAATTCGGCACGAGAAACTGTATGTCTTCAGCCTTCTGAAGTGCCGAAGCCGTCATGATGTCGCCGGTGACGGCCGAGATCGAGACCGGGACGTCCTGCAGGCCCTGCTCACGATAGGCGGCAGTAACAGTGATCTCGTCGAGAACGCGTGGGCCGTCTTCCTGACCCTGCGCCACCGCAACGGGCGATGAGGCGATGGCGATGGCGGCAAGTGCCGAAAGCTTGCGCGGCTGGCTAGTTTGCATAATGCTCCCCCTATAAAAGCAATATTCTTATTAAATGCAATGTTCTGTATTAAACGCCGGCCAAAGGGACCAGTCAACAATCGGGGATAGGAATGACCAGGAATATACTGACATTTATCACGTTTCTTGCGCTCACTCTGAGCGCCTGCGGCAACGATAAAGACGACTCCGGTATGGGGGTCGAAGGATCCACCGCCCCGCCCACATCTGCGCCCGGACCAGCCGTCACCGCGGTAACACGGGAGCGCATCGACGGTGCCAACGCCGAGGCCGGAAACTGGCTGTCGCACGGGCGGACCTACGATGAACAGCGCTTCAGTCCGCTCGATGAAATTAATCGCGACAACGTCGGCGAACTCGCGACTGCCGGAGACCTCGTATTCCAGGGCAGCCTGATCGGTGAGTTTGCCGCCTATGGCGCGGGTAGCGGGGAACGCGTCTGGCAGTTCCCTGCGCAAACGGGAATAGCAGCGGCGCCGATCAGCGACAGCGTCAATGACCAGCAACACATCGCGGTCGTCGCCGGCTGGGGAACGATCATGGCGTTGCTTGGCGGCGAGGGCACCGCATCGCTGGGCATGAAGAACCACAGCCGTATTCTTACCTTCAACCCTGGTGGCAGCGAATCGCTACCGTTCTTGGCGGCATGCTGCAGGACAACGGCATGCCCGGTTTCGGCCAGATATTCTCCAAGGCCGACAACGACGCGGTGCATGCCTTCGTGATCGAACGCTCCCGAATTGCCTTCGAACCTCAGGCCGGGCAGGGCATAGCGCGGGTCAGTAGGCCGGTGCTGTTACGCTAACCATCATCGCAGGACCGCAACATGCAAAAGATTAAAGTATCCGCCTGGATCGCCGGCCTCCTGCTGGCGCTAGCAGGCTGCCAGACTGCAGATCACCGCTATACGGCGGTTGACGCCACTGTGCTGCCGGATGGCATCACCTTGCTCGAGACTGTCGAGAGCGCCGACAGGAACGGCATCGTCATTCCGTACAGGAAGTATCAGCTCGAGAACGGGTTGACGGTCATCCTGCATGAAGACCTGTCCGATCCGCTCGTGCATGTCGACGTTACTTACCATGTCGGCTCAGGCCGCGAGGAGGTTGGCAAGTCCGGATTCGCACACTTCTTTGAACACATGATGTTTCAGGGCTCCGAAAATGTCGGTGATGAGCAGCACTTCAAGATTGTCTCGGAAGCTGGCGGCACGCTGAATGGCACCACGAATACGGACCGCACGAACTATTTTCAAACCGTACCGGCAAACCAGCTGGAGAAGATGCTCTGGCTCGAAGCTGACCGGATGGGCTTTCTACTCGACGCGGTAACGCAGGAGAAATTCGAGGTACAGCGCGAGACCGTCAAGAACGAGCGCGGGCAGCGTGTCGACAATCAACCCTATGGTCAGTTGACGGAGCGCGTCAATGAAGCGCTGTACCCGGAAGGGCACCCGTACTCCTGGCAGACGATTGGCTACATCGAGGATTTAAACCGGGTCAATGTGAATGATCTGAAAGCGTTTTTCCTGCGCTGGTATGGGCCCAACAACGCGACGTTGACAATTGGCGGACGGTACGACGAGGCGCAGGCCCTTACCTGGATCAAGAAGTATTTCGGACCCATTCCCCGTGGTCCGGAAGTCGCCGACCCCGAAAAGCCGGTCGTTACTCTCGACAATGACCGTTATCTGTCGATGGAGGATGAGGTTGCGCTGCCACTTCTTTATATGGCGTTTCCGACTGTGCATCTGTATCACGCGGACGAGGCGCCTCTCGATGTCCTGATGTTCATCCTTGGCCAGGGCGAAACGTCGCTGCTGTACAAGAACATGGTTAAGAATGGCCTGGCCGTTCAGGCAAGCGCGGGGCACGGCTGCCTGGAGCTCTCGTGTACATTTACAATCTTTGCGTTACCGAACCCGGCTTCCGGCAAAACGCTGGCTGACCTCAAGAAGATCGCAAGGGATTCACTGGCCGAGTTCGAGCAGCGCGGCGTCTTCGAGGACGATCTTGCACGCGTCAAAATGAGCATCGTCTCGGGTATGGTCTATAACCTCGAAAGCGTTGCGGGAAAAGTCACTCAGTTGGCGATGTACGAGACCTACACGGGTGCGCCGAATTTCACCGCCAGGGATATAGCGCGTTACGAAAACGTCACCAACGAAGACGTAATGCGTGTATATCGTCAGTATATAAAGGACAGGCCGGCGGTAGTTATGAGCATCGTTCCGCCCGGTATGTCTTCCCAGATCGCGCATGAAGATACGTGGATGCGCTACGCGCGCAAATTGCCTGACTACGTATCAATCGGCGATGAGGAGTTGGCGTACCGTAGGGCAGTAGACGACTTCGATCGGAGCGTCGTGCCTCCCGCCGGCGATAATCCCAGCATCATCGTCCCCGATATCTGGCGAGCAAAACTCGACAATGGCGTCGAGGTACTTGGCGCAATGAATGCTGAAACGCCGACGGTCGCAATCCAGTTGCGCATGGAGGCTGGCCAGCGAAACGAGCCGCTCGACAAACTTGGTCTTGCTGCGCTCACGGCAGCGATGCTCAACGAGTCCACGACCGAACGGACGAACGAGGAACTGAGCAACGAGTTACAGAAACTCGGGGCGTCTGTGCGGTTTGGCGCGGACAACAACGACACGATACTTACAATTCGTACGCTCAGCCAGAGTTTGGACGCAACTTTGGACATCGCTGCCGAGCGCCTGCTAAAGCCGGCGTTCGATGCGGATGATTTCTCGCGCGTAAAAGACCAGACACTGCAGGCCATACGACAGAGTAAGACTCAGCCGGCGACAATTGCTGCAACAATCTACCAGTTGCTGTTGTTTGGCAAGAACAACAGCATTTCCTACCTGAACATCGGCACTGAGGAAACAGTGAATGCGTTGACGCTGGACGATGTCAAAGCGTTCTACACCGAACAATTCTCGCCGAAAATCAGCAGCATCGTTGCAGTCAGTGACCAACCGCAGGCGGCGCTCGTCGACAAGCTCGCAGTATTTGGGCGGTGGCGGGGACCGGATGTTGCCGAAGTGTCGCTCAATGATTTTCCTGAACTCGATGCGACCAGGATCTACCTCGTGGATAAACCCGGAGCGGCACAGTCAGAGATTCGCATTGGCAAGCGGTCGCTAAACTACGATGCAACAGGCGAGTATTACCGCGCGTATTTGATGAATTTCTCACTAGGCGGCGCGTTTAACAGCCGCATCAATCTTAATTTGCGCGAAGACAAGGGCTATTCCTACGGCGCGTACTCGGGGTTCAATGGGCAAAAGGACTATGGAACCTATACGGCACAGGCAGCGGTGCGCACTGACAGCACGGCCGATAGTATCGTCCAGTTCGAGAACGAAATACGCAAATACGCGGAATCGGGCATCAGCGCATCCGAACTTGCCTTTACGCGCAAAGCGATTGGCCAGAGAGACGCACGTAGCTATGAGACGCCCGCACAGAAACTCGGTTTCCTGTCGCAAATTCTCATGTACGACCTTGACGAAGATTTCGTCGATGTACAGAACGAAATTCTCGCCGGAATCGGGCAGGCGGAATTGAATCAGCTGGCGAGTAAGCACCTGACAATGGACGACATGATTATCGTTGTTGTCGGTGACAAAGCGGTAATACTGCCGCAGCTACAGGATCTCGGTTACGAAATCGTCGAGTTGGATGCCACCGGCCGCGAGGTTTCGGCTGGATAGATGAACGTCAAGCCGGCTTTCACGCTCCGGAAACCGGACCCGGTGGTCAGTTCCGTTGCATACTTTGACTGGTCCGAAAAACTCGACACAGTAGCGATCTCAAACGGATCGGTCCCGGAGGTCACAATCGGTTCCTCTCGCAGAAGTGATATTCGGCTGAAGAGCAAGTACATCAGTCGAATTCACGCGAGAATCAAAGTCGACGGCGACAGCGCGACTATCGAGGATGCTGGAAGCACTAATGGATTCCTCGTTAACTCGGTTGAAACCAGACAGCATGCGCTAACGCACGCAGACCTGCTGGAAATCGGCGATTGCAAGCTGCGCTACGTGCACGCCACAGCGACTCAATTGCCGGCTGCCATTATTTGACACAAAACTGCCTCAGGAACGCCAGAACGCTTCCGTAAAACTATCCGCAGCCTCAGGATGCGGAGCAATCGGATGCAGAGTCACGGCCGGACTTGGAGTGAATGGCGCCAGTTTTTCGAGAGCCGCCGCAAGCGGCCGCTGCCGGTGCCAGATGGGGCATCGGCATCCAAGGATCTGCCGCGGTCTTTTGCCGAGTCACTTGCGATCTTCCAGCTTGGCGAATCGGGCGGCGGTACGATAATCGAACAGGCACGTGCCAGCCAACTTCCGGGAATCGATGCTGATTACGCGGAGGCGATGGCGCTTTTTGTTCGCGAAGAGAATCGGCATGCCGATATCCTTGCGCTCTGTGTCCGAGAACTCGGTGGCGAATTGACCGAGCAGAACTGGACGGCGAGGCTGTTCGTTTTTTCTCGAAGACTCATCGGCTTGCGACTCAAGGTACTCGTGCTGCTCGCGGCTGAAGTCGTCGGCATCTGCTACTACCACATCCTGGCCAGCCGTCTGCCGGAAATAGCGATGAAGGACTGGCTGACCGAGCTCGTGGCGGACGAGCAGTCCCATTTGGACTTCCACTGTCGTTTTCTCAATAGCCAGACAGACCGACGCTGGAAATGCTGGGTCTTCGTTTTTGTTTGGCGGATTACGATGTTCCTGGCCGCTGTCGCGGTGCTTATCGATCACCGGGGAGCAATCAGGGACCTGCAGATAAGCAAAAAAGCAATTTGGCAGCGCTGGACGACTTACAGTCGCCGGGCCGAGCGGCTCGTTGCTGGAACCCGTTCGAGTGTCCTGGCTGTCGGCTAGAGACTTTGCACGAATAACATGTTTATGGCGTGCCGCCACCAACGGCCTGCATTTCTTTTATCTGGATCAATAAGTTACATTCGCAACCTGGCCCTCTGCTTTACACTGTTTGACAACTGGCCTAGACTCGATGCAAAGACGTTCTGACAAGAGCCTCCGCACGTAACGTGGGAAGAGGCCGGGGGGGCCGGACACGATGACTAACGAGCGGCAGCCGGTATCGCTGCCCGATCTGCAGGTCGAGCAGGAACCGTCGTTCGCGTTTCTGACGCATTGTTATCGAAATGCGCTCGACCGCCTGAACAGAGTGTTCACGAGTGGGCGTCCTCTTGGGATAATCATCGGTGAGTCCAAGTCCGCCTCGGACTCTGTTATTCGGGCGTTCATTTCGAGTCTCGACGAAGACACCGTAATTGCTCGAGTAACTGAGCCCTGCGTCGATGCCACGGATCTGATGCGCAATATCGTTCTAGCCGCCGGCTTTGAGCCCAAGGACATGATGCTCGCGGATCTCCAGAGGATCTTCACCATGTTCCTCACATTTCAGAAAAGCCACAAGCGCCGCACGGTGGTCTGTCTGGAAGAGCTTCAGGACAGTGAGTGTTGGGTCCTGGACATGATTCGCAAACTCGTCGAAACGGAAGTCGAAGGGCAATACGGCTTGCTTGTGATCATGGCCGGGCGGCCCGGGCTCAAGGAGTTACTGAATACGCGTCCGCTGAGTTCGATTTCGACCCTTGCCGGTTATCGCATTCAACTAGCGCCGTTCACCTTGGCCGAAACGACTGAGTGTATTCGCCTGCGGGTCGAATCGAGGTGTACCTCGACCGTTGGCGAGGTTTTTCAGTATCAGGCGATCGCCCTTATACACGATCTGTGTGCGGGTGTGCCGGACGCGATTACCTCTCTCGTCGACCAGAGTATGGATCTCGCAAGACGCGAGGGCGTAGGCCTGGTTACGACTACACTCGTAAAGTGCGCCTACGAGGCCAGCCGGGTGGGATTGCATCCACACGAAGGGGACGCCGATGCGCCGACCGTTGCAATGAGCGAGGTCGATCTGTCGATGCGGCGCCTTATCGTCAATTTGACGGGCGACGACGCTCGGGAGCAGGCTCTGCGTCAGGGGCACACCTTGATCGGGCGCAGCAGGCTGTGTGACATCCGCATCGACAGTTCGATCGTGAGCCGTCATCATGCGCTGATCAACTATTCCGGTGACGGTAGCGCCGTGCTGGTCGATCTTGGCAGCAGAAACGGCACCTTTGTGGATGGCTATCGCATCACCGCGCATGAACTCGTGGCAGGCGAATCCATTCGTGTCGGCAACTGCACGATCGAGTACATCGTCGACGATCCAATGCAGGCCAGTTTTGAAAGGGCCGCACGCTCGGCAGGCATCGCAATAGGCTCGAAGAGCGCGTAGTAGCCGAGAACAGGGGCGGCGAAAAACCTGTGCCCGGCCGGTGCGTCGAAACCTGGGCGGCGTTCCGGTTGTTAGTACTGTTCGCTCAATTTGCTGAGCCGTATATGGCAAATATCTCAGGCCCGGTCATATCGTGTGTCGCACCGGCAAATTGGTAGTACGACGGCTTTTCGTCGATAAATACCTGCTGATCGAAAACCAGGTGTTCATCATCCTCAAACAGCCCTGCCGGCATCATGTGCTGGCCGCATTCCTTAAGTCTATAGAATAGGTGCGTCCCACACTTGCTGCCAAAGCCGCGTTCAGCCCATGCGGAGGAGTCGAGTACCGATACGTTCTCCGCACCGTTAATGGAGACGTCTGTGCCGCAGGTTATCTGCATAAACGGCCCGCCGCCCCAGCGCCTGCACATTTTGCCATGACATGCGCCTACGCTGCTGCCAGCATTTCTTGCCGTGATATGAATTGCGCCACAAAGACACACTCCTCGTCTTTCTGTTCGGCTGACATTCTTTTCTCCTGCAAATTCACGCCAACGGTCAGGTCGATTCCTTTGTGCAGCGACCGCGTTTTCTAAAGAGGCGTCCGACCTCGAACCTGGCGGAAAAACCAGGTGATGAAGAGCGCGAACGCGGCAGCGCCCGCAAGCATTGCAATCAGCTCACCGCCGAGCCACTCGGTGCCGATGCCATCGGGCCGGCGGCTCTTCGCTACCGCGACCAGCGCAATGCCAACACCCAGCAGGCCTTCACCACCGACAAAACCGCTGCCCAGCAACACGCCGCGCTCGCGGCGGTCTGCCGCAGTGGTCGCGTCTTGCGCACTGCGCTCCATCCAAAGTCGAATGAGGCCGCCGACAAATATCGGCGTCATCGTGGAAACCGGAAGATAGACACCAACGGCGAAGGGCAGGGACGGGATGCGTGCAATTTCGCAAGCGATGGCGATACCCGCGCCGATGGCAACCAGCACCCATGGCAGATTTTGATCAAGCACACCGTCAATGACCAGCTTCATCAATGTTGCTTGCGGAGCCGGGAGTTCGGTGCTGCCGAAGCCGAAGCCTTTACCCAGCGCCAGCACCGTGAGACAGACAAAGGTCGCGGATGTGAGCACGCCGATCAGCTCCGCAGTCTGCTGACGTCGTGGTGTAGCCCCAAGCAGATAACCGGTTTTCAGGTCCTGCGACGTGTCGCCGGAAATGGACGCGGCGATGGCAACCACGCAACCCACGGTGAGCGCGGCAGCCTTGCCCAGCGCATCGGTCCAGCCGAAAAATAAGAAGATCGAGGCGGTACCAAGCAACGCTGCGATCGTCATGCCACTGGTTGGATTGCTCGTAACTCCGACCAGGCCGACGATGCGCGATGCAACCGTGACAAAGAAAAAAGCGAATATGACGACACACCCAGCGGCTACCGTGCGGATGCCGACGCCCCCGACGGCCCCAAATACTTGCGGTACAAGTACGAGCACGGCCGCAATGATCAGCACTCCGATTCCGACAAAGCGCAGCGGCAGATCTCTGTCGGTGCGCGGCGCAATGTCGTTGCTGGCACCTGCGCTAACGCGCTCACTCAGCTGCGCGGCCCCGATGCGAAAACTGCTGGCCATGACCGGGATGCTGCGTATCAGCGTGATGATGCCGGCGGTTGCCACGGCGCCGGCGCCAATATAGCGTACGTAACGCGACCATATTTCGCGTGGCGCCATGTCGTGGATTAGTTGCACCGTTTCAGGAAAGAACGGCGCAGTCCGTGCGTCGCCCCAGTATGCGATAGCCGGAATGATGACGAGCCAGGAGAGCAGGCCGCCGCCAACCATGACCGCTGCGATGCGCGGGCCGAGAATGTAGCCCACACCAAATAGCGCGGCCGACAGGTCCATGCCCAGTTCACCTTTCTTGAGGAACGGTATTTTGACGTGGGCATCAGCCGGGATCACGCGAATCCAGGACGTGAGGAACTTGAATAGCGCGCCGCCCGCAAGGCCGTAGAACACGAAGCGCGCCCGGCCGCCACCGATCTCGTTGGCGACGAGTACCTCCGCACACGCCGTGCCTTCGGGGTAGGGCAGCTTGCCGTGTTCGCGTTCGATCAGGAACCGCCGCAGCGGAATCATGAACAGAATGCCGAGTAGCCCGCCACACATTGCCAGAAGCGTCATCTGCAGCAGTTGCGGTGGCATTCCCCACATGAACAATGCGGGGAGAGTAAAGATCACGCCGCTGGCGAGAGAACTCGACGCGGAGCCGGTCGTTTGCGAGATATTGGTCTCGAGGATCGTGCCGCGGACCCCGACGGTCGACAGGGCCCGAAACACGGCGACGGTCATGACGGCCACCGGGATCGAGGTGCTGATGGTCAGCCCGGCTCGGAGCCCCAGATAAGCGTTCGCAGCACCGAAGATGATGCCGAACAGGACACCCAGTCCGACTGCCTTGATCGTAAACTCTGCCGGCGACTCCATGGCAGGCACGAAAGGATCATAGGCATCTCCCTCCGCGATGGGCACATACGCCTTTTGGCTCAAACCGTCTTTTCGCATTATTGTTGTACCGGAGAGGGGTCAGGGCATGATACTACTGGAGAATCACCTGTCGCCGGCGGTCTTTGTGGTAGCGTCAGCCTGCCTGTACATTAATTCATGTATATTCTTTAAAAGTTTCAAAAGACAATGATATTTATAGGGTTAATATTCAATGAGAATTATCACGAAGGCGATCATCTTCGCCATTACGATACCGGCCATTGCCAGTTCTGCTTACGTTGCGGCCCAAGTGCAAGGTGACGACGCCCATACCGGGCCAACGATGAATCATCACAGGGTTGACGAACGGCTCTCGACTGGTGGCCATTTCGTCGAGGGCGGGCTGGCTGCAATCCACGAACAAGGCATCCGGGTCGTTATTGATCTTCGGGACAAGCCGCCAGCGAATCAGAAGCAGCGACTCGCGGAGCTTGGTATCGAGTGGATCAACATACCCGTCGTGTGGGCGTCCCCCGAAAAAGTCGATTTCGAGCGCTTCAGCGACGCAATGTCGAAGCATGCAGCTGACAACGTACTCGTGCAGTGCCAGGCAAATTACAGGGCCTCGGCAATGACGTACCTCTACAGGGTCCTGGAACAGCAGATTCCCGAGGCCGAGGCGCGCAAAGATCTGCTTGCGGTCTGGGAGCCGAGCGGGCGCTGGGCAACGTACATGAACGAGATTCTCGGGTCAGTACCAGTCGCAGAGCCTGCCACCGAGCGACTGGCTGGAGAGGACGACTAGCAGTCGCCCGAGGCGCTATCCAACCTCGCTCGGACGCCGAAGGCCAACATGCTGCGGACCAATATCGGCGATAGTGCTCGCACCCATCGCCAAGGCCTTGAAGATATCAGTGCCGCGACGACAACCGCTGTCGATGATTACTGGAACAGTGCCGTTCACTGCTTCGACAACCTCGGGCAGGCTTTCAAGAGGTCCCCAGCCACTCGTCTCGGCCCGGCGCCATGGCACGCGCTGCAGTCGCGTTCATCGGCACGAGCGTACTGTCCGAGAAGCACGCGGTTACTTCCGGTGTTCAGATTGATGGTTAGTACGATGAATTTTGCTCCGGCTTTTTCTGCCCGCCGGAGCATCTTGCTTGCGACCGGCCATTTAGTGGTTGGATAAAGCTGAAATCCGACAGGTGCTCCGGCAGCTGCATCGCATGCAGCGACTCCTCTGCAACAACCTTCCCGCTGCTGTGTAACCAAGTAGGGGACTTGCCGCAGGAAACGTCAAGAACTGTCGACGTGCCAGAGCCTGCATTCAATTCTCCTTTTGTCTTAATACTGTTGCTCGGAAGCTTGTCACCCAAACGTCCGCTTCTGGTCATCACCGGAAATTGCAGCGTAAATTGAGCGACGGGCTGCTCGTGGCCCCAAAGCAGCCGTTACGCAGCAATTCTCGTCTTCAGTTGGCCCTGAGTGTCTGCCCCTGCCATGAGCAGACGTTCGAGTTTCTCCTTGGTAATCATCTCAGTTCGGCCATGTGCGGACGTTCGCGAATCAATCTCAATGTTTGTGCTTACCGGGATCCGACGACGGCGATCGATGCAGTTGCCTTGGACACGAGTTTCGATGTTCCCGCGTTTTCGCAAAAAACTTCGGACTCCACGACCATGAGCCGAGACCCTGGTTTGAGAACTTTGGACCGGCACGACAGCCGCTCCCCTTGTGCAGCTCGAAGTAGATTGATCTTGAATTCTATCGTGAGAACCATGTGACCCGGTTCGGTCAGTGTCGCTGCGGCTCCGCCGGCTGTGTGATCGGCCATGGTGGCCTGAACACCGGCGTGGACGAAGCCGTCCTGTTGGAGGTGCCGGGGCTCCACGTTGAGTTCCGTTTCGCAGATCCCCGAACCGATGCTTACCAGGCGAATACCGAGGCTCGCCACGAAAGGGGCGGCGTTGAACATCCGTTCCAGTTCCTCGCGTGGCAGCTCGTGGAGCTTCTTCACGTCTTGGGTGTCTGCCTGCGCCTAACAGTATCGGACTACGTGGACCCAGCGTTTGGTCCGAAGCCCGGTGGCCATTCATCAAATTGGGGGACATGGTCTGTTATCTCATACCACGGCGCTTTTGAGCCCACGAAAATATGGGCTCCGGGACGCAACCCGGGATCACCCGTAACCGTGCCCAGCGTAACCCAGCCCAATTTCCCACCTTTCCCCCGACCGCCCAAAGGTGAGCCGCATTGACGACAAAAACAGCGATATCCACCGGGTGAGGATTCGTAAGCGGAAATGAGATCCTCGCCAGATAACCACCGGAACTCGTCTGCATCAACTCGCGCATAGGTGCCGAAAGCAGCACCGTGCGTTCGACGACACATCGAACAATGGCAATTCCCGGCGTCATGCAGCTTGCCGGAAATCTCGTATTGCACGCCGCCACACAGGCAGCTGCCGCGAATGGTCATGATTACATTCTCAATTTACGTTTAGCTGCTACTACTCAGACAAAATTGCCTTATGAGTAGTCTCAAATTATACGACATTGCGACGTCTGATCTGGGTCATCTTCAGTCATCCTACATCGGATCGATCGCCCGGCTGCCCAGCACGCGAGCCTGCAAGAATTTACAGGGTCATTCCAAGATGTAAACAAATGTTACGAAACAGTGGATGCGCCGTCGCCATCATTACAATACCGTTCGCGCTACGAATGATGGCGCCATACCGATTGTTCCTGAGGGTAGGATATGTTCACTAATAGCGTTTTGACTTTACAACGTTTACTGGGCTTTGCCGCGCTCACTCTAGTGGCATCGGTGGGTTTTCCCCAAGATGAAGAAGGGTTTTCTGGACGTGCAGGCCTTGGTGTTCTTGCAACCAGCGGAAATTCCGACAACAAAAGCATCAATGCGAACTTCGATCTTTGGTGGAACCACGCTCCTTGGGGCCACTCCCTCAAAGGTGGGGCGATCAAATCCAGCACCTCCGGCGTCACCACTGCCGAAGCTAACAGTCTTGCGTGGCAGAGCAAATACAACCTTAACGACACCGACTATATCTTCGGTCTTATTGCCTGGGACACCGATAAGTTCAGTGCCTACGATCAGCAGCTTCGGGAAGCCGTGGGTTACGGTAGGCACTTTCTTAATACCGAAAAACACTTGCTGAGTGGCGAGATTGGTGTCGGCGCCCGGCAATCTGATCTTCGTGATGGAACGAGTCAGAGCAGCACCATCGGGTACCTCGGTGGGAACTATCGATGGACCATCTCCGAGTCGTCACAGTTCACACAATCCCTGGGCATCGAAAGCGGTTCGGATAACACTTATCTCGAGGCCACTTCGGCGTTGAGCGCGAAAATGCGCGATAACCTTGCACTAATCGTTGCCTTTACAATCAAGAACAACTCCGACGTGCTGCCGGGCACCGAGAAGACGGACACGTTCACAACCATTTCATTGGACTACAGGTTCTAGCGAATCCGCGATCTGGTTTGAGTCAGTGCGAATAAAGTTCGCCCACCACATGAAGCGGACACTTCGCAGACAAGAAAAACCCGGCATAAAGCCGGGTTTTCCCAGATACACGAAACGTATTTGAGCGGTCAGGCAGCTTTCAGGTTGCTGGCCGCCAGTTTGCCGCGCTCGGTGACGACATCGTAACTGACGCGCTGACCGTCCGTCAGTGTGTCCATGCCGGCGCCCTGTACCGCGCTGACGTGCACGAAAACGTCTTTATCGCCGCTTTCCGGCTGGATAAATCCAAATCCCTTGCCGGGATCAAAAAACTTAACAGTTCCAATAGCCATTTTTGGCCTCCATAACAAAATGCCACGCACGAATCGGGCGCGGAAACGAACAATCTGAGTAATGTGAATGACTTGAAACGAACGCCCGGGAAACGGGCAAATAGCTGAAAGGCAGGCCAAAACGAAGATCGCGCGTGTATCCTGCGGGATATTCCTGCCAAGCGCAAGTATCTGATTGTCATTGTACGTTTGGTGAACGAGAATCCAATGAACTACCGGCTCGAATGTTGGCTCCGTCGTTCGGCAATTCTGATGCCGCGCCCTCGCCGCGCACAACTCCAGAGCGCGGCCCAAGCTCCCCGCACGACGACCGCGAACAGCAACAATCGCTTGTTGTGGAGCCCCACCGGCAGACGCCACATGGAACGTTTCGAACTCCGGGTCGAAGGCCACCCGCTAATACATTCGTTCACGTGAGCACGGCACTGTCTCTTCCGGTGCGGTTGTCAGCCTGACCGTTGATCAAAAGGGTTCCACCTTATTCGAAGGGGCGTTTATGATGACATGATTTTCTCAACGCCCCGAAAACGGAGATAACAATCTTCGACACAGTTTTATCGATTCGTAAGCGAAGCCTCGTCGCTGTCATCGCGTCGATGGTCATTGTTAATTTGGTATACGGGTTGACGTTGCCACTATTGTCGCTCGTTCTCGATTCACAGGGTATTAGCAAGACCGTCATCGGTATGAGCATCGTTGCTCAGGCGAGCGCTGGAGTTTTGCTCGCACCAATCATGCCGCGCCTGATCCTGCAAGTCGGTGCCGCGCGCGTAATGCAACTGGCTACGCTGCTCGCTGCGGGAACATTGATCGCCCTAGGTCTGTTCCAAGATGTTTACGTATGGTTCCCGATGCGATTCCTGCTCGGTGCGGCGGCAGCAATGCTGTGGTCGGCCAGTGAAGCCGTGATCAACGAACTCGCGGACGAAGATTGGCGAGGAAGAATCATCGGCGCATACGGATCGGCGGGAGCGGCAGGGTTTGCGGTCGGCCCACTAGTCTTGATCATGACCGGAACAGAGGGTTTATTGCCCTTTGTCGTAACAGCTGCGTTTGTCATCGCTGCCAGCCTGCCCTTATTTTGGTTACCCAACGAAACCGATGCAGATGACAATGAGGACCACGCGAGCCTGGGCCAGATCTTCAGACTCGTTCCGCACATCATGCTTCTCAACCTGGCGTATGCCGCAGCAGTCGAGGCATTTATCGCGTTCTTTCCTCTTTTTGGTATTCACATCGGGATCGGAGAGGCACGAAGCCTGTCG
>JAOTUB010000232.1 GCA_029864095.1 Gammaproteobacteria bacterium | reverse complement strand
TGCAGATCGCCCATGACGCCGATGTTACGGCCACATTTTTTCGCCGCTGCCCGCAGGCGCTTTGCACGGCTCCGATGTTCGTCGGCGTCGCCGTGGGAAAAATTCAGGCGCGCGACGTCCAGACCGGCGCGGATCATCTTGCGCAGAACTTTCTTCTCGTCGGTCGCCGGGCCCAGCGTCGCGACTATCTTTGTCCGTTTTTGCATGGCGGCGATTATTGCACAGGCAACAGGATATCGGTGTCATGACTTTGCAATTGCGTCTTTCCGCTGTCACATATTGACGCTATGCTGATAGATTACTCGCTAGTCTTTTCGCATCATGGATCGACGTCGTTTTCTGCAACTCCTCGCTGTCGCAGCCACTGGGCCTGCGATATCAATGCCTTGCGACGCCCGGAACGCTAAGGTCGGACGGCTCCGTCCGGACCCCGACAGAATCCTGGACCTGCCGCAGGACTACCACTACAAAATCGTATCCAGGGCCGGCGACATGATGTGCGACGGCCTGCGGGTCCCTGCAGCCCATGACGGCATGGCCGCATTTCCGGGGCAAGATGGCCGTATTATTCTCGTCTGCAACCATGAAAATGCACCGTCCAATTTTGCCGGCTCCGCGTTCGCCGACACCTTTTCGACCCTCCCGCAAGCCGTCAAAAACAAAATCTACGACCACGGAAACGGCAAGACCCCTGGCGCCGGCGGAACAACAACAAGCGTTTACAACCCGAAAACCGGTGAGACCGAGAGACAGCACCTGAGTCTTGCCGGTACTGACACAAACTGCGCGGGCGGGCCCACGCCCTGGGGGAGCTGGCTGTCGTGTGAAGAATGTTTCGAATCCCCCGGCATGGGCCTGAGTGGAGGTCGGCTCGTCTATCGCGATGCACCTCACGGCTATGTCTTCGAAGTTCCGGCAAGTGCCGAAGGCCTCGTCGAGCCCCGACCGATAAAGGCAATGGGCAAATTTGAGCACGAAGCTGCAGCCGTTCATGCAGCGACCGGCATCGTCTATATGACCGAGGATCGGCACCATTCCTTGTTCTATCGCTACCTACCGGATGTTCCCGGCAAGCTGCACGAGGGCGGCAAACTCCAGTGCCTGGCAGTTGATGGTCGTCCATCGTTGATGACGCACAACTGGTCGTACGAAGCCGCGATCGTTGCGGGCGAGTCGATGACTACACGGTGGATAGATCTCGACGATGTCGACCCGGTTGAAAACGACCTGCGGCTGCGCGGCGAGAGCATGGGTGCGGCCACATTCGCCCGTGGGGAAGGACTGACGGCCGCAGGCGACCGGTTCGCATTCACGTGTACGATTGGCGGTCCAGCGCGGCTGGGGCAGATATTTACCTACCAGCCGAGCAATCGCGAAGGGCAGCCGGGTGAATTGGAAGCGCCCGGGCAGCTAACCTTGATCGCCGAAGCCGCGGACAAATCGATATTAAGCAATGCCGATAACCTGACAATGGCGCCCTGGGGCGATTTGATCGTCTGCGAGGACACCGCGAACCATTGCGGCCTTGTTGGGCTCCGGCCTGACGGCAGCCAGTATCAGCTCGCGGACAATGCCCATTCGAATTCCGAACTCACCGGCGTCTGTTTCGCGCCGGACGGCAAGACCCTGTTCGTTAACATCCAGTATCCGGGCATGACGCTGGCAATCACCGGCCCGTTTCCAATTTGACGTTACAGCCTGCGGGCGCGGCGCTCCAACATTTCTACGGCCGGCAAGGTTTTGCCCTCGACGAACTCGAGGAATGCGCCACCGCCCGTCGAGATATAGGAAATCCCGTCGGCGACGCCGTATTTGTCGATCGCCGCCAGCGTGTCACCGCCGCCGGCTACCGAAAACGCATTGCTGTTTGCTATCGCTTCCGCCAGCGCCTTTGTACCGCCGCCGAACGCATCGAATTCGAATACGCCGACCGGGCCGTTCCAGATGATCGTGCCGGCGCCCGCCAGAATCTCTGCGAATCGCTTTGCCGTCTCGGGGCCGATATCGAGAATCAACTCGTCATCCGTTACCGCATCAACCGACTTGGTCTGTGCAGCCGCATCAGCGGAAAACTCCGTTGCCACAACGACGTCGCTGGGAACCGGTATGTCAGCGCGGTCATCCTTGGCCGCAGCCAGTTCACGGGCCGTTTCGAGCATGTCCGCCTCATGCAGCGATTTACCGACATTGTGGCCCGCCGCCGCAATAAAGGTATTTGCGATTCCGCCGCCGACGATAAGGCTGTCAACTAACTCCGACAATGCCATGAGCACCGTGAGCTTGCTTGACACCTTGGAACCACCGACAACCGCGACGAATGGCCGTGCCGGATCAGTCAGCGCCTTACCCAGCGCCTCCAACTCCGTCGCCAGCAAGGGTCCTGCACAGGCGACCGGGGCGTACTCCGCGACGCCGTAAGTGCTTGCCTGAGCGCGATGCGCGGTGCCAAACGCGTCCATGACGAAGACGTCGCAAAGCGCAGCCATTTTTCGCGCAAGGGACTCGTCGCAGGCCTTTTCGCCGGGCAGAAATCGCACGTTTTCGAGCAGCACAACCTTGCCCGGCGCGACCGCGACACCATCGATCCAGTCGCTCACGAGCGGCACCTCGGTGTCTAGCAATATCGAAAGATGATCGGCGACAGGCCGCAGCGAGAATTTGCTATCCAGCTCGCCCTCAGTGGGCCTGCCGAGATGCGACATCAGCATGACCGCAGCATCTGCGCCGACCGCCGCGCGAATTGTCGGCAATGCTGCCTGAATTCGTGCATCGCTCGTGACCACCCCGCCGGCGACAGGGACATTCAGGTCCTCGCGAATAAGGACCCGCTTGCCTGACAGATCAACGTCGGCCATTTTGACGACTGGCATACTGGCTCCTGGCTGGACTCGGGCGGCTTATTTCGCGTTCATGAGTGCGACGGCCGTGTCGAGCATACGGCACGAGAAGCCCCACTCATTGTCGTACCAGGAGCAGACCTTGACCAAAGTGCCTTCCATGACCTTGGTCAAGCCTGCGTCATAGGTGGACGATGCCGGGTCATGGTTGAAGTCGATCGACACGAGCGGCTCGTCGTTGTAGGCGAGCACGCCCTTGAGCGAGCCTTCGCTCGCATCCTTTAAGATCGCATTGATTTCGTCGATGCTGGTTTCACGTTCTGCGACAAAGGTCAGGTCCACGGCTGAGACATTGATTGTCGGTACACGCATTGAAAAGCCATCGAGCTTGCCATTGAGTTCGGGCAAAACGAGGCCAACAGCGGCGGCAGCGCCCGTCTTGGTCGGAATCTGCG
>JAOTUB010000098.1 GCA_029864095.1 Gammaproteobacteria bacterium | reverse complement strand
GAAGAAACGCGCGAGGTCTACGACTCCACCGAGACCTATCCCGGTGCCGCAACGCCGTGCGATCCGGCATACCTGTACTGGACCGAATTCAAGAGCGTTACGCCGAGCTGTGATCCCTCGAATACCAAGCGGATCCTGAAAACGGCCTTTGTCTGTGACCACGCTACGAGGCAGCTGCAAGGTATCGGCATCTACCGCAACGCGATGGCGCAGTATCGCGCCGGCAGCTCCGGCTTTTTTAGCATTCTCCTCGGCCTGGATACGGAGCGCTGGCAGAAGCTTGAAGACGGCAACGAGACGGGCCTGGTCGAGTGTCAGAAAGACCGTGGCGACCACGGCGACGGCGTGGACGTCAATGCCGTGTACGCGCAAAGAGGCGGCGACGCGGCACCGTTTACGAACAACGAGGACGAGGAAATCGCCTGGGGCAGCTGGCCGACGAATCAGTCTGTGACCGTCTATGACGGCAACTATCTGAATTATCTTGACAATCCGCTCCTGATTCTGGACTCGCGGATCAATATCGTGAACAACACGGCCAAGGCTATTCTGAACTCGATTGACGGTATCAATGTCGGCATCATGCGCTTCAATGACAATCAGGGTGGTCCGGTCATACTGGGCATGCAGGACCTCGATACCAATCGTGCCAACATCCTCGCGACGATCGAGGGCATCAATGCGGGCGGCGCAACGCCGGTGTCGGAGACCCTCTATGAGGCAGCGCGCTACTGGCGCGGCCTGCCGGCTTATTATGGCGAGCTTGTCAATGAGCATGCAACGGATGACGCTGCACTCGCGTCGACAGGCCCGGAGGTCTACCAACAGCCGATGAGCCAGGAGTGCAGCAAGAACTTCAACGTCCTGCTGACGGACGGGCTGCCGGTCAATGACGCGGAAACGCCCGATCTTGTCGATAACCTGCCGAACTGGTTCGCGACACTGGGCCAGACCGGATGTACCGGCACCAATCAGGGCGATTGCCTCGATGATATCGCCGCGTACTTGTACGAAGACGATATCTCGACGGATCCTGGCCGACAGGTCGTCACGACGCATACGATCGCATTTGCCGCTGATTTTCCTTACCTTGAAGAAACTGCCCTGCGTGGTGGCGGCGACTACTTCCAGGCCGACGACGTGCAGACTCTGACGCTGGCGTTGCTCGAGATCGTCAACGACATTCAGGACCGATCTTTGTCGTTCGCTGCTCCTGCCGTTGCGGTTAATACGTTTAACCGCACCCGTAACCTGAACGACGTGTACCTGACGACGTTTGCGGCGCGCGAGAAGGTCCATTGGCCGGGTAACCTGAAGAAATACCGCATTTCGGATGGCCAGATAGTGGACAGAAACGATGTGCCGGCCGTGAACCCTGTTAACGGACTGTTCTATGACACAGCTGCCAGCTATTGGTCGACCGGCACAGATGGCAATGACGTCAATCTGGGCGGCGCCCTCGAGAATCTTCCTGACCCCGGGCTGCGCAATTTGTACACGAACAATACCGTGGACGATGACCTGACGGCCGCGGCCAACGCGCTGACGCCATCGAACGAGAGTTCGTTTTCGCTGTCTGACTTCGGTTTAACGGGCGCCGCCGGGGAACCGACCATCGAGGAGCTTATTCGCTGGGCTCGCGGCGAAGACATATTGGATGAGGATCTGAATCCGCTCACGACGACGCGCAAAGCGATGGGCGATCCACTGCACTCGCAGCCCGCAGCGGTTGTGTACGGTGGCGACGAAACCAATCCCGATGTTGTCGTTTACACGGCGACAAACGACGGATATGTTCACGCGATCGACGCCGACAGCGGTGAAGAGCTGTGGGCCTTTATCCCGAAAGAACATCTCACGAAATTGCCGAACCTGTTCTTCAACGCTGACGCCTCGTTCAAGAGCTATGGCGTTGACGGTGACATCGTTCCGGTCGTGGCGGATCGGGACAGAGACGGCGTGATCGAGGCGGTCGATGGTGACTTCGTCTACATATTGTTCGGCATGCGGCGCGGTGGCAACGCGTTCTACGCACTGGACGTGACCAACAGAAACAGCCCGCAGGTCAAGTGGCGCGTTGAAGCCACAAGCTTTGGCCAGAGCTGGTCGCGGCCAACGATTGCGCGTATGGACATCGACGATCCTGGTCTCAACAATGATCAGGCGGTCGTCGTGATTGGCGGCGGCTACGATGGTGTACACGACGTGATGCCGCACCCGTCGAACCCGGATACACAGGGCGCAGGCATCTTCTTTCTTGACCTGCAGACAGGCGACGTGTTGTGGCGCGCTGGCGCGGACATCGACGCCGACTTGCAGCTGGCGGACATGACCCGTGCTATTCCGAGCCAGGTGACAGTGGTCGATGTCACTGGCGACCGGTACGCCGATCGCATGTATGCATCGGACATGGGCGGCCAGATCCTGCGCTTCGATATATTCAATGGCAAGACGCCGGATGGAACAGGCGCGGACGCGTTGGTAACCGGTGGCGTCGTGGCCCAGCTCGGGGCGGAAGGTAACTCTGTCGGCGACGAAGACACAAGGCGTTTCTATACCAGCCCCGATGTATCGATCTTCAACGACAATGTGCAGGACCGGCGTTTCATCGCAATCAGTATCGGCAGTGGTTACCGGGCGCATCCGTTGGATAACTCGAATAACGACCGCTTCTACTCTATTCGCGACAAGAATATCTTTAACCCGTTGTCGCAGACCGAGTACGATGCGATCACGCCGGTCACAGACGCAGAGCTGGTCGAAATCAGTGGCCAGGTCGGCACGGCAATCGGGCCGAATCAGCGCGGCTGGAAGTTCACGCTGCCGGCCGACCAGAAGGTCCTGTCGACGTCAGTGACGTTCAATAACGAGATCTTCTTCGTTGCGTTCTCTCCCGACATTTCGGGCGCCTCGGCGTGCTCTGCCGGGTCAGGCCGCAACTTCCTGTACCGCGTTGCGGTCGCAAATGGCGATCCGATCGGCGATCTGACGGGACTTATCCCCGGCACAGAAGACGACGCGCGCGTTACAGACCTGTCACAGGGCGGCATTGCGCCACAACCCAACTTCCTGTTCCCGAGCCCCGACCCCGGTTGCACGGGCGACGAGTGTGCGCCGCCGCCAATCGGATGCGTAGGCGTCGAGTGCTTCAGCCCCGATTTCGATAACCCCCCGGTTCGCACTTTGTGGGTGCAGGACGGAATTGAGTAAAGGACGACAACATGAATATCAGGATATGGAAAGCCCTGGCGATTCTCGGACTGGCACTGAGCCAACCTGCAGTTGCCGATAACGAGACACTAGTATTGGTGAATGCGGTGGAGACATCGCCATCAAACATCATATTGCCGGCGTCGACGAATGGAATGATGTCATTCAAGCCCTGCGACAAAGGTTGTGACGAAGAGTATGAGCGTGCTCGAATCACGGAAGGAACAAGGTTTGTGGTCGATGGAAAGGCCGTGAATTTTGAGGATTTTCGCAACGCATTTGCTGTTATCAGGGGGAATGACGACAGCTATGCATTAGTCAGCTATGACACAAAAACCAAAACAGTAACGAGCATAGATGTAGCGCCGTAGGTTTTTTTGCTGGTGACTGACGGAGCGATAGGTCACGGAATGACGAAAGAGGTAAGGACACATGAATACGTCCAACAAGCACTCCGCTTGGGCACTAGCGGGTCTGTTGCTCACATTGATTGCCGGGTCGCCCGTATGGGCAGACGACGTCGAGTTATTGTTATCGACCCCTGGCGCGAGTAACGCAGCCAAGCCAAACATCCTGTTCATCATCGATTCGTCCGGAAGTATGACCACGGTCGAGCCGAATCAGGTACCTTATGACGCGAACGAAGTGTATACAGGTCCTTGCGACCTGAGTCGCTACTACTGGACGACCAACTCTTCGATTCCAAGTTGTGGCGGTGAGTACCAGTTCAACAAGAGTGTGTTCTACTGCCAGCAAGGCATCAACCAACTCGACAGCGCCGGTTCCTACACCGACACGATGGCGATGTATCGCTATCGCCGGGGCTCGTGGAAATGGCAGAGACTGAGCCGTAGTGAAACGAACAGGGCCGTCGAATGCAAGGCGGACTCCGGCGAACATGGTTACGGGTCCAATCCGAAAGACGAGCCCTACGCACAGGCTGGCAGCAACATCCCACCCTATACTGCCGATGAGAATCGCGAGGTGTCCTGGGGATCGTCACCGACGCACCTGATCATAACGGTCTACGACAGCAACTACCTGAACTGGTACTACAACCCACCAGGCGGAAACTTGTCACGTTCAGACGTCGTCAAAGCCGTGACCAAGAATGTGCTGGGCTCGGTCAGAGACGTCAATGTCGGTATCATGGATTTCAACTGGAGTCAGGGCGGAACCGTCCTTCACGGTATCAAGGACCTGGACAGCAACCGCACTGAAGCCGATGACGTTATTGACAGTATCCCGGCCTCCGGCTGGACGCCGTTATCGGAAACGATGTACGAGGCGGCCCTCTACTGGCGCGGCATGCCGGGTACCTATGGCAATCCGGACGCGACGGACAGCGACGCTCGAGTCTCTAAAGACCCGCTAATTTACAAGCAGCCGGCCGAATACGCGTGTTCCAAGAATTTCACCGTACTGTTGACCGACGGTGCGCCGACAGAGGACATCGACGCCTATACGAAAGTCCCGACATTACCGGAATTTGATACGGTGATGGGGCGTGGCTATTGCGATGGCGGCAACGTCAACGGCGCTTGCCTGGACGATGTGTCCGAGTATCTGTCCAAAGTCGACATTAACCCCGCCTTACCGGGCAAGCAGTCGGTAACGACTTATACGATCGGGTTCAGCGTCGACCTGCCAATTCTCAAGAGAACGGCTGAAAATTCGGGCGGCGAATACTACCTCGCGTCGGACGTGAAATCGTTGACCAAAGCACTGACGGATATCGTAACCAACATCTTCGATCGCGACATCTCGTTCACGGCGCCGGCGATTGCCGTTAATGCATTCAACCGCACGCAGCATCTCAACGATCTGTATGTGTCCGTGTTCCGTGCGGCCGACCAGGTGCACTGGCCGGGCAACATCAAGAAATACACGATCAAGGAAGGCGAAGTCCGCGATAAGAACGACATAAACGCTGTCGACCCTGCTACCGGATTCTTTGCCGACAACGCGACGAACTTCTGGTCGACGGAATCCACGCCGGACGGTACGGATGTCAATCGCGGCGGCGTTGCAAACGTTTTGCCACACCCTGACGTGCGTAAGGTTTACACCAACAATCTATTGGGAGACCTGACGCTGGCAAGCAACTCCCTGTCGACTACGAACATACTCTCTTTCGCGATGGGCGATTTCGGCCTGTCGGGTGCTGAAGGCGAGCCTGATATGTTTGAGCTTATCGACTGGGCACGTGGCAAAGACGTCAAAGATGTGGACAATGACCCAACGACCGAAAACCGCTACGCGATGGGCGACACTTTGCACTCGCAGCCTGCGGCCGTCGTTTACGGCGACACTGGCGGCGGTTACAGGACCATCATTTTCAATGCTACCAACGATGGTTACCTGCATGCAGTCGACGCCGCAACCGGCGAGGAAATGTGGGCATTCATTCCACGCGAGCTGCTGCCAAATCTTAAGGAATTCTATTTTGACGAAAATGCCGATTACAAGACCTACGGTCTTGACGGGGACGTCGTGCCGATCATTGCCGATTTTAATGGTGACGGTGTGATCGAGGTTGGCACCGACTTCGTGTATATCGTCTTCGGCATGCGGCGCGGTGGTGATAATTACTACATGCTCGATGTGACCAATAACGAGAAACCGTATGTCAAATGGATCAAGACCTTCCCCGAATCTGGTCAGAGCTGGTCGCCGCCAGTGGTTGCCAAGGTCAAGATCAATAGCGCTGCCGTGCAGAGCCCTCAGGACGCCGTGCTCGTAATCGGTGGTGGCTATGACACGACGCACGACTCCCCGGGGCATCCGACAGGTCCCGACGTCGAGGGTGCGGGCATATACATGCTCGATCTTGAAAGCGGTGACCCGCTATGGCGTGTCGGCGAGGATTCGTTTGCGGATCTTTCGCTACCCTCAATGACCCGCGCCATTCCAAGCCGGATTCGGGTGGTTGACATGAACGGCGACAATTTCGCCGACCGCATGTACGCAGCCGATCTAGGCGGTCAGATATGGCGTTTCGACATTACCAATGGGGCGACGCCGAACAATCTGGTTGCCGGCGGTGTGATCGCGCAGCTCGGCGCGGAAGGGCTGGGCAGCCCTGGGCCAGGAGACACGCGTCGCCTGTACAACACGCCGGATGTTGCGATCTTTAATGACGACCGAATGGACCGCCGCTACCTGTCGATCAGTATTGGCAGTGGCTACAGGGCCCACCCGCTCGACAACAGTGCAACGGATCGCTTCTACTCACTGCGTGACGAGCATGTCTTCAATGCTCTGACGCAGGCGCAGTATGACAGCTATCCGATCATCAAGGACGCTGACCTTATGGAAGTCTCAGGTCAGTATGGCACGGTAATTCCTGCGGGCGGCGCCGGTTGGAAACTGACGCTTTCGTCAGGAGAGAAAGTCTTGTCGGATTCGCGGACCTTCGATGACAAAATCTACTTCGTCACGATGGAACCGGCAACCAATTCGGACGACCCATGCCAGGCCGGCCTCAGCATCAACCGCCTGTATCGTGTCAGCGTCGACAACGGTGACCCGGTGATTGACTACGGCGCTCCGGTTCCGACCGATCCGGTCGAGATCGATGAGGCGCGGGTAACCAAGCTCGAGCAGGGCGGCATCGCGCCGGTACCTGTGTTCCTGTTCCCGAGCCCGACCGACCCAAACTGCACGGGTCAGGAATGCACGCCTGAACCAATCGGTTGTATTGGCGTCGAGTGCTTCGATCCGGAGTTTACAAATTCTCCGGTGCGGACTCTCTGGGTACAGGATGGTATAGAATAGTTCGCTATTAACTAGGATAAAACGATGCAAATGCGTAAGTACATGCGTGGCGTTACACTGCTTGAGCTGATGATCGTTGTGGTGATCATCAGTATCATGGCGGCCGTCGCCTACCCAAACTACCGTCAGTTCGCGGCCCGGGCCAAGCGCAACGAGGCCAAGGCTATGTTGCTGGAGGTTGCGACCGCCCAGGAACGCTTCTACCTGCAAAACAGCAACTACGGTACGCTGGCACAGCTGGGCTATGACGATCCATACGTCTCGGATACCGGGTCGTATAATGTGACGATCCCTGTGCTGGATGCGCCGAGAAACTACACGGCTACTGCGACGTATCAGAAGACGGACGATGAGCTCGGCAAGTGCGCAACGTTCAACATAGATGGCCGTGGCCTGAAGTCATCCGGGCCGTACACTGATTGCTGGACGCGAACGCGGTAATTGCCAACGAATAGGGGTCAGAGTCTTTTTCTAAGGCTCTGACCCCGTTTTCGTCTGCCGCCCTGACACGAACAACGCGTCGATCACGAGTAATGCCGCACCAACGCTGATGGCCGAATCAGCAACGTTGAACGATGGAAAGGCCCAATCGCCGAACCAGACTTGAATGAAGTCTGTGACATAGCCGAAGCGGATGCGATCTATCAGATTGCCGATCGCTCCCCCGAGAACCAAAGCGAGACCGGCGGCGAGAATATAGGGACCCTCGTTGCGAATCCGCCATATCCATACTGTGATGACGGCACTGACGACGGTTGCAAGCACCACGAAGAACCAACGCTGCCAGCCCGAAGCACCGGCCAGAAAGCTGAACGCGGCGCCCATGTTTTGCTGATGCGTCAGGTTGATATACGCGTTGATTGGCACCTTGCCGTAGAGCGGCACCCATTCCACGATCGCCCACTTCGTCGCCTGATCTGCGAGGACGATGAAAAACGCGACAATCAGCCACGCGTTGAAGCGACGTATTCCTGAGTTTCGGTTTTCGCTCACGCCCTACCCCGCAGCTGCCAGAGCCAATCGTGCATTGTCGGCGTCACGATGCATCTGCGCAACCAATTCCTCAACTGCGTCATACTTCACTTCACTGCGCAGACGAGCAATGAAGTCCACATGAATATACTCGCCGTAGATGTCTTCATCGAAGTCGAATATGTGCACCTCCAGTAAGGGTTTCGTACCGGCAAATGTCGGTCGCGTGCCGACACTTGCGACAGCATCTTTCGGCCCGCCTGGCAGGCCCGAAACACGTACTGCAAATATTCCCAGCACGGCGCTTTGACGGCGCCTCAGATCGACGTTCGCCGTTGGATAACCCAACGTGCGGCCAACTTTCTTGCCTTTGACGATTTTGCCGGACATTCGATAGGGACGCCCGAGCAACGCGGTCGCCCGCTGCATCTCTCCGGCCGCCAGCGCCTCGCGAATTGCTGTGCTGCTGACCCGCACACCATCGACGAAGACACTTGGCACCTGCTCTACCGTGTAATCCAGTGCGCTGCAAGCGCGCCGCAGCTGTTGGATGCTGCCCTCACGGCGACGGGCGAAATGGAAATCGTCGCCGATCACAAGATGGCGTGTGCACAATCCGTGAATCAGGATTCGGCGGATGAAATCGTCGGCGCTGATGTCGCGCATCCCCTCGGCAAATCTCGGGCAGTAGAAGATTTCGATGCCGTGCGCGGCGAGCGCATCAAACTTCTCGCGAAAGCGCATTAACCTGGCCGGTGGCGCATCGGCCGAAAAGAATTCTCTCGGCGTGGGCTCGAAACTCATGACCAGCGACGGCAAATTAAGCTCCCGTGACGCCGCGATCACCCGGCCCAGCAGGTGCTCGTGGCCGGGGTGCAGCCCGTCGTACGCACCTATTGTCACAACGCTGCCGTTCGCAAGCGTATCGAATGGCATGTCAATCAGATGGCGTACCAGCCGCATCAGTGATGCCTCATTCCGAATTTCGACGGCCGCAGGCCGAGCAGGAACAAGATCAGGAAGTAGGCAGTCACGCCGGCGACGATGCTGACACCAAGCCAAGCGGATCGGTCCAGTGCGGTGGCATTCAGCCACCAGGCCAATGGCCGGCCGATATAAACGAGTGCCAGCGCCATCACGACATTCGCGACCAGAACCTGCAATAGCAGACTCTTCCAGCCGCTGGATAGAGTGAGTACGGCTTGCTGACGCAGACCGCGAAACAGGAGATACGCGTTGAGCATCGCCGCGACGGAGATCGCGAGCGCGAGGCCGGCGTGGGTGCCGGCGTAGCCGATGCTCGTCAAATACCAGGCCAGTGACACACTCAGCAAGAAATTGACGGCCAGCGCAATCAGTCCGATGCGGACCGGTGTTTTCGTATCCTCACGGGCAAAATAGGCCGGCGCGAGGATCTTGACGAAGGAAAAACCGACCAGGCCAACCGCAAACGCCTGCAACGCCAATGCGGTCATGCGCACATCATCGACTGTAAACACGCCGCCATAGAAAATCGTTGCAACGAGCGGTTCCGCTAGAACAATCAGGCCGATCGCGGCCGGTACGGCGATCAACATCACAAGCTTCATCGACCAGTCGAGCGTCGCGGCGAACTCCTCGTGCGACTCGTTAGCGTACTGCCGTGAAAGGTACGGCAACGTCACGGTGGCCAACGCAATGCCGAACAGACCGAGCGGAAACTCCATGAGCCGGTCGGAGTAATACAGCAGGCTGATTTTGCCGACGCCTAGCAGAGACGCGATGATCCCGCCGAGCAGCACGTTGATCTGCGCGACGGACGAGCCGAAGATGGCGGGCAGCATCAGCTTGCCGGCGCGCCGCACGCCTTCGTGCGTGGGGGCCCACCTGGGCCGGGGCAACGCGCGGATTCGCAGCAGAAACGGAACCTGAAACAGGAGTTGCAGAAGTCCTGCAACCAGCACCGCGTAGGCAAGCGCCATACCCGGTTCATCGAGAAGCGGGGAAAGCCAGATCGCGGCGGCGATCAATACGATGTTCAGGATCACGGGCGTGAACGCGGGCACACCAAACCGTCCGTATGTGTTCAGGATGCCGCCCGCGAACGCAGTTAGCGACACGAAGAAAAGATACGGAAAAGTGAACCGCAGCATCAGTGTCGCAAGGTCGAAGCGGCCGTCCTCACCGATGAACCCCGGCGCAACGATGGCGACGAGCAACGGCGCTGCGACGACGCCGAACAGCGTGACCAGAAACAGAATCAGCCCGAACGTGCCCGCGACGGAGTCGACAAACTCCCGTGCATCCTCGTGGCCTTGTTTTTCGCGGTAGCGCGCCATGACCGGCACGAACCCCTGAGAGAAGGCGCCCTCGGCGAAAAATCGCCGCAGCATATTCGGGATGCGGTTGGCGACCAGGAACGCGTCCATAACGAAGGAGGCACCGAAGTAACGGGCAAAAACCACATCGCGAACGAGCCCGAGAATGCGTGACAGGAGCGTCATGCTACTGACAACCGACGTTTTCAGGATTAGCTTGAGCCCGGAGACCTTTTTGCGTGTCATACGGCCACCGAGTCTAGCCCAAAATTTTTATAAAATCAGTCATTTAGACAGTGGTCGGGCGCTCTCAAAAGCACCGCAGGTATAGTCATTGACAATGCCCCCCCGGGCACGAATAATACGCGGCTCTTTGACCCAGGACACGGTATAACCAGTGGCAAACATCAAGTCAGCCAGAAAGCGCGCCCGCCAGGCCGAAAAGACCCGCAAGCACAATATGGGCATGCGCTCTCTGATGCGCACCAAGATCAAGAACGTCGTCAAAGCCTGCGATGCAGGTGACAAGGATGCGGCCCAGGCGGCATACAAAGAGGCAGTGCCTGTCATAGACGGTATGATCAACAAAGGAATCGTGAACAAGAACAAAGCGGCCCGCCACAAAAGCCGTTTGAACAAGCGCATCAAAGCACTCAGCGCCTGACGACGCAGTCGCGAAATTCAATAAAAAGCCGCCTTTTGGCGGCTTTTTTGTGACCTGCGTATCACTTTTGAGGAGCTGCGGACGCGATACTGGACTCGTGAGGAATTGACGAGGGCAGAACCATGTCATTAACCGCCATTATCGCCCTGGGCATTGGGATCAGTGTTGCTTGCTGTATTTGGGGTATTCGCGCTCTCATGAAGCGCAAGAATGAACAACCTGTAGTGAGCTATGACGACTACCTCGACCAGACCTGTGAGCTGAACTACGAACCGAATGAGCAGCAGGACACTTTCTAGGCCTCGAGCTCGCGCATCACAGCCTGAGCAAGTGCTTCAGTGCCCGCGCCCGTCGCGGCGCTTACCTCGAATACGGGCCCATTCCAATCGAGCTTCTTTAGCAGTGCCTCGCGGGCCACGGCGAGATCTTCACTGCTCAACAAATCAATCTTGTTGATGACAAGCCAGCGCGGCTTGTCGGCCAGATCCTCTGAAAAATTACCGAGCTCATTTGCGATCGCCTTGACCGTCACGGCTGGATCAGAGCCGTCGATCGGCGCGATATCAACAAGGTGCAACAACAAGCCGGTGCGTTGCAGGTGCTTGAGAAACTGAATGCCGAGACCTGCGCCTGCCGACGCGCCTTCAATCAAACCGGGGACGTCGGCCATGACAAAACTTTGCAAACGGCCGACCCGCACAACACCCAAATTAGGATGCAGCGTCGTGAACGGATAGTCAGCAATGCGCGGTCTCGCCTGTGACATCGCGCTGATAAGAGTCGACTTACCCGCATTCGGCATGCCGAGCAGACCGACATCAGCCAATACCTTGAGTTCGAGACTCAGGTGGCGGCCCTCTCCCTGGGTGCCTTGCGTTATCTTTCTTGGCGCCCGATTCACACTGCTCTTGAAACGCGTATTGCCGAGGCCGCCGCGCCCGCCTTCGGCGACCATTTGCCGTTGGCCGGGTTCGGTCAAATCGCAGATGAGTTCGCCGGTATCGACGTCATGCACGACCGTGCCGCAAGGAACTTTAACGTCGAGGTCATCGCCCGAGCGGCCGGTCTTGTTGCGGCCTGCACCGCCCTGCCCTGTCTCGGCACGAAATTTCCGCGCCACACGGAAATCAGCGAGCGTGTTTAATGCCGGATCCGCCACGAGATAGACGCTGCCACCGTGGCCGCCATCACCGCCGTCGGGACCGCCGCGCTCTACGTATTTCTCACGCCGAAAGCTCAGGCAACCGTGACCCCCGTTACCTGCCTGTACCCGGATTGTGGCTTCGTCGACGAACTTCATGATGGGATTCTAATTGGTATGAATGAAAAACCCCGCACGCAGCGGGGTTTTGTAGGAGCCCGCTCCCGTCAAGCGGGATCAAGATATGCGGGCGACTGAGCTGGAATGCTCTCCTACGATACGTCAACCACACTCACAAACTGGCGGCTCTTCGGGCCCTTCTTTTCGAACTTCACGTGCCCGTCCTTTTTCGCGAACAAAGTGTGATCACGACCAATGCCAACGTTGGATCCGGCGTGGAAGCGCGTGCCGCGCTGACGCACGAGAATGTTGCCCGCCACAACGGCCTGGCCGCCGAACATCTTGACGCCAAGTCGTTTGGATTCTGAATCGCGACCGTTCTTACTGCTGCCGCCTGCTTTCTTATGTGCCATTGATCTGTACCTTCGCTATATTCGTTACTGCTTCTTGGCCGCTTTTTTCTTCGCTGTCTTCTTCGAAGCCGCTTTCTTGGCCGCCGGTTTCTTCGCTGCCGGCGTCTTCGCTACTTTTTTCGCCGCTTTTTTCTTGGCCGGCTTTTTCGCAGCAGCCGCTTTCGGCGCTGCTTCTTTTTCGACAGGCTTCTCAGCCGCTTCTGTCTTTCGCGCTGCTTTCTTCGCGCCGGCGCCCGTTATAGCCGTGATTTCCACCTCGGTGAAAAACTGACGGTGCGAACCCTGGCGCAAATAATTCTGGCGACGTTTGAACTTGACGACCGGCACCTTCCTGCTCTTGCCCTGACGAACAACCTTGCCACTCACCGTGCTGCCAGACAGCGTCGGGCTACCGACCTTGATGTCGCTGCCTTCGCCGACCAGAAGGACCTCGTCAAAACGGACCGTGGCACCCTCGTCGCCCTCGATCTTTTCGAGGCGCAGAACATCACCTTTGGCCGCGCGGTATTGTTTGCCGCCGCTGCGAAAAACCGCATACATCGTATTTTGCTCCGTACCGCGAGTCGTGTGGCTCACACAACTCACTGAGAAATAAGTGATTATTTGTAGCTGCCGGGTCGCCACACGAGCGCATCTCTGACGGCTACCACAAAGGAGCGGGAATTCTATAGATAACCCTGCTCCGGGTCAACGTCAGAGGACATCAATTTTAGTTCTGAAT
>JAOTUB010000012.1 GCA_029864095.1 Gammaproteobacteria bacterium | reverse complement strand
AACTGAAGTCGGAATTTCAGATCATTGGCGACATTCGCGGCCTTGGGATGCTTCTTGCTGTCGAACTCGTATCTGACCGACAAACGAAAGCTCCTATGCCGATCGAGTCGGCGGTAACAGAAAAGGTACGCAGTCACGGTCTGAACAATGGATTGATGATCTATGCACGTACGACGTGTCACGGAATGTACGGCCAGTGGTTCCTTGTCTCGCCACCGCTTACGATTACTCAAGAAGAAGTTGGCGACCTTCTCGAACGCCTTGCGGCGACATTGAACGATCTTGCTAACGATAGATGATCCTGGCTTAGGTGCCGGTGGAGTGCTCTGCAGAACCTGGGAAATAGCGCAGAAGGTGGGATTGACTTGCCGCTATCGCGGCTGCGTCGCCAACTGGCAGCTGCGCTGCTGCGCCGGTCGAACGGGGTCCGAAAGCCATGCCCTCGGCCCGAGAACAAAAGCCCTGTTCGGGGCCGTTATGTTTTTGGCGGTTGAGCGGGTCCTGGGCGGAAAACGATCAGCCGGTTATTTCGCTGGTTGCCACGCTCTGGAGAAATTCTCGGCGTTCCACCGGTCTTGTACTGCGAAGTCTTGCACTCAGCTCAAGCAACGCTCATAAGACACGGCAACTAGGGCTCGATGAACCGCGCCTCACCGTAGGGAATGACCACCATAGCGAATGGACCGCCCGGATTACGGAAGACGACAGGGTCCACACCGGCGAGTACGTTTGCGCCCCAGTCGTCCTGTTCCGTATAAGGCATCCATATCATGAGATGCGGCAGCCAGCGGCCGATATCCGGATGCAAGTGCTGCCTGGCCGACATCATGTAGGACATCGCCGTCCCTGTGGGTGCTTTCATTTTGCCGGACGAGACTGCTGCATCGATCGCCGCTGCAATCTGCGCGCGTTTCTTCCCGGCCAGTGCCAGCTCGGTGCGCAGAATGTACAAGGGCAACACAAACTTTGCCGCATGCTGGTTGTAACAAATTGGTGCGCGTATTCGTGGGTCCCAGAATGCGCCGATGTAGTCGACCGATCCGGCCCAGGATCGCTCAACGAGACACACGAAGCCGTTACTTCCCTCTCGGGCGGTCGCGTATCCTTCCTTTGTCATCACCAGTACAGTCGAAGATTCCGAAATATGAGCAGGCGCGGCACTGAGCGCAAGCGACACTTCCTCTTCCTCGCTTGTTGCGACGTAGGCACTGACTGGCGCGAGCTGATCCTCCGTGTACCGATCCGCGATCACATCGGCCGCGATTCCGTCGCCCGACAGCAGCAGAACGCCGGCCAAAGCTATTGCCACTCTCCTGATCTTCATAGATTCCCCCCTGGGCTCGCAAAAGCGCTCAAAATGCGTTGATGCGATTGCAAAGATTGTCAAGGCAGCCAATCCAGCCCTGCTTGTGCTTGGCCGCGCTTTCCTCACTCGGAAGATCCTCATGCAGGATTCGGAGCCGCGTGCCAACGTTGCCCGCGTCGAAATCCACCGTTACTTTGGATTGCGTCGTCGCGTCACCTTCCCACGCCCAGCTAATCACCAGTCGCCGCTGCGGCGTGACTTCGACAAACTCACCTCCGACTGTGTGCGTACCGCCCTCTTCATCACGCATACGAATCCGATAATGACCGCCGGAGCGAACATCGTATTCGAGCACTTCCGCGCGCATGTTGCCAGGTGCAAACCAGCGCGCGACGAGTTCTGGTTCGGTCCAGGCGGTCCAGGTTTCGGCAAGAGTTGCGTCGATCGTGCGTTCGATGTTGAGCGGTGGTGCCGCGACTGTTGTATTCATGACTTGCTCCGTCTGTGTTCTTTAATGACTTCTTCGAGTTTGCTTAGCCGTTCGTCCCAGAATCGTTCGTAGTCGCCAATCCAGTCCGATAGTGCCTTGAGCCGTAGCGGGTTTAGAGCGCACTCGATAAAACGACCACGCCTGTTACGCTCAATCAGCCCCGCGCGATCGAGCACGTTGACGTGCTTGGACACGGCCGCAAAAGACATGTCGAACGGCTCGGCGAGTTCGCCTACGGTGAGTGGCCCATCCGCAAGCCGTGCAATTATCCGTCGCCGCGTCCGATCCGCGAGAGCAGCGAACAGGTTGCTTAGTTGTTCTTGAGATTCAACCATTTGGTTGAATGTTAGCGCTGTACGTTGCCATCTGTCAACCGTTTGGTTGAATATTACAGACCGCCGCTTGACTCGTACAGGGTCCACATCCTCAGCCGTATGCTGACTCTGCCGGACGATTCGCCTTGATTGCTGCGAATCGACCGGCAGCAATTAGCTCGCGTCAGACAGGGTACTGCATCGGCAACCTAATTCGCAGCGACCTCGAACTCGAACGAGTGTGTATCGTCAATGATATCGGGGATTCCGTCGCACTCTCCGCCAAAGTCGGGAAAGCAATTCAAATCTATGGAACCTTTAAGTGTCGCCGTATGAAATCCAGGTTCCAGTGAGTACGGTTCGATAAATGCACCCCAGGCCTTGAGGACCTGCGCGGTATCATTAAACAAATCAGGTGGTACGGCCCATCTCGCAGCCGTTTCCACGACCTCGAGTTGCACACCGTCGACTTCGATTTTTATGTCGGTAATCAGCCCCTCTACGAGGGTGCGCGTTTTTAGACGCGCTTTCGGCTCTCCTTGAAACAACTCGAGTCTTGCTCCCGCCCAAGCGCTGACAAGCCCGCAATCGACTTCGCAAAGCCAGCCGGTTGGACCATTTGGTGTCCGTCATCAAACGAATGGAACAAGGCTAGCGATTTGCTAAAGGAGAGTTTTGTTCCTCATGGTCATGTTACGCGGCGTGTTGTTCAAAGCGCAAACGACGTTTCGCGATGGTCTTGCGTTTAGTTCTTTCTCGTTTTGCCAAAGTTGGGGCCCGCCGGGACCGCTGACGACATTATGGGACCGGACGCTTACCGCACGTCACTGTTGTTCCAGGCAGGTATGCCTGAAATTCGCAACGATCCGCGATTCGCGCGACTGTGCGCGCGCCTGGGGCTCGTCGAATATTGGATGACAACTGACAAATGGCCCGATTGCGTCGACGAAGTTCCGTACGACTTCAAAGTCGAATGCGCCAAAGTGCAGGACACCCCAAAAGAAGATTTCGGGTTTTGATAAAATACAGGGACAGTCACCCTAACTCGCATTAGTTAGTGTCACTGTCCCTCTATTTTGTTGTGGCGGAAAGGGTGGGATTGAGTCGGCCGCTTTGCGGCCTCCGCGCCAACATGCCGCTACGCGGCTGCGTTTGTCGAACAGGGTTGTCATCCTCAACCACACCGAGCGAGATTTCAAAATGGGGACATTCCTGATTTCGATGAAATCAGGAATGTCCCCATTTTTTTCATTTTTTTGGCGGTGGAGCGAGTTTTGTGCGGATAATGTTCCGCCGATTTCGAGGCGCTACTCGATCGAAGTCGCAATCCAGTTGCGTACCGTGTTCTCGATATACGGCATCGGCGCGGATGCGACGTCAAGTACCTGTTGATTGAAGTCACGGATATCGAAGGCGTCGCCGAGTGCCTGCTTTGCTTCCTCTCGCAGCGCCAAAATCCTCAACTGACCGAGCTTGTAGCCTAGCGCCTGCGCCGGCCATACGGCGTATCGTTCGATTTCGGATGTAGCGGTAGCCGCATCCAGACCTTCGACATCGACCATGTATTCAATCGCCTGCTCGCGGCTCCATTTTTTCGCATGCATGCCCGTATCTGTCACGAGGCGAACCGCACGATGCAATTCGGCCTGCAGACGACCGAGATCACCATAAGGATCATTCGCATACATACCATTCTCGGCCGCTAGCCGCTCGGCATACAGCGCCCAGCCTTCGCCACTGGTGTTCGACCACAGCGCTTTGACGACTGGCGGCACCTCCAGTTCCATTGCCGTTGCGCCGTCCAGATGGTGCCCCGGTACAGCTTCGTGATAGCTCAATGTTGGCAAGGTCCAGCTCGGGTGCAACGCGGTATCGCGCAGGTTGATGAAGTAATAGCCGGGACGAGAGCCGTCGGGCGCCGGGTTGTTGTAGTACCCCATCGGCGCCGAATCCTGGCTGAATTCCGGAACCCTCCGCACCTCCACCTTGTGCTTCGGCAGCTTTCGGAACCAGTTGGGCAACTCGGCGTACATGCCGTCGACCAGTGCCCGCACGTCGTTCAGCAACTTCTCCTTACCTTCGGCATCGTTGGAATAGAGAAATCGCGGCTCGACATTGAGTTTCAGCATGCGTTCGCCAACGGTTCCCTCGGTGTAACCTTCCGAACGCAATATCTGGTGCATTTCGCGCGTTATGCGGTCAACCTCGTCAAGGCCTGTCTGATGTACGTCCTCAGCCGACAAATTCGAGTCCGTCATGTGGCGAATCATCGCGGCATAAAGTGCTTCGCCATCAGGCAGACGCCATATGCCGGCATCGTGCGGCGCAGATGCCCTGATCTCACGCATATAATCCGCAATACGCTGGTAAGCCGGTATTACGTCCGCATCGATTATCTTCAATGCTCGGTCCGCATATGCCTCGGCGTTCTCAATTCCTGCCGTCTCCAGCTTGTCTACAAACGAGACGTATATCGAATTTTCTCCCGCTGGAGGCTCGATGAAGGCTTCAACGACGGCAAGCGACTTCTCCACGATGAAATCCGGCGGAATAGCGCCTGCTTGCACACCGTGCCCATAGCTCTCGAGCGCTCCATCAAGCGCGTCCTTGACACTTGCAAGCCGAACCAGATAAGTCTCTGCTTCTTCCGCATTCGTCACGGGCTGTTGCGAGCTCAGAAAATTGGGAATGTCGACGGTCGGTCCGGAGTTCTGAACGATGGAATACGGAAGAAACCATAGCGTCCACGCGCCCGCGGTCGTGCCATAGTCCACCACTCGCGATGGTCCCAGCGCGCCTTCGAATAACAGCGTAAGCACCGCGTGTGTACGCCGCCTGTCCGGGCGCAGCGACTCCGCGTCGATGGAATTCAGCTTTACAAGAGCCGCTTCGAGGGCGCGGTTGCGAGCCGCATTCCCGTCGACCGATCGATCCATCAACCTGTGAGCGGTACCGGGCATGACGTCCTCGGATACGCCGAGTTGTGTCGCGGCCTCTGGGACGTGATAGAAATATGCCGTCGTCATTTCCTGTACCGCGGCGTCGAACTCCTCATTCGCCAGTCTTACATCCGCAACCGATGTCGTCGCATCTTCTTTCGGCCCACACGCAGTGAGCAGTGCAAGTGCGCCGACAATCGCGCCTACTTTCAAATTCATGTAAACCCCAAAACTTTTCCAACAAGTGTAAGCGCAACATTCTACGCACAAGTAAAGAAAAAAAGGCCGCGAAGCGGGGCCCTTCTGATTTCTGGCGGTGGGGCGAGTCCTCTGCGGAGGATGCTCTGAGGCCGTTTGGGCCAATTTACCTCAGTAGCCGCCGTTCCAGAATAGACTGCAAACCCCGTCGACCATCCACAATCAGCTGAATGAAAACCTCGCGACCAATCACCTCGTAGATGATCCTGTAGGGCTTGAAGTGGACCTCGCGATAGCTCTTGATACCTAAGGAACGTAATTCGGGGAGAAAGTGCCCCCGTTCAGGATACTTCTCGAGCCGTTCGCAGACTGCCAGCAATCTTTCGAGCACGTAAGCCGCGCGTTCGATCGAATCGTGGTTGGAGATGTAATCGATTAACTCAGCCAGGTCCTCCTCGGCCTCTCGAACAATCCTGACACGATACTTGGTCACGCTTTTGGATTGGCCAGCTCTGCTCGCAGCTCTTGTATCACCTTCCTGAACGGTCGCGACCTTGAATCCTCAATACTGCGCTTTCCTTGCGCCAATAGCTTAAGTAACGCCAATGTCTCCTGGGTCTGCTCGTACGTCGCAATGTCCTGAACAATTGCGCGAGCCTCGCCGTTTTGAGTGATGATGATCGTTTCGCGATTCTCATTAACGTCGCGGACGACCTCAGCCGTATGGGTCTTCAGGAAACTTATTGGTTTAATTGACTGGCTAGGTTTCATCACAATGGCTCCGTTTCATACCCTTTATGGTACTAAATTCTGTCCTAATTTAGTACCAACGAATCCAAACAAAATATGCAGATTTGGAAACTTTTCGAGTAGCTGGCCCCGGCATGCTCCACAAGAAGCGGCGAGGGTGGGATTCACTTGCGCCTGCGGCGCTGCGTGCCCAACCGGCTCAGGCCGATTGGTCAAACAGGGTTCGAAATCCCATACCCTCTCCCAAAACAAAAAAGCCCCGTGAAGGGGCTATTGTGTCTTGGCGGTGCAGCGAGTCCTGTCCGGAGGATGCTCTGGGGCCGTTTGGGCCAATTTACATCAGTAGCCGCCGTTCCAGAATAGCCTGCAAACTCCGCCGACCATCCACAGAAAAGGGGTCTGTCCCCTTTTCTCTGCCCTTTTCTCTGAAAAACGGGGTCGCATGAAAACTCTGCCGCGTCCTCTGGTCGATTGGTAGCAGGCTGCCTTGAGTCAGTTCGACGCGTCGCGCTTCTCTGCTTCGGTGAACTGGAACAACGCGCCCTTTATTTCGCCAACGTCCTTGACGCGCCAGTCGAGGATGCCTGCACGAGACTCCTGCAAAGCGTCGACTGCGAGCGACAACAGGAAGAAACCCTCGCCGTGCTCTTCGAGAAAGCGGCCCGGCACCGTTGCGGGATCATACGGTGCGACCAGTACCAGCCAGGTCTCGCCGACCCGGCTGCGGGCGACTGTCGCGCCGCGCAGCGCATGATCTACACGCTCGAAACGCTCGAGACCGAGCGCATCTTCGAAGCGAGAGCACGCCTCGTCCAGGTCGCGGACGACAAAATTAATATGATGGACAGATGAGGGCGACACCAGAAAACCGATTGTAACAATCAGGCCGCACGGCCCGTCGGAAATCCGCCTGCCTTCGGCAACAGGGCCGGTACGCTGCGGCCGAGCTCCTCTTCGAGCCAGCGACTGACTCCGATGATTTGCTCCAGGGAAACGCCGGTCTCGACGCCCGACCGATCCAGCATGTACAGCAAGTCGTCGGTTGGAATATTTCCGGTTGCCGCCGGGGCGAAGGGACATCCGCCGATGCCGCCGATGCTTGCGTCCAGGTAAGCAACGCCTGCGGCCACGGCAGCCTGGGCATTGGCGAGGCCGGTATTTCGCGTGTTGTGGAAATGACAGCGCAGCGGAATATCGCCGATGACTTCCTTTACCCGGCCCAACAACTCGGTGACCTGATCCGGTACCGCGACGCCAATACTGTCAGCGATGCCAAGCTCGGCAGGACCGGCATCCACAAGCTGTTTGGCCAGTTCGATCACGCGCTCGACTTTGACTTCGCCTTCGTAAGGACAACCAAAAGCCGAGGAAATCATGACATTGGCGCGCAGGCCCGCCGCCTTGGCCTTCGCTCCAATCCTGCGCCATTCCGCCACGGATTCCTCGGTGCCCACACCCTGGTTCTTGCGGTTGTAGGTGTCGCTCGCCACCACGACCATGCCGATCTCGTTAATCTTCGTCGAGAGCGCCCGATCCAGCCCCCGCTCATTCATGATTAGGCCGATATAAGAAACCTCGTCGCGCTGCGGCAGCTTTTCGATTAATGCTTCGGCGTCGGCCATCTGCGGCACCAGTTTCGGATGCACAAAGCTCGCAACTTCGAGTCGGCGAATGCCAGCGTCGATTGCCTTCTCTATAAATACAACTTTGCTGTCTGTCGGCAGAATCTCGGGTTCGCCTTGTAGCCCGTCTCGCGGACCAACCTCGACGATGGTGATCTGTCGTTTGCTCATAGGCCCCTCAGATAGTCGATTACGGTTTGTTCGTCTACAACATCCGCATACTTGGCGTTCATATCAAACAGGTTGGCGTCGTGCGGGGCCTGATGTCGATCGCCGCATGCGTCAGCCACCACGATCGGTATAAAGCCGTGGGACATCGCGTCCACACACGTGGCCCGAATACAACCGCTGGTCGTCAAGCCTGTGATGATAAGGGTATCGATACCACGCGCGGTCAGCTCGTCTGCGAGCGTAGTGCCGAAGAATGCACTGGGATATTGCTTCGATATGACGCGTTCATCCTCGGCCGGCACCAATCCTTCGGGCCAGCGCCCGAGCGGGTTACCTTGGACGAAGGCTTCCAACGCCGGTACCTTGCGGTAGAAAACACCGCCGTCGGCGCCGCCTTGCTGATACACGACGTTGGTGTAAAAAACGGGAACGCCGGCATTACGTGCGGCGTCGCGGATGCGCAAAGCGGAAGCAAGCGCATCTTCCGCGCCCGCATACAGTGCACTGCTTTTGTCAAAGTAAGCCTCGACAAAATCGACGAGAATTAGCGCGGGCATTTTGCCGAAGCCAAGGCTGCCGTCAAAAGCGCCGCGGTAATTCTCTGTGAGGTCGTCACTCATGCATGCGGTCAAAAGCTATAGCTGAATTCCACGCCGTAGGTTGCCGTCGCGGCCGGATGAATAAACGATCCGCCGAATTCGGCCGCCGGAATGACTTCCTCGAGATAGTCTTCGTCCGTGATGTTGCGGCCCCACACCGTCGCTGACCAGTTCTCGCCTTCGATGCCTATGCGAAGGTCGACCGTATCGTAAGAATCTCGTCTGGTCTTCGAAAAGTCCTGCGATCGATCGCCAAGAAAATCCAGGTTTGGAAACGCCTGCCAAATCGTAGGGGTCGACTCACCCTGCAGCGTGTGGAACCACATTTCACCAACATGCTGAAAATCGGCTCGCGCATAGAAATTCATGTTGTTGCCCATCGGAAAGTCCAGTTGGGCTCCGAGATTGAAGGTCTCTTCAGGTGCCTGTGGCACATCGTTGCCTTCGGACAAGGGTCGATTCAGGTTTTTATCGATTTCCGAATCCAGTAAGCCAATGCCGCCAAACACCGAGAAATTCTCAGTCGCCAGGAAGTTGAAGTCCGCCTCAAAACCCTGAATCGTGGTTTCATCGATAGTCGTCACTACCCGCAACAGACCGAACGGACCCGCAAAGAACTCGAAGAACTGGTTATCCTCGACCTCAGTATTAAAAACTGCCGCATTCAGTCGCAAGCGATTGTCCATCAACTGTGTTTTGAGACCGAGTTCGAAACTACTCGATACTTCTTTGTCGTATTCGTCCCTGATCGTAAGGCCAGCCTGGACCACTTCGCCGGGGCCGCCGAAGCCGCTGTTAAACCAAAAATTCAGCAGGTCCTCGCTACCGATGGAGTTGAAGCCGCCGCTGCGAAAGCCGATACCCCAGCTTGCGTAGACGTTGATCTGGTCAGTCGCGGCCCAGCGCCATGACACTTTGGGCTGCAGTTGATCGAATGTGCGGCTGCGTGAAGGAATACCGCCAGGGTTCGTGTTGAACGCAGGGTTGATGGGTCCCTGCGCATTACCGTTTAGTCCCGAAGCGTTCACGTTCGGTACCTGGTTGCTGACGTCGCGGTCTTCCTGGTCCCAACGCAACGCGATCGACAGCTCACTGGATTCGCCGATGTCGAAACCGATTTCAGCGAATGCGGCGATCACGCTGGTCTCAAAATCATCCCAGAACAGCAAGTCGGTCGGGTTCGGCCCGGTCGGGTCGATGTATGGCTGTCTCAAGAAACCGAGACCTTGATCGGCCCCGTATGCGACGACAACTTCACGATCGATTTCTGTCGCATACAGACCGGCGATCCAGCGAATCGGTTGATCCTGTGGTGAGGTAAAGCGCACCTCAACACTGGTGTCCTTCTGATTGCGTTCCTGGTACTGGTAGCCATCACAGGCAGTCGCAGTGTATGGACCGTAGATTCCAGCAAAGTCGTTTTCGGGCGGTGGCGGTGGCGGCAATACGAGGAAGGGTGACACCGGATCGCCAAACAGATCCGGTCGTGTAAAGCTGTTTAGCGATGCTCGATCAGTCTGACATGCCGGCGTTAGTTCATAACCGTAAAACGTGGCGCTCGTTCCGTCGGACAACAGGTACTCGTCGAGGTCGTTGTACGAAGCAATGAATGTCCAGTCGCCGTTTTCCGTTGTGTAGTCGCCTTTCACGGCAAACTCGGTCGTTTCCTGTTCGTTCTCACCGGGAACGTTAAAGCCAAAAGTGAAGTCATGATCATTCACGTCCGCAAAGAAATTCGACCCTATCGCGTTGAACGCCGGAATCGCAAACACGGCATTGAAATTGATCGCGCCCCCGCTAACGTCCGAGTAACCGGCACGCACATCCCAGCTGAGGTTGTCGTTAGGCTCGAACATCAGGCGGGCGCGCACAGTCGTATCTTCAAGATAGTCAACGTCAGATCCGGCATTCTCGTAAATGTTCGAATAGACGCCGTCGAATTCGCGATAGCTGGCAGCGATACTGCCCCGCACAGTTTCGCCAAGCGGCCCGCTTAAGCGCAGCGATGCTTTTGCCAGCCCATCGCTGCCGCCGCCCACTTTAACCTTGCCAGCAAATTCATCGCCGGGGTCTTTAGTCGTGACCAGAATGGCGCCGGCGACCGCGTTGCGTCCGTACAATGCTCCTTGCGGACCTTTGAGCACTTCGATCTGCCGCACGTCGACCAGTTCTTCGTTGAAGCTGTTGGGATTCGTGCTCAGGATTCCGTCGACAACGTAAGCGAACGTGGACTCCGCGTCGCGGGTCGAAACGATGCCACGAATACTGACCTGCGTGTCACCCACGTTTGCCGTATCGACGATCGTGACGTTCGGCATCAGCGATATGAAATCCGCGGGTCGCTCGATGCCCGCGCGCTCTATCGTCTCTTCCGTGAACGCCGTGATGGCGATCGGCACATCCTGAAGACTTTCAGCACGTTTTCGGGCGGTCACGACGACTTCGTCCATCGCGGAAACGCCTCCTTGCTGCGCGTCCGCTGCTGCGAATGGCAGAACGGACATTGAGAGAATCAGTCCAAGCAGTTTGCATAGTGTTTTCATGGCAGTGATCTCGTCTGTTGATTTTCCGGTTATGTTTCGCCTGTCATCTTTAAAAGTTATAAAAGCCTAACAATAAGTCATTTTGCGGGCAAAATCGATGTCAATCGACACCCAGCACCATCGCGAACTGGTAGCGCTTCGGGTTGTACAAACACTCCAGAACGTCGACGACGATGCCATCTTCGTTGTACGAGTTCCTCCGCACCGACAACAGGGCCTCTCCGGGCTCGACCTGAAGTTCGTGCGCGATATTCGTCGATGCCTTTTCGGCGCTCAACACCTGATCGACCCTGGTGAGCCTGAAGCCGCAATCTCGTAAAACATCCAGTCGCGCTCTGCTTTCGAGATTCTTTTTCGTGAAGCCATCGGTAACTCCGGCTGTCCAGCTAACGTAGTGCGCGTAGGGTTCACCGTCTTCATTACTCAGGACACGAACGACCTTGTGAACGGTATCCCGATCACTCAATCCGAGTTGCTCCCGAATCTCGGCTGGCGGCACGACTTTTTCAACGGAAATCACACGAATAATGCTGTGCTTTCCCATCTCAATGAGGTCCTCGAGCATCGCGACCAACGGCGCCCGCACGGGCTGAGGCTTGTACCGGTAAGTGACATGTGAACCTTTGCCGCGAAAACGGGCGATCAGGTTTTCGGCGGCAAGGTCGTCCATCGCCCGTTTTGCCGTGATGCGGGAAACGTCAAAGGTCGCGGCAAGCTGTTGCTCGGTCGGCATCTGGGCGTCGTAGGCGATCGTGCCATCTATAATCGCGGCCTTGAGCACCGAATAGAGCTGGTGGTAAAGGGGCACCCTTGTGGGGGGGCCGCCCTGGGCCAGTTCCCATTCCGATTTCAGTGATGCCAGCAAATCGGTCATGGCGTCTCGGGTGCGGGCAGGTGCGTCTCCTCGAGTGAGCGCGACTTGATCTCGTCGATAGTCCCGCCGAAGTTGAATAAGCCGACATCGTCCCGACTGCCACGCATTGCTGTCCGTAACTTGTCTGTGGCTGCGTCGTCGACCGCCCCATTGCTGCCGATGATGACGCCATAGCGCTTCGCGCCCTCGACGCTGACAAGGCCACGCTTTACATCGGCGGCAACGTGTGCCGGGTCACGCTCGAGTGGATCGCCCCAGCCACCGCCGCCCCAGGTATTGAAATACAGAATGTCGCCTTCCCTGACGCTGACGCCGTCGCACTTCGCGGGCAACCATTCCTCGCGGCCATCGGCCCGCACAAGCCGCTTCGTCGAGCGCATTCCCGGCTCGCCGCCACGAACACCCCAGGGATAGGTCAACCAGCGTTCATCATGTATCGCTATCTCACCATCTACGAGGAATTCGTAGGCAACCGACAAACCGTTGCCACCGCGATGCAGGCCTGCGCCGCCGGAGTCGGCAATCGGCTCGTACTTGACAATGCGCAGCGGGAAGTACGCTTCGATAAACTCGTTCGGCACATTCGTGAAGCCTGGCCATAATGAATGGCCGTCGGGGCCGTCACCAACCGGCCGGCCTGGAATTCCACCGAACCCAATCTGGAACAGTTGAAACCACTCGCCGTTCTTGTCGTAACCCGAATAGAACAGATGCGGGCTGTCCGAAAATCCGGCAGCATTCATTGCATCTGGCGCTCCCTGGCCGAGCACGCCACCCATCACGTCGAAAATCCGGCCGAGCGCGTGTGTTCGCCCCGATAACGCCGCAGGGAACTTCGGCTTAAGCAGGCTGCCCTCAGGAATACGAACGTCGACGAGTTCGTAGAAGCCGTCATTGAACAGGATATGTGGGTCGAACAGGTTAATCGTGAACGAGCCGAAGAACATCTTGAACATTTCTTCGTTCAGATAGAAGTTGATCGAACTTTTTGCCTGCGGGTCCGTGCCATTGAAGTCGAATATCGCAACGTCGCCCTCTCGCCACATCTTGCAGGCGATTTTGTAAGGCCCTTTGCCGACACCGTCGTCACAAACGAAGTCCTCAAAATATGAAGGCTCTTCGGGGACTATCATATTGATAATCGCCCGCATGGCCTCGAGATTACGATCCAGCATGATTTGCATCGTCGTAAAGAAGGTGTCGTCGCCGAACCGGTCCGCGATCTCAACGCAGCGCTTCGCTGCGGTACGACAGGCGGCAACGAGCGCATTGAGATCGAAGCGATTCCATTCCGAAGTTCGCACGTTATGCAGAATTAGTTCGAGCACGTCTTGTTGCAGTTCGCCTTTCTTGTACAGCTTGGTCGGCGGGATGCGAATGCCTTCCTGGTAAATCGTTTCGGCCTTAATCGGAATCGAGCCTGGTACCATGCCGCCGTTATCTGACATATGGCCGAACATTGCCGACCACGCCAGATGACGGCCGTCTTTGAATATCGGTACAAGCACGATCCAGTCCGGCAAATGAGACACGGCCGCGTTGCACATGTACGGATCGTTCGTCAGAATGATGTCGCCGTCTTCGAGTTCGCCGTCGTAAGCTTCCATGAAACCATGGATAAAGGATCCGAATTGACCGACGACCATCTTGCCATCGCGATTGGCGACCATCGGAAAACAATCGCCCTGTTCACGAATGCCCGGACTCATAGCGGTGCGAAAAAGTACGGCGTCCATTTCTTCTCGCACGTTTCTTAACGCATTCTCAATGATGTCTACCGTGACGGCGTCTACCTCGACCGCTGCAAATGGTGTGGAGTTTGTTTCAAGGATTTTTGCTGTCATAACGAACTCCCGTTAAACCGGATTAATCAGAAGATTGCCGACCTTGTCGACGGTCGCGGCATGCCGCGGCAGGATTAGTGTGGTCGAGTCCATCTCCTGCACGATCGCCGGTCCCTTCACTACCGTACCGACGCCGAGTTTCGCGCGGTCGTAAATCGATGCGTCGTGCCACTCCTGTTCGTAATAAAACGTGGTCTCGTGAATCAGGGCGTCTTTGAGATCGGTCGCAGTGCCGCTGACCTCCTTAAGGTCTGCGGTCAGGTCGCTCTTCGCCTTAACAATGGCGCGGATCATAACGATCTCGTGGTCCTTGCCATGTGCGAACGTAAACAGCTGCTCGTGCTGCCGATCGAATTCGTCAGTTAGTACCGCGAGGCCCTTCTTCTTGAGCGCATCTTCGGTAACGTTTAGCGACAGCTGGAACGCCTGCCCCGCGTAACGGAGATCCGCCTGGTAGACGACCTGCTGCTGACTGACCGGGATGCCGTCTGCCTCGAATGACTCGCCGGCCCTGTGCCGTAGCGCGGCAAGTTCCTTGATCAGATCATCCGCGGTGATCTGGTCGACACGCGCGACATAGGTCTGCGATGCTTCATCCCGAATCTGGGTCGTCGCGTCACCATACGCACACAGGACGCCGGGACCCGGCGGCACGATCACCGGCCAAGCACCTGAGAGTGTGCCGAGCGCGTTGGCATGCAGCGGACCGGCCCCGCCGAAGCCGACAAGCGCAAAATCACGCGGATCGTAGCCCTGCTCAACCGAGACGAGACGCAAAGCGCCAAGCATCGACTCGTTGACGATCTTTATGATGCCTTCAGCCGCCGTCATCAGGTCGATGCCCATCGCGTCCGCCAGCGTTTGCACCGCTTTCTCGGCCGCATCCCGATTAATTGTCATCGCACCACCGAGCTTCACATCGGATGGCAGATATCCGAGAACGACGTTCGCGTCGCAGACGGTCGGCTGTTCGCCACCCTTCATGTACGCTGCCGGACCGGGATCGGCGCCGGCCGAATCGGGGCCAACGCGCAGCGCCTTGGTCAGCTCCGGTACGAACGCGATCGAACCGCCGCCTGCGCCGATCGTCCGAACATCGACGGAAGGAGCTCGCACCGTAATGTCGCCGACCCGGGTTTCGCGACGAATGCGTGCCTCGCCATGCTGAATCAGGGCGACGTCTGTCGACGTGCCACCCATGTCAAACGTGAGTATGTTTTCAAAACCGCCGCGTTTGCAGAAGTACATGGCGCCGGTTACGCCACCGGCCGGGCCGGACATCAGCATGTTTACCGGAGATTCGCTCGCGGCACGTGCTGATGCGAGGCCGCCGTCAGAGCGCAGGATCGCGAGATTGACATTGTCGCCGAGCCGATCCTCCAGAGAACGCTTCAGGTTTGTCACGTACTTGGACACCTGAGGTCTTACGTAGGAATTCAGAACCGTCGTCTCGGTACGTTCGTATTCCTGCATTTCGGGCACGATATCACTGCTTATCGAGATCGGAATATCGGCGAAAAATTCCTGCGCCACGTCTCGCACCTCCGCCTCGTGTACTCCGTTAATGTAGGAATTCAGTAGACAGATGGTCAACGCCTCGACTTCGCCGCTATCGGCAAGTGCTTTGAGGTCCCTGCGCAGGGCGTCTTTGTCGAGGGGGCTGACGACATTGCCCTGGGCATCCATACGCTCATCTGCTTCGATCGTGAGTTCGAGTGGTGCCAGGAGGGGCGCCTTTACGTAGCTGACCCAGCCGCCCAGGCCACCGGGGCAGAATGAGCGTGCGACCTGCAGTGTCTGCCGGTAACCCTTGGTGGTTATCAATCCGACTTTTGCGCCTTTGCGCGTAAGCACCGCGTTAGTCGCCACCGTGGTGCCATGCATCACCTGCATCACCTTCTTCGGATCGATATCCGACTCATCGCAGATTCGATCGATGCCGTTCAGTACGCCAATGGATGAATCTTGCGGCGTCGACGGTACCTTGGCCATGTAAGTGTGGCCGGATGATTCATCGACCAGCAGCAGGTCGGTAAATGTACCGCCAACGTCAACACCTAGACGAAACGTCATGCTTCTACCCCCGATCGTTGCGTGTTCAAATAATTGAGTCCTGTTTCAGTCGCACAAGCTCGCCGTCACTCAGCCCGAGCTCACCGCCGTACACTTCCTGGTTGTGTGCGCCCAACGTCGGGTTGCCCGGCCAGCGAACCTCGCCCTGAGTCTTCGACATCTTCGGAAATACGTTTTGCATCTTGAGATCGGGCCACTCTTCTGTCGGCATATCGATAATTGCCTCACGCGCCTTGTAATGCGGGTCTTCGAGCATCTCCGGCGCCCTGAAGATCTTGCCCGCCGGAACGCCCGCTTCCTGCATCAGCGCGTCGACTTCAGCCATCGTCCTGGTTTTCGTCCATTCGTTGATGATGCCGTCGAGGACCGCCATGTTCGCACCCCGCGCCGTGTGAGTCTTAAAGCGCTCATCTTCCGCAAGCTCCGGTAGCCCGATCGTCCCGCACAGACGCGCGAACACGGTATCCTGATTCGCCGCAATCAGGAAAATACCGTCCGAGCAGTCGTATATATTTGATGGCGCGACATTGGGTAACGTTGCGCCGGAACGTTCCCGAATGTAATTGCTGACAACATACTCCGGGATGGTTGCTTCCATCACGGTCAACACCGACTCGAAGATCGACGCATCAATAACCTGTCCTTCCCCGGTTCGTTCGCGATGATGTAATGCAGCGAGCGCGCCAGTGCACGCAAAGGTGGCGGCCAGCGAGTCGCCGATCGACAACCCCGCACGACTCGGCCGACGATCCGGTTCACCGCACAGGTAGCGCATACCGCCCATCGCCTCACCGATCGAGGCGTACCCGGCACGCCTGGCGTAAGGGCCGGTCTGGCCGTAACCTGAAACGCGGATCATAATGATCCGGCGATTGATCTTTCTGAGGTCCTCGTAACCCAGTCCCCAGCGCTCCATCGTTCCCGGACGAAAATTCTCGAGCACCATATCGGCGGACGCGATGAGTTGCCTTACGAGGTCCTGACCTTCCGCCTCGCGCAGATTCGCCGTTACGCATCGCTTGTTACGCGAGCAAACGGTCCACCACAACGGGTAATCGCCTCGTCCCCAGACACGCATGGGATCACCCTGGTTGGGCGGCTCCACTTTGATAACATCGGCACCCATGTCAGCCATGAGTTGGCCGCAAAACGGGCCTGCGATCAGTTGCCCCAGTTCGATCAGGCGAACGTCGGTTAATGGCCCCTTACGTACCGGTGGTGCAGACATTTCTTGTTGTTCTCCCGGTGTGACGAAGCAGTCGAATCACCGCAGCACGTAAAAGCAGTGGCACGTTTCAGGGCGCTAGCCCTTTATCTGCAACCCTTTGTTATGTTGTCTTATCAATATATCAATACGACTTATTGCGATCAAGCGGCGAGCTGGGGAGAGAAGACAGGAGATCGACATCCCACGAAACTGATGGCCGAGGCTGCGCCTTGCTCGGCTGAATTGGATAGTCTCAGGTCGATCTCCACGCCTTTGCGACGCGCTTTGGGCGTGCCAGTGGCTAACGCGTTTTATCGAACCAGGGGGTTTCATCCATCACCCACTGCTTGAAATCATAAACGGGGCCGCACGGGCCCCATTTTCAATTTCTGGCGGAGAGGGTGGGATTCGAACCCACGTTCATCCTTTCTAGATCAACACGTTACAATGGCATCGTGCCGTAGTCGAGCCATAGGGACCGAGTCTTATCGTTTTGTCCCGAATAATTCGAACTGGTAACGGAATGATCGAGCCACATTATCGAGGCTTGGCATCAGCCTTGTCGGCGTAATGTCGTAATCGTAGAGGAGCTTCAAAAGGTCCTCAGCCTGATCACCCTTCAAGGTAACGATATGAATTGGCACTATCGACTCCGAGTTGGCAATTGCATCTTCAATACTCGGCCATTCTCCGTGATCCAAGAAAAACTCGTTGGCCCTCGGCATATTGGTAAACAGTCCCCTTTGACTGCGTAAGAATGTATTCAAATGTCGGGGCGCATTCACAATTTCCAGTTCAGAACCATTTCTTCGAATCCAATCACTTTTGACACCGAATATTCCAAGTCTTGGTCTATCTTCCGAACTTGAATCGCTCATTCGGGAATCATTTGCCGCAAAGAAAGCTGCAACCAGCGCTGATTCGGTCCAATCCAATAGTCGAGTAGGTATTCCATGATGCTGAGCCAGAGCAACCGCACTTCGAAAGCTCATTGCCGGAAATTGATCGGGTAACGAGAGTTCATCACTCATGAGAGAGTTGATCTCATCATAACCTTCGGAAACACTCGAATAATCTATTGGTGTTCTAAGTCCGAGATTATCAGCCTCTTCCAGGAACAGCTGCACGGCACGCATCTCAGCGTGAAGGTGTAATCCAAGACTTCGCCGTTTAGTCCAATTTCCTTCGGGCTTTATCGGAGGCTGTGGTGTATACAAGTGCCAATTTGGCTCGGGGTTCGTGCGAAAAGCCGACGGATAAAGTTTCCAGTTCGCGTCGCGTTGACCTCGGAATATCCACCCGCCTGTTCCTGTGGCTGTCGCGTCAAAAACATTGTTTGTTTGAAAAATCCCGCTCGTTATGAAGTCCAGAAACTCTTCGGCTGAATCAAGTTCGGTGATCCGATCTATTCTGTGGCTTCTGCGTGTGGCGGACATTTACATGGTTTCCTTCAAGTAAGACTACTTTTGATCTCCAATCCTAACTTCGCGCGCGCAGTGTGCATGAACTCTACATTCGGATACTTCGCGGCCAACGCCTCGATTTCTGCCCTATCCACATCCGAAGTGTTCAGCCCAAAAACGATGCCATCGAGCTCATTGAGTCCGAACGGGATATCTTCGAATGGATCGGCTGTTCGCCCCGAACCGGTACTGATTCTCCACTCCCTTTCGTAGGAGTAATCCGATGATTTTGTGTAAATAATCTTGTCCAATATGGCTCGAACATCAATATTCGATATTCCAGCGGCGATATCGACTAGCTCTTCCTCGCTGAACAAATGTGGCACCTCGTCAACATAGTTCATAGGCTTCGCCATGCCATAAGGGCTGTCTAACTCAGGAATAGACCGAAAACGTAGCACTACGCCGCTGTGCCCATCGGCATAGTGTGTCCACATCAGATTGTTGTTTGGCGCCGTAGTCAATGAAAGCACCTTGTTAGTCTCAATGTGTGGCCGCGCATCTTCGTTGGTTTTCGGTATGGCAGCCAACATTCGATCGTAGCCTTCAAAGGTCGCCGCACCAAATTCCTCGTAGAACTCTTCTTTGGAGAGTTTTTCCGGACTTCGACGCAACAACTCCATCATAATTCCAAGTTCGTTCGCTGCGGGTATTGGCTGGTCGCTTGCATATAGGCCCCACGTTTTTTCCATAACGGCCTTCTGAAATTTGTCCCTATCAATATCGATAGTCATGTCGAATTGCATATCGAAGGGATCATTCAGCAAGCTGGCTGTTGACCAGCGCAACGTCCTATTTTCGAGAACAATCTTGGCGGTACTCGCAGTCATGTACTTGAAAAAATGCAGTCGGTCGTTATGCCAGCCTGCGGGTACGCTTTCAATGCGGGCGTCTATTTCCAAAGCATTTCAGCCTTCTTGCCAGCCGCAGGATCGGCTTCCGGAATCCACTTGCCGTAAACGCGGGAAACCATCGTTGTGTCGCGGTGTCCCATTTGCGCCGCGATCCAGGCCATATTCTCACCAGCCGACACCATCATCGATGCGTAGGTATGTCGCATCATGTATGGATGACGATATCGGACGTCAGCTTTTTTGAGCGTCGGAATCCACGCCCCTTTGCGTAGCTGCTGATCATCCAACCACGGCTTCCCTTGTGGATTCAGGAAGACCCAATCCTGCATCAAATAAGTGTGTCGTCTTTGTGCTCTGAGGGCCTCTTGCGCCGGCGCTAATAGCTTAACGTCCCTCACCCCGGCACTAGTCTTTGGAGGCTTAATTCTCTTTTCTACGTTCGCTCGGCAGACACGAATAGAGGCCCCTCCCACATCCTCCCATTTGAGAGCGATGAGCTCGCTAGTTCGAACTCCAGTCCAAAAACCGAACTGGATCATATTGCGGATCGTCTCAGGAGCCGCTTCGAGAATCGCCTTCATTTCTTCCGGCGTAAACGGATCAACAGGGTCTTTGACCTCCCCGGTCTGCTTTTTCTTTGGCGTCCAGCCATAGAGGGGATTGGTCGCAATCAGTCCATCGGCGGTAGCGTCCGACAAAGCAGCGCGAAGTGGTAGCAGATTGTTGGCAATGCATTTCGTAGTGACATCCTGAGTGCTAATCCAGGCTTTGATGTCTGCTCTGGTCAGTTTGGCTAGCGGGGTCGACCCGAATGCCGGCTGCAATTTATTCTCGACGCAATTCTTGTAAATCCGCCATGTCGAGTGCTGCAACTCCGCCTTTGCAGACTGGATATACAAATCCAGTGCTTGTCCTACTGTCCGAATATGACCCGTTGGAGAGAGAATCTTCGCTTTGTTCGACTCTGGGAAGAACTCGGAATAGACGAACGTTCCACGTTCGATGGCATTTAGGACTTCGCCACGCCGCCTCTCTGCCCAGGCGAGATTCGCCTTCGTCGGCTTGATCTTGATCTTCTCGCGGCAACGCATCCCCTTGTACGTGAAATCTATCTGGATGCTTGATGCGCTTGCTGCGCGTACTCCTGTTCTTCGACCCATTGTTCGTACCCCACCGTATTCATGAGTATTCGCCCGTCTGGCGCTTTCTTCCAAACATGATCCTCGAGCCAAACACCGGTTTTGATCTTCGAGCGAATCGCGTCTTCCGTGTAGCCGGACTCCTGTGACAGTTTCTTAATTGTCACCCACTTCACTTGGCTCACCGTGGATGTGTAAATCAATAGGCGTTTCTTTGCCCAGAACGTCGACGCAATCCGAATATAAGCCATCGAGCGACTTGTAGACTTTTTCCTTCCGGCCTCGCTTCAAGAGAAGCGTAGAGGAAATTCCGATTCCTGCGTTCCTATCGTACTCTGCATTGATCGGAGACATATCTCGCCGAACTGTCGCCAAATAGACTTTTTGGGGAAGGACCTCCTCGCCCTTTTCCAGCTTGAACATCGCTATTGCCCAAATGCGCCAGTCCTTACCGTCGCGGTTTGCCCAAACCTCGGCGCAAAACTCTTTTTCCTTCTCGCGCACGGTCTCGACGATCAGATTCAACTCCGCGATGGTCACCGCTCTACTCAATGAAACGGCGTCAATAAAATCTCGGAACGGGTCGTCTTTGTCCATTGGGGGCCCCTGTTGCTAGATACCCAATACTATAGTACGGTATCCCAATAATCAATATTGGGTTCTCATTTTTTACTCTTAGTCCAATGCGTGATCGGCGAATGAAATCGAAAGGTCGTTCCTCAAAGGGTGGATTCATGGCGCTGCCACACGCCGTCACTGCCCATCCCGACTTTACGTCCTTGTCGCCGCGAGCTGTGAAGGCGCTGATCGACATCGGTCGACAATACAACTCCCGAAACAACGGTGACCTAAGTTTTGTGTGGAAAGCTGCACATAACCGAGGCTGGACGTCCAAAGATCAGCTTAACAAAGCGATTATCGAACTCATCGAGAAAGAACTGATTATCAAGACCCGACAAGGTGGTCGGCACTGCTGCAATCTGTTCGCAATTACTTGGCAACCTATTGACGAGTGCAAGGGAAAACATGACTACGCTCCGACGATCGCTCCACCGAGAAAATGGTCTGTCGAAAATTCCGTGGCCCGTGTAAAGGTCCAAAGTGGACCACAGGGCGGGCCAAACCTCGCGGGGAAGAGCAATGAACCCGCTTTCGGTGGACCGTCACGCGGACCAGTCAACGGCAATAAACACGACCGGTGCCCCGTCACACGGGCACCTATATAAATTACCAAGCGGTGGGGCTCGATGACACTCGATAAGCCACGAGGAGAAATAGCAATGCCATTAATCACCGTTAGGAATTTGGGTCAGCCCCCTGGTGTCTGTTCTGATTGTTGGAGCGGTCAGCGGCACCACAGGTACGACGAAAGCAAAGAGAATTACTACTGCGCGCATCACCAGTCGTGGGCGATGCCGAAAGCTGATTACACCGGCTGGATAGTCTTTACCGGTGTCACTCAGGATGAGTTTGTCTCGAAGATAAACCAGGCTGCAAGCCTATTCGAATCTCAGGTAGCCTACGCGGGACCAAAGCACTGACTAGCGGGTCCTTTTGGATGATTGAACATGCAGGTAATTCGGAGTTGCCGACTTCTTGTAGATTATTGGGCGGGACGAAGATGCAACAACTACACGCAGATCAGGGCGAGTTAGCAACCATTCTCGACTTGAATCGAACCACTATTAACCGTTATCAAAAAACAGGTATGCCTTACAAAGCTGGTGGAAAAGGCGAACCGAACCAATACGATATTGGGGTGGTCGCGAACTGGCTTGGGGGGCATGCGTGTTCAATACGGAATCTAATCGCTCTGACGTCTCTTGAAAAAGTTCTTTGGGGAATGGCTTGGGGCGGGGACGACAGATCGCTCGCAGTCTGGAAATCTCGAGCGTTGTCACAAGCCGATCGATTGCAGGCGTCACGGGATGAAGTTGCGCTCGCGATCGGCTTTCTTCTTGGGGCGGGTCTTTTGCCCTGGTCGCAATACTGATGCTAAAATTCACTATCAACGTCCAACCTGTGACGTCTTGCCCGTCGATGGAGATGGGAGCGTTGACCACAGGCAGAGGTGTCTAGGCGGACACTGGAACACGTTAAGGACTGAGTTCGCTCAGTGTTTCTTGTGTAATCCGGTGGCCGCTTTTATCGTTTTGGCCGTCGGAAACCGGAGTTATTTTCTTGGATTTCGAACGGCGAATAGAACTCGACTATCGACGCGCTAACCCGAAGGCCCGAACGGTTCCAGCTGTCATCTCGACAGATACGCCTGTTGATCGGGTTGACGGTCGTGGATATCACTACAACGAGATTCTCAGCCACAGTCGGTCCGCGATTGATCTATCACGCGCTCCCCTTCCGTTGATCGAGAGTCATGACAATTCCGTCGTAAACATCGGAGTTGTGGAAGACCTGCATACAGACGGCAAGCGTCTTCGTGGAAACATCCGATTCGGCAAGACCAGGCGAGCAAAGGAAGTATTCCGGGACGTCCAAGATCGAATCCTCAAATACCTTTCGATCGGCTACGCAGTGAAGGAGGTTGATGACCCTCTCGCCGATACGCGTACCGTTCTCAGATGGCAACCATTTGAGACATCAATTGTCGCAGCACCCGCCGATCCCAACGCACAGTTTTTTCGGAGCAATAGTATGTCTACTAAGACCAGTGACAATGTCGACACACCGTCTCGACGCCAACGCAAGATGGCTCAGGCATCCGTGTTAGAAGAGCGCGAGCGCATTTCTGCGATCAATTTCATGGCGACGAAGTATGGTCACCGTGATCTCGCTGACCAATTCATCGAGGAAGGCAGAACTTCCGCCGATTTTGGGCAAGTGATCCTCGATAAGATGCCCGGCGCACAGCCTACGATTGAAATCGCCTCAACGCATGATGTTCAGTCTCAGCTTGGATATGGTCGCGCGCGGGAGCCCTCGATCTCCGGCCTGACCCGCGGAGAACTAGCGAAATACTCGTTAGTGCGGGCGATTCGGGCAACGACGGACCCGAAAGCACAGCGAGAGGCCGGTTTCGAAATCGACGTTTCTCGCGCTCTTGCAAAGCAATTAAATCGATCTACTCAGGGTCTGTTAATTCCGATGGAAGCTCTTTCCACTCGAGTCGTTCAAAAAGGTGGGTCAGGCGTCAATCTTGTCCCCGAAGAGTTCCTAGCTGGCGAGTTCGTTGATGTGTTGCGAGCAAAGTCCGCTGTAATGTCGCAGAACGTGCGCATTCTCGACGGTTTGCAAGGCGACGTTGTCATCCCGCGCAAGACAGCGTCCGCGTCTGTCGGCTGGATTGCCGGAGACGGCGGTGATTCACTGACGGCCGACGATCCGACCTTCGATCAGATCACGTTGTCACCAAACACTGTTGGAGGCCTGACGGTAATTTCGCATCGCATGCTTCACCAATCTTCGCCCGGGATCGAGCAACTTGTCCGCGAGGACCTAGCCGCGACGATTGCCACGGAAATCGACTCTGCTGCGATCAGCGCTGATGGTACGGGAAACCAACCCACTGGCATCCTCAATACAAGTGGCATCACAGGGCTTACGTATCCGAATGCGACCCTTCCTGGCTTCACTGACATAGTCGCCCTGGAATCCAACCTCGACGCAGACAACGCAGCACAGGGCGCGCTGTCGTACATATTGACGCCGTCATTGAAGGGTGCCTTGAAGACCACCGACAAGGGCACAGATACAGGTCAGTTCGTGTTCGAGCAAACACGAGATGGCGGAAGAATGAACGGCTACCCAGCATTGGCAAGTTCAAGCGTGCCGGCCGGCTACGTGCTATTCGCCAACTGGCAGGATTTCCTAGTCGGAATGTGGGGCGTTCTTGAAATTCTTTCTGACCCATATGGATCAAACTTCGCGTCAGGATCGGTTTCGGTTCGCGCGTTGCTGGACATTGATTTTGGCGTACGGCATCCGGAGAGTTTTGCAGAGTTGCACGAAGCACCATGATCCAAATCAAGAAACTACGTCTTTGATGAGATCGACTAGTCGTATAGTCCGAAGTACATCATTGGCTCATTTGAAGGTTCAATCGCAAATCGTATTGACTCGAGAAATCCGTAAACCCCAAGCACCATCAACGATGGGAAATCTTTGATCGCGACGACTTGGGCGTTGACATCTAGATCAACGCCCAAGTTACCCAAAGACGGCAGTGATATCTTCAACTCATGCAGGGGGCCAGATACTTTCCAACCGCCCAATCTCGATTGAATGAACATTTCTGGTAGTAGTTCAGGTCCGAAGTCGTCTTCAAGCAACTCCACAAATTCACCGCCGATGATGGTTCGCGCAGAACCGGTATCTAGCAGCGCGAAATGAGTCTCCTCGAGGTTGCCAAGACGGCAAGGAACTGAAATTGGTACCTGGAATGGGCCGTTCTCTGCGTGAACCTCAATATCAGACACTCCCGACGTCCATTGAGTGTAGCCGTCAGCAGAATCTCGAAGCCAGAGCTGCGACATAGACTAGCTCACAAACAGGAATTGGACTCCTGCCAGACTTTTCCGCTCACCGCGGATACGCTTGCGTAACGCGATGCAGCTTTTATCGTCGCCTAGTAACTCATCATCCATCAGAGCAACCCACCTCCCCTTGAAATTCGAGCTATTCTGTCGCATCCATTTACGACTTATTTTGTGACCGGTGCCGGTCTGCGATTTTTCGACCTTTGGCAACATGAGCACTCTGGCAAGTGATCGGGCTGCAGGTTCCGCGTTAGCGTAATCGGGCAAGGTCGCAAAGAGGCTACGTGCTTCGGCGACATGACCATCGACCACCAATTTTCGTATCTGCGCCAATATCCCCATTAGTTCTTTATCCTGCCGGGTGGCGCTATCATCGCCTCGAGACGATAGCCGGGCGCCAATCGTTCCGTCGATAATGAAAAGAGTAGGAGTCTTGTCGCGGACGCGCAATCCAGCATTGACCGTCCCATACCAGACCGTCGGAGCCACCGTTGCCCCTTGCTCCTGATCCTCTGAAAAGTCCCACAGCTGCCCGGCCGTCTCAACGTAGCTGCTGCTTGGCAGGTAGTTGACGGTGCGCGCCGGACGATGCCGCATTGTCGTGTTCAGCTGATTCACGGCTGGTCACCATTCGAAGAAATCTCTAATCCAAGACCAATTAACTCATCAAAGATGTCTGCTTGTCTATCGACTGGTAGCACATCTAGTACATCCGGCGACGTGTTCATGTCTAGTTCGAGACGGACAGCAAATCGCTCCGTCATACCGGTGGAAATCAAGCTCTTATCTGAGTCTAGACGGTATCTACCTCCAAATACTCTCAATACCGACCATTTGCACAGCCGATTTAAAATCAGTCCGTCAATACCCGTCTTAGTCGGTCTTGGTCGATTAATTTGGTAGAAAAAGTCCGCAGAATTTTCAACATCAATCTGGACCGCCGGAAGCATAGATTGAACTGCTTGATATCCACCGAGCCGATCCTCCGTCGGCCACAATAAGACCGCTCCAAACGCCATTCTCTGCAAGCCAGAAGCATTCGCTGACCACGCTTTGACTATTTCTGAGAATTTTTCCAGCGGTCCCTCAATTGGCCCGAAATTCGGGAACTCAACTTCCTCGTTTTCCTCAGGTGGCTTCGAACGAAGGTGCCAGTCCACCCTTCCCGGTGTCACCTCCAATATCAATATTCCGCCCATGAACTCGCTATGAGCAGAATACTGTCCGGCTTTCGCTTTTGTTATCTCTGCTTCGGGCTCGACATCGGCGTACTGAGACCACCATCCTTTGGCATCATCAATCGATATATCACCGAACGCGGTCCCTCTCAGCGATTCCGTAATCCAGGCTGGGCTAGATAACTCAGTCACAGTAATCCTCGGTGAAGTAAGCGGATTTCGAAAGCAAGAATACTCTGTGTTGGCTAGCAGGGCATCTCAAATTTCGATACCAAAGCTAAATATATCGTGCCGTGATCGTGCCAAACAGGCACCAGATCACACCATTTCAGACCAACTGACGCAATTGGGGACATTCCACGAAGCCTTGCGAAACATATATTTCCCAAGGCTTGAAGGTGTTTTCGAGCAATTCGAAATTGGCGGAGAGGGTGGGATTCGAACCCACGGTACGGGTTAACCGCACACCTGATTTCGAATCAGGCCCGTTCGACCACTCCGGCACCTCTCCATTGGCGGGGTCCGGATTGTACGCAATGCGTTTCCCCCGCGCCAGCAGTCCCAAGCGCTGCTTTGTGGCAAAATTGACGATCGGGACTGAAGGAGCATGGAGACCGAATTGCGCCTTTTGCTTTACCTTTCATTGGCGGCATTGATCGGCACCTGCTCATCGCAACCGCCGTTACTCGACCAGGTTCTCGAGGTCGGTGAACTTCGTGTTGTCACGCGCGACAGCCCCACCGCGTTCGTCGTTGGTCCCGACGGCCCCTCCGGACCCGAATACGATCTGGCTCAGGCGTTTGCGGACGACCTAGGCGTGGAACTGGTTATCGAGACCGTGCAAAGCGTCTCGGAGGTCCTGCCCTACCTGACGACCGGCAAAGCGCATATGGCTGCGGCCGGCCTTTCCATCACTGATTCACGTCGCGACTACGTAAATTTCGGCCATCCCTATCAATTGGTCGATATGCATCTGATCTACAAGTTGGGGACGGGCAAACCGCGAGCGGTGGACGAGGTTCTCGGCCGCAACGTCGAAGTCGTTGCTGGAACGAGTCATGTCGACATGCTCGTGTCGTTGCAGGAAATCTATCCGGAACTCACTTGGATCGAAAACGCCGACGTGGAGGTTGCCGACCTGCTAGCCAAAGTCGCAGAGGGCGAAATTGATTTCACGATCGCCGACAGCACGGAATTCAACATTCAACGCCACTTCTACCCGGATCTGCGCGTCGCGCTAGACCTCGAACTCGGCGATCCGCTGGCTTGGGCGTTTCCGCGAGCAACGGGCGACAGCCTGTTGCGCCGCGCGGACGATTTTCTGATCAATATCGATCGGGATGGGTTATTGGCGCGGATCAAAGATCGCTACTACGGTCACACCAACAAGTTCGACTATGTCGGCACGCGCAATTTCATCCGTCACTACGAGAGCCGCTTGCCGCGATATCGGGCGATGTTCGAAGAGGCGGCTGCACAATGGAGCATCGACTGGCGTCTGCTTGCCGCCATCGGCTACCAGGAATCCCACTGGCGGTCGGGTGCTGTGTCACCTACTGGCGTCCGCGGCATCATGATGCTCACCCAGGACACCGCCGAATATCTCGGTCTTGATGACCGCGTAGACCCGAAGAACAGTATCTTCGGCGGCGCACAGTACTACGCGCGGCAGACAGAACGCGTTGCTGATACTGTCGAAGAGCCCGACCGGACATGGATGGCGCTCGCAGCCTATAACGTCGGCTTCAATCACGTAAAGGACGCACAACAGATTGTCGAGTGGCAAGGCGGCGATCCGGACACCTGGGTAGACCTCAGCAAGGCTTTGCCGCTGCTCGCGCAGCGCAAGTGGTACTCACGAGTGCCTTTCGGCTACGCACGCGGCTGGGAGCCTGTCTTGTATGTCAACAATATCAGGAGTTACTACAACATCCTGCGGTGGTTGACCGAGAACGAAGAAGCGGATTTGCGTGAATTCGATATCCCCGAAGAGATAGAACCGCCCGCTCCCGTGAAGCCAGAAGAAACCGCGTAGTTACTGTAGCTCGGTCCGTACGGTCCACAGTTCGGGGAAAAAGCGCAGCGACAAAGCCTTCTCGAGAAACGCGACACCGCTCGTGCCGCCGGTGCCCTTGCGATAGCCGATAATGCGTTCCACCGTTTTCATGTGACTGAAGCGCCACATCTGAAACTCGTGCTCGAGATCGACGAGTTTTTCCGCCAGTTCGTATTGCTGCCAATGCTCATCTGTCGATGCATAGACCCGACCCCAGGCTGCTTCAACTGCAGCTGAAGGCACGTAAGGTTGCGACCAGTCCCGCTGCAGATAGTTATCCGGTATCGCGAAGCCGTGCCGGGCCAGATGCTGCAAACAAAGATCGTAAAAACTCGGCGCCTTGAGCACCTTCTCAAGATGCTGATACCGCTTCGGGTTGCGCCGATGCACTTCCATCAATGCGGCATTCTTGTTGCCCAACGCATATTCAATCTCGCGATACTGGAATGACTGAAAACCCGAACTTTGTCCCAAGTCGTCCCTAAAGCTAAGGTAATCGGACGGCGTCATCGTCGATAGCACTGCCCAGCTGTGACGCAGTTGGGCCTGGATATGCGACACGCGCGACAGCATCTTGAATGCCGCACCGAGATTGTCGTTCGCAACCTCACGCATCGCAGCTGTGATCTCATGAATGCAGAGCTTCATCCACAATTCGGAGGCCTGGTGGATGATCATGAACATCATCTCGTCGTGCGAGTCAGTGCGTACGTTCTGACATTCGAGAAGCGCATCCAGAGACAGGTAACCGCTGTAGCTGACGTCCGGATCCCAGTGGATCGCCTCTTCACTGATCTCGCGTCGATCGATGTTTTTTGAATCAGTTGCCATATGACTCAGAGTTTAGCGTCGGGAGCGAAAGAAGTCCTGCAACAACGCACCGGACTCATCGGCAAGCACGCCGCCCAACACCTCAAATCGATGATTGAAAGCCGCACTGTCGGTCAGATCGATGGCGCTTCCGACGGCTCCCGCTTTCGGATCATAGGCGCCGAAAACCAGGCGATTGACTCGCGCCTGCACGAGTGCCCCTACGCACATTGCGCAAGGTTCGAGCGTCACGTACAAGGTCGCGTTGCCCAGCCGGTGATTGCTCTGAGCGTGGCATGCAGCGCGTAGCGCCACTACCTCGGCATGAGCGCTGGGATCGAAATCACGAATCGATCGATTCTGCCCGGCAGCGAGTATCTCGTCACCCATCGTGAGGACTGCGCCAACCGGTATTTCGCCAGCCGTGGCTGCCTTTTCCGCCTCACGTAACGCTGACTGCATGAACGCCGCGTCTCGCGTATCCATTTATTCCCACTCGATCGTCGACGGCGGTTTACCGGAGATGTCGTAGGTCACTCGCGAGATACCGTCCACTTCGTTGATGATACGAAGTGAGACCCGTTCGAGAAAATCGTACGGCAGGCGAGCCCATCGCGCCGTCATGAAATCGATCGTCTCAACCGCGCGCAACGCAATGACATAATCGTAACGGCGTCCGTCACCCATAACACCCACTGACTTGACGGGCAGAAACACGGCGAACGCCTGACTAACCACGTCGTAAAGATCATGCTTATGTAATTCCTCGATAAAGATTTCGTCGGCAAGCTGCAATTTTTCGACGTACTGGCGCTTGACCTTACCCAGTACGCGAACGCCGAGTCCGGGCCCCGGGAACGGGTGCCGGAATACCATCTCGCGCGGCAGTCCGAGTTCAAGTCCGATCTTTCGGACTTCGTCCTTGAAGAGCTCCCGTAGTGGTTCGATGAGTGACATGCGCATGTCGTCGGGCAACCCGCCAACGTTGTGATGCGACTTGATGACGTGAGCCTTGCCCGTCTTGCTGCCGGCCGATTCGATGACGTCAGGGTAGATCGTGCCTTGCGCCAGCCATTCGATGCCCTCGAGCTTGTGCGCCTCTTCATCAAACACTTTAATAAACATGCCGCCGATGATCTTGCGCTTTTTCTCCGGGTCCGACTCGCCCTTCAGCGCAGCGAAAAACCGGTCCGCCGCGTTCACTCGAATGACGTTGATGTGCATGTGCTTGGCGAAGGTCTCCATGACCTGATCGCCCTCGTTATGCCGCAGCAGCCCGTGATCGACGAAGACGCAGGTGAGCTGATCGCCGATGGCCTCGTGAAGTAGCGCCGCCACGACCGACGAATCCACGCCACCCGACAGCCCGAGCAACACCTGCCCTTCACCCACCTGCTCGCGAACATGAGCAACAGCGTCCGCGACGATGTTGCCGGGCGTCCAGTCGCCCGGACAAGCGCAAACTTCGCGAACGAAGCGGCGCATAATCGCGTCGCCGTGCAGGGTGTGTGTCACTTCGGGGTGGAACTGCACGCCATAGAAACGCCGCGCTTTGTCTTCCATCGCCGCAATCGGGGAGTTCGGGCTTTGCGCCGATATTTCGAACCCCGGCGGCACCGCCTCGACGCGATCGCCGTGGCTCATCCAGACCTTGAGCATGGGTTTGCCGCTATCCGCGTCACTGAAGCCCCCGAACAGATCAGAGTCGCCCGGCGATATCTCAGCGTAGCCGAACTCGCGATGCTCGGAGGCTTCGACCTTGCCGCCGAGTTCGGCCGCCATCGACTGCATGCCATAACAAATGCCGAGCACCGGTACGCCGAGTTGAAATACCGCATGCGGAACGCGGGGCGGATCGTCCAGGTTAACGGACTCGGGCCCACCCGAAAGCACGATGCCAGCCGGCGCAAACTCGCGGACATCGTCGTCCGACATGTCCCAGGGGTGAATCTCCGAATACACACCGCACTCGCGAACACGCCTGGCAATCAGCTGCGTGTACTGGCCGCCGAAATCGACGATCAGCAGACGATGTGCATGTATATCGGGGCGTTGGGCGTTGCTGGCCGCGGCGGGCTGGCTCATGAATTCAATTTCCGTCAGTTGGAGCGGTAATTCGGTGCTTCTTTGGTGATCGTTACGTCATGCACGTGGCTTTCTTTCATGCCCGCTCCCGTGATCCGCACAAACTGTGGCTTCGTGCGCATTTCGGTAATCGATGCACTGCCCGTGTACCCCATTGCAGCGCGAACGCCGCCAATCAGCTGATGCACGATAGCGACGAGGCCACCCTTGTATGCAACGCGACCTTCGATGCCTTCGGGGACAAGCTTCTCGAGTTCCTCGGTCGCGTCCTGGAAGTAGCGATCCGATGAGCCGTGCGATTGACCCATCGCACCGAGCGAACCCATGCCGCGGTAGGACTTGTACGATCGGCCTTGATAGAGTTCGACCTCGCCAGGTGACTCTTCGGTACCCGCAAACAGACCGCCGATCATGACCGAATACGCACCGGCAACCAGCGCCTTGGCAATGTCGCCGGAATAGCGGATGCCGCCGTCGGCGACAAACGGTACACCCGACTTCTTCAATGTGGCGGCCACCTCGGCCACTGCCGAGATCTGCGGCACGCCGACACCGGCAACGACGCGAGTGGTGCAGATCGAACCCGGCCCAATGCCGACTTTGACGCCGTCGGCACCGGCTTTGACGAGGGCTGTGGCCGCGTCACCGGTGACGACGTTGCCGCCCATTACCTGAACGTCAGGATGCGCGTCTTTGACTCGCTTGACACGATCGATAACGCCTTTTGAAAAACCGTGTGATGTGTCGACAACGATGACGTCAACGCCGGCCTCGACGAGCGCTTCGACACGATCATCGGTCTCATAGCCAGTGCCCACTGCGGCGCCGACGCGCAGTGCGCCACTTTCGTCCTTACACGCCTGCGGGTAGTCCTTGGCTTTCTGAAAGTCCTTCGCCGTAATCATGCCCTTGAGTTCATAGTCTTTGTCGACAATCAGCACTTTTTCGATACGATGCTTGTGCAGCAGGTAAAGCACTTCGTCGTTGTCCGCGCCCTCGCCCACCGTCACGAGCCGGGACTTGGGTGTCATGACGGTCGATACCGGCGCATCGAGATGAGTCTCAAACCGCAGATCGCGATGCGTCACGATGCCGACCGTCTCCTTCCCATCGACGACCGGCACGCCGGAGATATTCAAGGAGCGGGTGAGCTCGATGACGTCACGGATCGTCATATCAGGAGACACGGTGATCGGATTGCGCACGATGCCACTTTCGAACTTCTTCACTTGCAACACCTGGCGAGCCTGGTTCTCGATCGACATGTTCTTGTGGACAATGCCGAGGCCACCTTCCTGCGCCAGAGCGATCGCGAGGCGCGCTTCGGTAACCGTATCCATCGCTGCGGACAGAATTGGAATATTGAGCTTGATCGACCGCGTCAGACTCGTGCTTAGATCGACTTCGCGCGGCAGCACCTCGGAGTAGCCCGGCTGCAGCAGAACGTCGTCGAAGGTCAGGGCTTCCTTGGCGATTCGCATGGAGTTTTTGGGTCCTGTGACGAGGGTAAACGGTTAATTGTACGCCGATGAAATTTTCGGCAAAAGCTTTGCGTGCTTCGCTATACTCGCGAGCATGGAAAAAGCGGGCCAAGCGCATGCCATGGCGGCCGCAATCACCGTCAGCCAGCTCAACCGTCAGGTCAAGACACTGCTCGAGACCGGACTCACACGCCTCTGGGTCGAGGGCGAGATTTCGAATCTGGCCCGGCCCGCCTCGGGCCACCTTTATTTCAGCCTCAAAGACAAATCTGCGCAGATTCGCGCAGCATTTTTCCGCCAGCACCAGCGTGGCCCGACGATTGCGCTCAAAAACGGTGATCAGGTGCTCGTGTTCGGCCGCGTCAGCCTTTACGAAGCGCGCGGCGACTATCAGCTGATCGTCGAGCAGGTGGAGCCCGCCGGCGAAGGCGCCCTGAAGCGGCAGTTCGAGGTTCTGAAGAAGAAGCTCGCCGCCGAAGGCCTTTTTGACGAAGACCGCAAACAGGAACTACCTCCACTGCCCGAGCGCATCGGCGTCATAACGTCACCGACCGGCGCCGCGATACGCGATATCCTGAGCGTACTGGCACGCCGTTTCCCGTCCATTCCCGTCGTCCTCTATCCGTCCGCCGTGCAGGGCGACGCGGCGACGCCGGAACTCATTGCTGCTTTGCAGTCCGCCATCCGGCGCGATGAGTGCGACGTGCTGATCATAAGCCGCGGTGGCGGCTCGCTCGAGGACCTGTGGGCGTTCAATGACGAGCGGCTGGCGCGCGCTATTGCCGAGTCCCCCATACCGATCGTCAGCGCCGTCGGCCATGAGATCGATTTTACGATCGCCGACTTCGTCGCCGACGTGCGAGCGCCGACGCCCTCGGGTGCTGCCGAACTGATTGTTCCGGATCGTGGCGATTGGCTGCGGGCGATCAACTCTCTTACCTCACGACTCGCCCGGTCAGGGCAACGCGTCCTGGAGAACCGCGGCCAGACGCTGGATTGGTTGAGCCGGCGCTTGCTGCAGACCAGTCCGCAACAGACTCTGCTGCGACAGCACGAGCGCCTGCGGGAGCTGCGCCGCCGTCTGGCATCCGGGATCACTCAGGACCTGCTACGGCAGCAACCTGTGCTTACGAACTTGTGGCAGCGTCTTCGTGCTGGCGCTGGCCGCTCCGTTGCGGACAGCAGTCACCGGCTCGAGCTTGCGATGCGTGGACTGCACGCGGTAAGCCCGCTGGCGACGCTCGACAGAGGCTACGCAATTGTCGAGGATGTGAAGTCTGGCAAAGTCTTGATGAATGCCGCAGATGCCGCAGCGGGTGATGACATTCGGGCAAGACTTGCCAAGGGTGAACTAATTGCGACGGTGAAGTCGAAATCAGGATGACTATGATTGATCGCCTGCACATCCTTGCACCGATAGTTTTTGCGATGTGGCTAAACGTCGCAACTGCCGATGCCGCCTGGCCCGGCGGCATCGCGCTTATTGATCTGGGTGCGGCTGAGGGCGCGACGCCAGTTGTCAAGTACGACGGCAGGCGCGTGCTCGTGATGAACGACGGCGGTCATTGGCGCGCGGCAATTGGCGTGCCCCTGGACACATCGATTGGTGAGGCCACGATAATGCTGGCTGACGGATCAAGTCTCACATTCGGCGTGCGGGAACACGCGTATCCCGAGCAGCGCCTGAAGGTCAGCAAAGGGTACGTCTCGCTGAGCGAAGAAGACCTGCAGCGAGTTGGGAGGGAACGCAAAATCATCGACGCAGCGCTTACGAACTGGCGTAATGTGCCGCTCGACGGCATCAGCCTCGAACCGCCTGTCGAGGGTGCGCGCAGCTCGAGTTTTGGCCTGCGCCGCTTCTTTAACGATCAGCCGCGTTCACCGCACAAAGGCATGGACATCGCCGCGCCCGCGGGCGAGTCCATCCTCGCACCGCGGCACGGGGTCGTCACGGCGACAGGCGACTACTTCTTCAACGGCAATACCGTCATTATCGACCACGGCCAGGGTTACGTGACCATGTATTGTCACTTGAGCGAGATTGGCGTTGCGGAAGGTCAGCAAGTCGCAGCCGGAGATTCAATAGGCGCGGTCGGTGCGACCGGTCGTGTGACCGGCCCACACCTGCACTTTGGCACTTATTTGAACGGCACCGCCGTCGATCCTGCGCTGGTGCTGCCGGACGACACGCAATAACGCGTTTCCCGCTTATCTCAGCAGACTATTCCGCCGGCGCGTTCGCAAGGCGGCCCGTGTAGTTCCAGCTCATCAGGAACAGTACGAGGAAAACCAGGTCTGCCCACGCCCACGGAACCCACATTGCCGGGACGCCAGTCGTCAGCATGTAGTAAAAGACTATGCCACTGTAGGAAGTCTTTAATGCGACGCCGTACAGCATGATGAATCGATTCGGCACCGGATCTTGCGAGACCCGATAGAACATCGCGGCAAAAATCAGCAGCAGGAGAGCCGGAAATTGCACATAGCCAAAGTGATTCGGCGGCACGACCTCGAACATCTCGAACGCAAGTCCCGGCGCAATCAGGAATAGCAGGCCGAGAACGCCGTCGTAAATCGCGGCGATAATAAAAAGTCCTTTAACGATAGTGATGTTCATTCACAGTACCCTCCTTGCGGTGTCTGCTGGCCAGCAGCGCCGCTTGTCGCTCATGGAATTTACGATGCCGTTCATCGGTAAACTCCTGGTTGTACAATTCTTCGACGAGCCACCTGAACCCGGACTCGAGATCGCCTGGACTCATGTTCCGGGGTTTGAAATTCACGTCGAATAGCGTGCAGAGTTCCCACGCGGTCTCATCGAGCAAACGCCCTTCGACTTTGAAGCGCTGATACAGCGGGGCGCCGGGAAACGCCGTCAGCATCGTTATTTGCACATCGTAAAGACCGCTGTCACGAACAAACTCAACGACGTTTTCGAAGCAATCCGGACCATCATTGTCCATGCCGAGTATGAAGCAGCCGTTAACCGAAATTCCGTAGCTTTGAATTTTGTCGATGGCAGACATGTAGTCATCGAACTGCCTTGCCTTCCAGTCTGACTTCAATTCAATCCCATGCACGCCTGCACGCGTGGCGCTTTCGAATCCGATCAGTACCTGGACGCAGCCGGCGTCTCGCATCATACCAAGCAGCTCATCATCCTCCGCGACTGAAATGTCTGTTTCAGTAAACCACTTGATGTGTTCCGCTTGCAGAGCGCGCATCAGCACCTTGCCGTGGCGCTTGTTGACGAAGGTATTGTCGTCTGCAAACTCGATAAACGGCTGCGGCTGCAGCTCTTTGATGCGCCGAATTTCGGCAATAATATTTTCAAATGGTTTCAGCCGATAGAACGGTGACAGCCTGACGGACGCGGCGCAGAACTCGCAATTGAACGGACAACCGCGCGCGGTTTGCACGGTCATTCGATTGTAGTGATCCTGATTCAACAGATCGAAACGCGGTATGGGGCTTTCTGCCATATTGAATGGCCGTTGTCTGGAGTCGTAGATCCGTCGCAATCGATTCTTTTGAAAGTCGTTGATCACGTTTGGCCAGGACGGCTCGCCCTCGCCAACGACAATGCAATTCGCATGCGCCAGCGCCTCATCGGGAAGCGCCGTTACGTGCAGCCCCCCAAGAAGAACCGTCGTACCCGCGGCCCGATATCGATCCGCAAGTTCATAGGCTTCTTTGATCTGTGCCGTGAATGACGAGATCGCGACGACATCGAACTCGCCCGGCAGGCCGTCCACCCGGGTCAGATCCGGCACGTCCATGTACTCCATTTCGATACCTGGCGGCGTCATTCCGGCCAATGTCAGCAGGCCGAGGCTGGGAAGCGAGGCGATTACGCGACTTCGATCAACGAATCCAGGCAGCGTAAAACCGAGCTTTGTAAGTTCCTCGTTATGAGCACGTGTGGCGCTCATGGCAATCAGACCAAGTTTCATAACGTCACTATTCCTTGCAGAATCAGCACCAGAGTGATCGCGACGCAAACAACGGGCAGCGGGAAAAGATGTCGAAACGGTTTCTTCCAGGCGGAGAGATAGCAGGTCAGCGGCATCAGAACTGCGCCGGCAACCAGGCTTAGCGACGCGACTTTCGGGTAGCTCAGTACGACTTCAGTTGTCGTCAGCGACAGCGCGAATACGACATTGATGATTCCGAGTGCGAAGAATGCGACGTGTCCGAGCCGCAGCATGCGGCGGCGAAACGATGCGTAGCCGCCTGCAAATGACTCCTGATGGAAGAACAGGCCGATGGCGGCACCGGTCAGTAGCCCGAATATCATGCCGGTCCAACCCGCCAACATGTTCCACTGAGCCATTGATCACCGCCTTCTAGAACTCCGTCTCTATCGTGGAACTTGCGCGTGAATTTGCAATTCGTGCTTGTACCTAGCGGCCGTGCTACAGATCCTCACGCGTGCTCATCGCGGCAGCTCAAACCGCACGGTCACATTTGCTCTGATCACGCGATCCTGCGGCGCGAATTGCCATTGGCTGACCGCCTCCTCGGCACTGGCATCAAATACACCACTCGGCTCAGAGCTGACGACCTTGATCGCGCTCGTGCTGCCGTCCGTATTGACATCAAAGCCAACATGAACAAGACCGCTTATGCGGCGTCGCGATGCATTACGTGGATATCTTGGTGCGACATACGAGCGGATGCCCAGCTCATCCAATCTGCTCAGCTTTGGCTTCCCGGGCTCAGCCGTGGTTGTGCTGAGCGATTCTGCAGTATCGGCGCGCACGGGCTCGCGTGCCGTCCGCGTCCGGGCGTCAATCAATCCCGATTCACTGCCCTTTGATTCCAGCGTTGTTGCCAATGCTACATCGCTGGCTGCGGGCGTCGCCGGCAGATTCGCCTGCGTATCCAAAGAAGCGACAGTTGGCAATTCCGGCACATCGTTTCCTGCGGCAGCTGCCTGATCGAAGTCTGTAGCATCGACGGCGGTCCGCAGCGATTCCCTGGCTGCGGCCACCCCGGGGGAGAGCACACCGAGGGCATCGACGGTATCCAGCAGCTCACCGGCAGTCGAGAATTCAGCAGCGGCGGTGGCAACGGACGCGCGCGTCAATAAACGCTCGCCGAGGCGTTCCATCGACCTGAGCAGCCGCGGATCGTCACCATGGTCCCGGTACAACTCGGCCAACACGGTTTGCGCGTTCTGTTGCGCCGGCGTTGTCAGTCGGCCTCTGTCAATATGCTCTTCTGCCGCCGCAAGTCTCTCGAGGAACAGTTCCTCTTGCGCGAGCCGCGCCAATTGTTCGCGGACTTCGTTTATCGCAACTTCATCGAGGTGAGCAAAATTCTCGGCTATGGACAACATTTCGGCAGCCCGCTCTGTATCTCCTTCCACGGCTGCGAGGCGGGCGCTGGCCAACTGGCGGTCACCTTGTGCAATGAGCAGTTCATTGGTAATCATGATCGCGGGATTGCCCGGATCCGTCTCGGCGGCAATAGCGAGCGCGGCAGAGGCCTGCCAAGGATTACCGCTAACGAGTTCCTGATTTGCCTGCTGCACGTAGGTGTCGCTAATGCTCCGCAAGCCTCGCAGCGCCCCAGGATTGGTCGGTTCAATCGCCAGCGCCTTGCGATACAGTGAGCGTGCATTGCCAGGTTCCGGGCCTACGAGGCGCCCCTCTTCGACCGCTTCGACCGCGCTGGCCAAAAGCTTGTTCACCGGGGCTTGCACAGGGACTGCTTCTGTATTGCTCGTGGTCGGTTCGTCGGCGGGCGATCGTTGCGCTTCGACCGCAGGTTTGTTCAATGTCTCACTCGGCCAAAACCACCAGCCACCGGCGATTATAGCCAGCGCGGCGACGGACGCGGCGAGCGGCCAAAGCGTACGCATACGACGGTACCCTGGGCTCGCCACTTCGGGCCTTGCGGTGGATGTCGTGTGGCGAATGAACGCGCTGATCGGCTCACATCTGTCCGCGCGCGCATACGACAGGCTGCGACATAGAACCAGCCAGTCGCGATCGGCAAGGCCTTGGATGCAGGGAACCTCGATACCCTCATGTTTGGCGACTATTGAAATCGAGCCGTCAAAGGGATGTCGGCCACTCAAAAGGCGATAGGCGATGCACGCAAGCGAGAAAACGTCGTCTTCAAAGACGGGTTGCAATCCTGACAGCACCTCGGGGCTCGCATATGTCTGTGTCACCCACGTAGGTCGGACGTTAGACGTATCTTGCGAGTCGTCGCAGTATCGCGCCACGCCGAAGTCCAATAGCTTTATTTCCCCACTACGAGTGATGAAAATATTGGATGGATTGATATCGGCGTGGACCACGTTGTGCGAGTGGGCATGTTCAATAGCGGCCGCAGCACCCTCGATGATCGACCACGCAATCTCGGGCGCCAGCTGCTGGCCACTGTTGCGTCTTAGCAAGGCGTTGACGGACTCACCATCCAACCATTCCATGACGAGGAAAAATCGGTCCTCGTGCTCGTCAAAATCGAAGATGTTGATGATGTTGGGATGGGACAGTGCCTGCGCTTTTGCAGCCTCGCGCTCCAGGACGAGGTGCGCTTCGTGCTCCGGGGCCGCCGTGCGCCGCATCATCTTTATCGCAACATGGATATTCTCTGAACCAATGCGCTGCCGGCAATAATCGACCGCTTTATAGACGTGACCCATACCGCCGGAGTGAACGAGCGTCACTAATTCGAAGCGATCCTTTAGGACGAATCCGGGCGCGAAAGTATCATCTTGCACAGATTCGACATGCGGTAGCACGTCAACATCAAGAACACTGATATCACTGTGCCGTCCGACCCCGTCGTCTCCGTCGAACGCCCGCTTGACGCGGTCGCCGATATCCGACATTACAGCGTTATCAATTTCAGTCGTGTCGAAATCCAGGTCCCGGGTGCCATGGGCCTCGGTATGAAGATTTCCATCGTCACTCTTGTGCACCACAGTCTTCGGCCTCGTCCGGAATTTTTTGGATAGTCTGGCAGCGCCGCCTGGCTTTCGGTCACCATCGGGCCGCTGCGTCTCGATCGCCAACGCGGCCGACGATGTTTCTTCGTGGCATGATCGTGTTCAGAGTATGCACGATTCGAAAACTCAAAACCAACATCCCCTTTGGGGTCTTCGCGACAGGATTCTCAGCGAAATTCGTCCGGTCACGCTACGTTTTGTCGAAAAAGCCCGCGAAAGCGATCGCGTCGTTGGAAACGCCGAGTCTTAGCCTTTCCATCTGACCGATACCGAGTGCGGACACAGTAGCCAGACCGTTGTAATCGCCGTCAAGGACCCCACAGTTGTGGATCATGACGTGCGCTCGGTACATGTTGTAGTGCGCATCGATAATGCTCAGCTGACCGCTATAGATGCAGCCGCTCGAATCCGCGCCAAAGATCTGGCCATTCGCATCAATGTCCAGGGTAATTGCATAAACAGCACCGCCGGCCGATGCTTCACTGTAAGCCCAGATGCCGGCTGTGCGATCCAGCGATGAGCCGGCTTCATAGGCGGCCATGTAGTCGAGGTCGATCCGACCCTGATCGCGTGGCCCGGAATAGTCGGCAAAAATGTTGTCCGCCTCGGCGACGCTGCCATCAAATGTCGTCTCGCTCACGCCATCGATGCCGAAGAAGCGGCCATACACGCCCCGGTATTCGAACAGCAAGCCAGAAATATCGGATCCAAGTACCAGGACGTAGCCCGCGTAGTGCCGCTGCGCGTCAAAAGACAACAGAAACTGCACATCATGATTCTCGCTGATCAGTCCAACCGTCTGATACGCGATCGGGCGTGCACCGCTCGCCGACGTGAACGTGCCGGAGTAAATGCCGGCCGGTGACTCCTCGGCCAGGACCAGTGGCGCCACAATCCTGCCGTCGTTACCGGCGCCGCCGCAGCCAAGCAGAATTGCGCTACACGCTGCAGCCAGGAAGGAAAATACCAAAGCAGTCGCGCATCGAGGCCTCATAACCCAACACCTCCGTTATGGACGTTGCGATGTTTCTGAATAGCACAAGTGAGAGCTTGTACTTACGTGCAGACGGCTGCTATATGCAGGTGGGGCCTGCCGCTGCGGGCGCACCGCCGCCGCGCGTTCCACCGCGAACTCGTGGTACATGGGGCGTTACGGTTGCTGTGCGCAGAGCGGCGCAGGATGCGCCATCGCGCAGTTATCTGGGCCGCGCTGACTCGGAAATGCCGCGGCAATGATCGTTTCAGACAAAACCGGGACGAATAGCGGAACCGGGTAAAGTACACCGGCTGCCCAGGCCAGCAGCAATTCCGAATTCGACTCAGCGGATCGGCGAAGTATCCGACACAACTTCAGGCCCACTGCTCAGGAGGGCGGCGGGCAGCCCGCCGCTTCCGTGTTCCGGGCTTGCGCGTGTTACTCCTCGTCGTCTTCCGCCACCCGAACGTTCTTGGTCAGGTAAACTCGCGCTGAGTCGCAGTCGACCTTACGCGCAAAGAGTTCGTTGCCCTTCTTCTAACCTTCCTTGCTGTATTGATCGGAGTCGGCACCCGGTTCCTCGAAATTGCCCCTTGCTACGACGAATTTGAAGTCGAACGCCTCTCCGCCACCGCCATAGGCCGGAGACAGAACCCACATGCCTGATGTCGAGCCATAAACCTCGCGATAGTCGGCCCAGGCGCTAAGTCGGAAGCGAACGCGATCGGATGATTGCGCCCCACGGTAACGTCGATTTAGCCGGCCGGTTCAGCATCGAGCTCGGTGGCCCCTAGAGATGCCGTCCAGGAGCCCGACAATAGCGCGTTCACTGCGGCCGCTGCCCGCCAGCGTGCCGGCGATGCCAGCGTCTGTCCCCAGCAGAGTCTTATCGACCGCAAGTTCATCAGCGATGGCGCCCATCTCGAGCGCGCGCGTACATCGCGCCATCCGTGCCTTTCAGAGCAACTCTGCACCCGTGCCGGCAACTGGATTCACGAGCAGGCCAATGGTTCGTATGGGCCCTGGAATCTAGGGTCCGCAAGTCTCAAAGAAATCGCAAATAACGGGACGAAAGGCGTCCATGTCCACGAGGAACGAGTCATGGCCGCGAATGCAGTCGAGCTCGACGAGCCGTGTATTCGGGCACACCGCCGAGAGTCCGGCGGCAATGTCTCGCTGCTGCTGCAGCGGAAACAGGATGTCGGTCACGACGCCTATCACCAGTGCCCGCTCGAGCCTGAGTTTGGAAAAACCCGACTCGAGTGATCCACCATGCTCAGCCAAATCGAACAGATCGGAGGCGCGTGACAGGTACAGGTAACAATTCGGATCGAACCCACCGCTGAATTTGTTGGCGTGATTCTCGAGGTATGCTTCGACCGAGAAAGCGATCTTGAATGGATCGTTGACGTTTTCCTCAGTGGCTGTCGTGCGTTGTCGTCCGAATCGTTGATTCCACTCTTCGGGCGATCGATACGACATCATGCCCAGTTTGCGCGCAAGGCGCTGCCCGGTGATTGGCGGATCTTTGGGATCGTAGTTACCGTTCATCCACTTCGGATCCGAGCGAATCATTTCACGCTGCAGTGAACGCACGGCGATTGCGAATGGCAACGCACGTGTTGCCGACGAGATCGAGATAAAACGGCGGGCGGCGCCAGGGTGACGCACACAATATGCGAGTCCGCTCATGCCGCCCATCGAGCAGCCGATGACTGAATCTAATTGCTCAATGCCGAGGTGGCAAACCACGCCGTACGCTGCCTCAGCGACGTCTTCGAGCGTCAGCGTTGGAAATCTCAGCCGGTAGATCTCTCCCGTCGCGGGATCGACTGACGCAGGTCCCGTTGAGCCGAAACAGCTACCAAGCGTGTTAACACATATGATGTGATAACGATTCGAGTCGAGCGGCAAACCCGGACCGATCATGTCCTCCCACCAGCCGGCAGAGTGGTCCTCGGCTGACGAAGCGGCATGCGCTGACGGCGACAAACCGCTGAAGATCAGGATGCCGTTGCTGCGGGACTCGTTGAGCTCGCCCCACGTTTCGTAGGCCATTGTCGGCGACTCGAGATGCCCGGCGCGGTGCATCTGGAAACGTCCTTCCAACGTAACAGTCTTTGTTGCAGGGCCCATCGATGAGCTCCGGTTGCGTTAGGGCACTTATATCATGCTTGTCGCCCGCTGTTTATTCCCGATTCGGGGAAGCGGGCTCCTACTTCTTAACGTGCTTCATCAGCCGCTTGCGCTTACTCTCCTGGCGCGGCGTCAGCTTGTTGCGCCGTCCTTTGAATGGATTCTTACTTGTCTTGAAACTCAGGCGCACGGGCGTGCCCTTGAGCTTGAACGCTTTGCGAAAGCGATTGATCAGGTAGCGGCGATAAGCCTCCGGTACGTGCTCGGTTTGATTGCCGTGAATGACAATCACGGGTGGATTGCGGCCACCCTGGTGCGCATAGCGCAGGCGAATTCGACGCCCTCGCACGAGTGGTGGCGGATGCGCCGTCACGGCACTCTCGAGTTCACGCGTCAGCTCCGTCGTCGACAGATCGCGTGTCGCAGCGCGAAATGCGCGCTCGACGGCCGGCAACAAGTCGCCCACTGCCGTGCCGTGTAACGCCGAAATCGTTATGCGCTCGGCAAAGTCGAGAAACGGCAAACGCCGGTCGAGTTCATCGCGCACGTGCTTGCGATCGGCAGCAGACAGCCCGTCCCACTTGTTCGTAACGACGACAAGGGCGCGGCCGCGTTCGAGGACGAGACCCAGCAGGCTCACGTCCTGCTCCGTAATGCCCTCGTGTGCATCCAGTACTGCAATGACGACCTGGGCGCGCTCGATTGCCTGCAGGGCCTTGATGATGCTGAACTTTTCAATGGCCTCATGCACTTTGGCCTTGCGCCGGATGCCCGCGGTATCGATGAGCTCGTACTTTCGGTCGTTGCGTTCGAAGGGCACGGACACACTATCGCGAGTCGTACCTGGCTGATCGAACACAACGAGCCGTTCTTCCCCGATCAGCCGATTGATCAATGTTGACTTGCCGACATTCGGCCGGCCAATCACGGCGATACGCAGTTCCCTCTGGTCTTCGTCCGCCGCTGCCTCCGCCGCGGTACCGTCCTCGACCTCGAAATCGGCAAGCACGGCTTCCATCAACGCTTTTACGCGGTCGCCATGGGATGCCGAGATTGCAACCGGGTCGCCCACACCGAGCCCGTGAAATTCGCCTGATGCGATTGCGCTGTCGAGGCCCTCCGCTTTATTGACCACAAGCCAGGTCTTTTTCGCGTTCTTGCGCGCAAGCTCGGCGACGTGCTCGTCGGCGGCTGTCAGGCCTTCTCTGCCATCCACCATGACTATCGCCACGTCGGCCTCTTCGAGCGCGCGAACAGTCTGTTCCACCATGAGTCCTTCGATGCCGACTTCACCGCCAGCGACGCCGCCGGTATCGATAGCGAGATAGGGAATTGGACCGAGCTTGCCGAAGCCGTACTGGCGATCGCGCGTCAACCCCGGGTAGTCGGCAACGAGAGCATCGCGCGAGCGCGTAAGACGATTAAACAACGTCGATTTGCCGACATTTGGACGGCCAATCAACGCAATAACAGGAAGCATCAGATCAGACCCGGGTACGGGATCTCACGCGCCTTCGTCTGAGATGTCAGGTGCGTTGCGCGCGCGTTTTGGCTCCTGCACGACGAAGGCAGAGACGGTGCCGGCGTCACTTTGCACATACAGCCGATCAGCGACCACGATCGGTTCGTTGGAGATGGCCTGCCCGCCGACCTTGACCCGAGCCACGGGGTCGCCGTCGAAATTGCTGAAGAAGTGCAAATAGCCTTCGAGGTCGCCGACGACCACCGTTGTCCGAAAGGCAATTGGCAATGTGGGCTCACGCCGCAACAAGGAGTTCTGACGCCAAGCCTCGTCGCCGGAACGACGTGTCAATGCAATGACTGCGCCTTCCCCGTCAACCGTGTACACGTTGTTCCAGTCGGCGGACACGCCTTCAAAGGACGACACGTCGCGGGACCACAAAATCTGACCCGACTCCGAAGCGATCGCGGCAATATTGCCCTGATACCCGGACGCATACACATCCGGGCCGACAACACTGATCATGCCGTCTATGTCTGCCAGTCGTTCGAGATCGGAACGTCCGGTGGGCGGTGACAGCACCGTCTCCCACTGGACGTCGCCGGTCGACAGATTAACGGCGAGAAGCCGGCCGTTGTCAAACCCTGCTATGACAGATGTACCGGCTAGCACCGGCGACGCCGAACCCCGCATTGTCAGCCTGGGCGTGGACTGTTCGACAATCCAGCGTTCGCTGCCATCGAAAGCGGATAACGCGCGCAGACGATTGTCAATCGTGATCGCTACGACAAGATCGTCTTTTATTGTCGGCGTGGCGAGCGATTCACCACCGACATTTACGCGCCACAGTTCATCGCCTGAATCGGCACTCAGAGCGATGAGGTCTCCGTCGGCCGCGCCAACCACGACGAGTCCTTCGCCAACACCCGGGCCTGAAGATAATTCGATGTCCAGCTTGCGGCGCCAGAACTCGGTGCCCGAGTCAGGGTTTAGCGCGACAACGTTGCCGTCGCGGCTCGCCGCATAGATGCGATTGCCGTCACCGATGGGCCGCAACGCGATGCGCAGAAACTCCGAGTCAGCACCAACTTTCGTGCTCCACAGCTTCTTGATCTGAAGCGTTGTTTTTATGTCGGTCAGTTTTGTCGGTTCGAGTTCTTTCTCGTCGTCATTACCAAACAGGCCGCAAGCCGACAATGCGAGCGCCGCAGCGACAATGCAAATGGAGCGCATCGTTGTTGTCATTCGGACTCTCCGGCCTCATCGTCAGAGACTGGCTCGGCATCGGGCTCGGTTACCGCATCGGGGCCCGGGGCACTGGCTTCGGGCTCGGGGCCGCTTACTTCAGGCAGGACAGGTTGCGCGTCCGGGAGATCGATCAGCTTCATCTGCACAAGGCCGCGGTTGACCGTCTGCGAGGTATCGGCCAATGCAATGCGATACGACTCGCCCGCAGCCTCGACCTGGCCAAGGGCCGCAAACGCATCGCCGAGAGCCTCCGCATACAACCCCTCAAACGCTTTGTTGTCCTGGCCAACAAGCAGATCGATCACTTCCTGGGGCTTGTCCTGGTAAAGCAGCACACGCGCGAGCCGCAGTCGTCCGACATGCCTGAGAGCGCCGTTGCCACGCATCGCGAGAAGCTCTTGAAGAACATCGGCAGCATCCTGGTCCCGGCTTTTGTCCATGTAGAGGCGCGCCATCGCCAGTTTTGACTGAGCGGCATAGGACGTGTTGGCATAATTATTGGCAAGTTCATCGGCAACAAGCTCGGCATCGTCCACATCACCTTCAAATACGTGTCCGGCAAGCGATTCGAACAGCGCAGATGCCTCCAACTCCGCCGCCAGCTTGTTACTCTTGTACTGGTTAAAGCCGACCATCAACGCTACGGCGATCACGACGCCCGCAATTACGTAGCGCCCATATTCGGCCCACCAGGCGCGAATCTCTTCGATCTGTTCTTTTTCTGACTGTAAATCGTCCACTGCTATTGCCCTTACTGAATTTTGTGTCGCCTATCCCGCGACGGTTTTTCCAAGCCGCCCTGCCAGCGTTTCTGCGAGCGCGTCAACTGCAATACTGCTTTGATCCTCCGTACTGCGTAATGGTTTCAGGCCCACACACTGATCGGCAATCTCCTGTTCTCCAAGAATCAATGCGTACGCAGCGTTGCTCTTGTCCGCACGCTTCAGCTGCGACTTGAAACTGCCGCCGCCAAGGTTCGCTTCGACCCTGATGCCTGTAACCCTGTCGCGCAGGTCTTCCGCCAGAGCGAATGCCTGCACAAGTGCGCTGTCGCCCACTGCCACGAAGTACACATCGGTACCTGCCGCCGGCGCCTCTGCTCCACAAGCCGCAAACAACGCGACGAGACGCTCGATACCCATCGCCCAACCAACGGCCGGCGTCGGCCGCCCGCCGAGCTTTTCGACGAGTCCGTCGTAGCGGCCACCCGAACAAACCGCACCCTGCGAACCCAGCGCATCGGTAACCCACTCGAATACCGTACGGTTGTAGTAGTCGAGACCACGAACCAGCCGCGGATTGATGGTGTAGGCAACTCCGGCAACCTCCAGTAGTCCCTTGAGCGCCTGAAAATGCTCTGCCGAGTCCTGATCGAGAAAATCCAGCATGACAGGTGCCGTGGCCACGATGTCCTGCATGTCGGGATTCTTGCTATCGAGAATCCGCAGCGGGTTCTGCCCGAGGCGCCGAATACTATCCTCATCAAGCCGACTTTTCACGCCGGAGAAGTACTCGACAAGCGCCTTACGATAGCGGGCGCGCGAATCGGCGGTCCCGAGGGAATTGATCTCGAGCGTCAGCCGTGACAAGCCGAGTGTTCGCCACATTCGGGCGCACATAATAATGAGTTCGGCATCAACATCCGGGCCATCGAAGCCCAGCGCCTCGACGTCGAACTGGTGGAACTGCCGATAACGGCCTTTTTGCGGCTTTTCGTAGCGAAACATCGGACCGGACGTCCAGAGCTTCTGCCGCTGATTGTGTAGCAGCCCATTCGTGATGCCCGCTCGAACCACGCTTGCTGTCGCTTCCGGACGCAGCGTCAGGCTCTCACCATTGCGATCCGCAAACGTGTACATTTCCTTCTCGACGATATCGGTGACTTCACCAATCGAACGGCGAAACAGCTCCGTGTGCTCGAGCAGCGGCAGGCGAATTTCGTCATAGCCATATGACTGCACGATGTCGCGCACAACGGACTCTAGATATCTCCACGTGCCCGACACGTCGGGCAGGATATCGTTCATTCCTCTTATGGCGCGCGGTTTCACAGTCGTCTGCTACGGTTTCACTATTGTCAGACGCGCGGTTCGGCTGCCTGGATTTGACGCCGAGACCGGATAGTCATTGCCGTCGACGCGAACACTGACATTTTCAGCATTGCCAAACAGCACCGCAAACGGTGCCCGCCCCGTCAAATCGACGTTGTTTCCCGTTCTGCCCATATCAAAAAAAAGCCGTCTGCCTGTCGCATCGCTGATTTCCGTCCAGCAGTCGCCGGAAAAACTCAGTGTGATGCGCGTCTCCCCATTCGCAGCCGGCACCGGCTCTGGCAGCGGCTCACTGACGACCGGCGCCGGCTCTTCCTGAGCCTGTTCACCGGTTATGACAACGAGCTGTTCGGTGGCGGGTGACGTATCCACCGTCTGCTCGGGCACGATCGGCGCTTCGCTGGCGGGTCCTGGCGTTATGCGCGTTTCCGACTCCACAACGAACCACCAGTAGGAGGCAGCGGCGACGATAATGACAATGATCACGGCAATCCATGGCCCGGGTGACATTTCGCGGCTAACCCTGGATCGTCTGGCCACGACAACCGGGGGCATCGGCTCCGATCGCGTCATCTGATAGTAGTCGGCAAATACGTCAGCAGGATCAACGCCGACGAGCTGC
>JAOTUB010000097.1 GCA_029864095.1 Gammaproteobacteria bacterium | reverse complement strand
AGCGGCCTCCAGTTGTCCCAATTGTGCCGTTTTCTCGACTGCACAAACTTCATGTCATAGCCCTTATTCCCTAACACCTTGCGAAACTTGTATTTCGCCGACGTGTTGTTATTGAACGACCCGGTACCAAGGAAAATTCTCAGCGGCAGCCTGGGTGACTTTTCATACGCCGGCAGCAGGTTCTTGATTGGGCCGTTTGAGGTGAAAGCATGCCAATGCCGGAAAATGTTTCATATCCCAATAAACCAAATTAGGGAACGTCTCACACTATTTTCGAGCCATCCCGGCACATTTGGTTCCGCAAGGCTATGCCTAAGTCTCTGCCGCGACGCACTAGCGCGATTTGAGCGCCGCGCTCCGATGCTCACGGGTGCGCAGGCTGTTAAAGAGATGCGCCGCAGCCAGCACCAGTGCGCCGATGATCGTAAACACGCGATCGGCGGCCAGACCAAGCTGCGTGTGCGCTACGGTTGCGCCGATTACCAGCGTGAGCATGCCCACGGCGCCCGCGATCACGATCTTCTGGTTGCGGTGGTGGCGAAATCCTAGCCCAAGCGCGACGATGCTCAGCGGCAACACGATGACCAGCATCTGCAAATGCAGGTGTCCTTCTGCGAACTGCGCGAGAAACGGCAGGCCCGCCACGACAAGCGGCAGCGCAAGGCAGTGGATCAGGCACAATGCCGACAAGCCGACCGCCAGGCCATCGAGCCAGCTGGCCGATTTCGACATATCTTGATCCATAGCGAGATGCCGTTATCCTATCAGAGACCGGGAAGGTATATGGACAAACGACTACTAGCAATACTGCGCTGCCCTGTGACCCACAAGGAGCTGTCGCTCGCCAGGAGCGGGACGCTCAAAGAGGTCAATGAAGCGATCGATGCCGGGAGGCTGAGCAATCGGGATGGCCGCGTGCTCGACGCGCGCCTGGCGGAGGCGCTGGTCACCGATGACGGCAAAATGCTGTATCCCGTGACCGACGGTATTCCGGTGCTGCTCGAAGGCGAGTCGGTCAGCATGGAGCAGCTTGGTTGAAGATCAACGCAAACCAGCTTCCCTCGCATCTACAGAAAAATCTGGCGCATTGTTACCTGGTGACGGGCGACGAGCACCTGCTGGTGTCCGAGGCGCTCGACACAATTCGCGAAGCCGCACGACTGCATGGATTCACGTCTCGCGAGCTGCATGTTGCGGCGCAAGGATTCGACTGGGCACAACTGCGCGACTCGAGCGCCAATCTGTCGCTCTTTGCCGAGAAACGAATCGTCGAATTGCGTCTACCGACCGGCAAACCCGGCCGGTCGGGTAGCCAGGTGATCGTTGATCTTGTCGAGAGAACCGACGCTGACCTCATGCTTATTGTGAGCAGTGCAAAGCTGGATCGCAGCGGGCAGTCATCCAAGTGGGTCAAATCGATCGAGGCCAAAGGCGTCCACAGCCAGGTGTGGCCGATCGGCGTGCGCGAACTGCCAGGATGGATCGCGGGGCGCATGCGCCAGGCAGGACTGCAGCCCGATCGCGATGCTGTTCTACTGATCGCCGATCGTGTCGAGGGAAATCTGCTGGCGGCCGGCCAGGAGATCGAGAAACTTCGCCTGATACTCGGTGAAGGCAAGGTAAGTGCGGATGATGTCAGCACGGCGGTCGCCAACAGCAGCCGCTATGACGTCTTCAAGCTGGTGGATGCGGCTCTCGGTGGCGATGCGAAACGCGCACTGCGGATACTGTCCGGCCTGCGCGCCGAGGGGGTCGAGCCCGTTATCGTCATATGGGCGCTGACCCGGGAACTGCGCACGCTTGCAAGACTTACGGACACCGTTGCCAGAGGCATGGACCTTGCGAGCGGTATGCAAAAAACCGGCGTGTGGCGCAATCGCCAGACCCTGGTGCGAAGCTGTGTCAGCCGCCACAAGCATGGAGATTTTCACCACCTGCTCAAGACTGCCAGCCATGCCGATCAGGCAGCAAAAGGGCAGTCGCGCGCCGACCCCTGGCAGCTGTCAACCGATATCGTTCTCGGGATGTCGACGCGATGAACCCGATCGGGATATTCGGCGGCACGTTCGATCCAATTCATTACGGACACCTGCGAACGGCATTCGAAGTGCTGCAGGCGCTGCGCTTCGGCGAAATCTGGTTCGTGCCCAGCGGTGATCCACCGCATCGTGGAGAGACGTTCGCGACGGCCCGAGTGCGGCTGGAGATGGTCAGACTTGCAACGCAGGGACAGCCCGGGTTCGTCGTCAACGACTGCGAACTTCGGCGTACAGGGCCGTCGTACACAGTCGACACGCTGGCCGAGATTCGTGAAGAACGCGCGGATGCACCGTTGGGTCTGATTGTTGGTATGGACGCATTCTTGGGGCTGACAAGCTGGCATCGCTGGGATGAGATTCTTGATCTCGCCCATATCATTATCGCGCACCGGCCGGGCTGGAAAGCGCCGGACCTCGGTAAACTCGGCGACATGATTATGGCTCGCGGCACGCATCGCGTCGACGATCTGCATCAGAATCTTCATGGCCGTGTCCACATCCATGCCGTAACGCAGCTCGAGATCGCGTCGACCGAAATTCGCGATCTGATCGCGGCGGGCCGGGACCCGAGATTCTTGATGCCGGATGCTGTCCGTGACTTCATTAAGGAACATGGCTGTTATTCCTCAGACAACTTGTAGGAGACAAATTTGAAATACGCAGAGAACAACGCATGAACAGTGAGCAGTTATGCACGCTTGTCGTCAACGCCCTCAATGACATCAAGGCGCAGGACATTATCAAACTCGATGTCCGTGATATGACCACCGTAACCGACTTTATGATCGTAGCAAGCGGTACGTCGAGCAGACATGTTCAGGCTCTCGTCGATAACGTTGCCGAGAAAGCCAAAGAAGCCGGTCACAAGCCGATCGGCGTCGAGGGTGAAGAGGGCGGCGAGTGGGTGCTGCTGGATCTGCAGGAAGCAGTCGTGCACGTAATGCTGCCTAAAGTGCGTGAGTTCTATAATCTGGAGAAACTCTGGTCGCTCGGTTTGTCGGGCGATCTTGCCGCCACGGACAGGTAGCCAATGCATATCCGCGTGATTGCCGTTGGCGACCGTCAACCCTCTTGGGTCGATACAGCGTTTGACGATTATGCGCGAAGATTACCGCGCGAGTGGAAGTTCCGGCTTGACCGTATAGCAACGGTGCGGCGTAGCAAAAATGATAATTCCGGAGGTGCGAAGCGAACCGAGGGCGAGCAATTACTCGCAAAGCTGGACGCCAACGAGCAGGTCGTGCTGCTCGACGAAAGAGGCAAACAAATGACCAGTACTGATCTGGCTGCGCGGCTCGCCGATTGGCAGTCGGACGGTCGCAATCTGTGTTTTCTGATCGGTGGGCCCGACGGCGTGTCCGCGGCATGTCGTGAACGTGCGGATTTCATTTGGTCTTTATCGAGTTTGACGTTGCCGCACGGCCTGGCCCGCGTACTCTTTGCCGAGCAGCTGTATCGCGCATGGTCGTTGCAGGCAGGCCATCCGTATCACCGCGAATAAGCGGTGCCTGCCGACCCATGTCCGTACCGACCTTACACCTCGCATCCTCGTCGCCGCGGCGCAAGGAGATTCTCCGCGCATTGGGCCTGACGTTCTCCGCCGCAGGAGTCGAGGCTGACGAACGTAGGCTGAAGGGAGAATCGGCCGAGGCAATGGCGCTGCGACTGGCCGTGGCCAAGGTCAAGTCGGCCGCAACTGACGAATCACGGATCGTGCTTGCTGCTGATACTGTTGTCGCGCTTGGCGAGCGTATATTTGGCAAGCCACAGGACTGTACCGATGCCATCGACATGCTCGAGGCTCTGTCAGGCCAGACCCACAGAGTGCTGACAGGCGTCGCGGTGCAGGCGCAAGAGGGTATTCGTACCGCGTTGTCAGCCACGGAAGTCAAGTTTCGGGAAATCCGTCCTGACGAGGCGCTCGCATACTGGCAAAGTGGGGAGCCCTGCGACAAGGCGGGGGCTTATGCTATTCAGGGTCTTGGCGGTGTGTTCGTCGAGGCCATTAGTGGCAGTTATTCAGGCGTCGTTGGATTGCCGGTTTTCGAAACCGTGCAGCTGCTACGCGATGCGGGTTTGAGAGTATTGTAAGGCGCCAACTTGCCACGTGGCCTCGGGGCGCCTGCCGGTCAGGCCAGCAGCATTAGCGGGCGGTAGCAAGAGCAGCAGAGATGAAAATGACGGACGAGTCACGAAAAGAAGAAATCCTGATCAACGTGACGCCGAACGAAGTGCGTGCGGCGCTGCTCGAGAATGGCGTGCTGCAGGAAGTCTATGTGGAGCGAGCAGCGCGCCGCGGCGTTATCAGCAACATCTATAAAGGCCACGTGTCACGAGTATTGCCTGGGATGCAGGCGGCCTTCGTGGATATTGGCTTGCCGCGTACTGCGTTCCTGCATGCGTCCGACATCGTGCGGCCGCAGAACGGCGACGTCTCGAACGAAAGCTTGCCGAATATCCGCGAACTCGTCAAAGAGGGCGAAGACGTCCTTGTGCAGGTCGTCAAGGATCCGCTCGGCAACAAGGGTGCGCGACTGACATCGTTTATTACCTTGCCATCGCGCTATCTTGTGCTGCTGCCCGAAGGCGACAGCGTCGGAGTCTCTGCGCGCATCGAGGATGAAGATGAGCGAGAGCGCCTGCGCAGCCTCGTCGTGACATTGCTCGAGGAGGCAGAACTCGATTGTGGCGCGATTGTCAGGACAGTTGCCGAAGGTGCCGAAATCGAGGAACTGCGGGCCGACCTGAAGTTTCTAGCGAAGTTGTGGGCCGTCGTTCAGGAACGGTGCAGGAAAGCTCAGGTAAAAACACTGGTTCACGAAGACTTGTCGCTACCATTGCGGGTTCTTCGGGACCTCGTTACGGAGAATGTGGAACACATCCTCGTCGATTCGGGACAAGATTTTGCGGCTATGCACGATTTTGCGGAGACATTTTTGCCACCCGTGGCGCCGATGCTGGAACTGTACCGGCGCCGCCGGCCCATCTTTGACCTGCATTCGATCGAGGACGAGATTCGCAAAGCGTTGGATCGAAGTATCCCATTGAAATCCGGAGGATACATAATTTTTGATCAGACCGAGGCGATGACGACCGTCGATGTCAACACGGGCGGCTATGTCGGCCATCGCAATCTCGAGGAGACCATATATCGCACGAATCTCGAGGCGGCCGTGACGATCGCGAGGCAACTGCGGCTCAGGAACCTCGGCGGCATCATCATTATCGATTTTATCGACATGGAAGAGCCGGCTCATCGCGACAACGTTCTGCAACTGCTCGAACAGGCGCTCGCTAGCGATCACGCACGGCACCAGATATCAGCCGTATCCCCGCTGGGCCTTGTCGAGATGACGCGCAAGCGCACCCGCGAAAGTTTGCAGCATATTCTTTGTGAAGATTGTCCAAGCTGTGCGGGTCGTGGATTTGTCATGACGGCCGAGACCGTTTGTTTCGAGATATTTCGCGAGATTATTCGTCAGTCACGGCAGTTCGAATTTGATGAGGCAATGGTTTTGGCGCATCAGGGCGTGATTGAGTTACTGCTGGACGAGCAGGCACGGAGCCTAGCGACCCTCGAAGAGCAGACAGGCAAGTCCATACGCCTGCAGCCTGAGTCGCTGTATTTACAGGACCAGTTTGATGTCGTCTTGATGTAACCCGATACGATGACGCCGAAGCGATGACCAAGCTACTCAGACGACTAATTAAGTATCTCGCTTATACGGCGGGCGGCATACTGATATTGCTGGCCATTGCCGTTGGGTTGTTCCGACTGTTTTTGCCGCGGCTTCCTGAATACCAGGAAGACATCAAAAGCTGGGCGAGCACCGCCATCGGGTTGCACGTCGAATTCTCCGGTATGGATGCGCGTTGGGGACTCAGTGGCCCCGAAATCGAGTTCTACGATGCCGAACTCATTGCGCCGGAAAGCCTGACGCGAATTGTCGCAGCCGATGAGGTCAGTATCGGTCTCGCACTGACGCGATTGCTGTTCGATCGCAAGGCCGTCGTCGATCGCGTGGCCGTCCGAAATACGAGCATCGAGGTCCGCCGGCTGCCCAATGGTGAGTGGTGGGTGCAGGGCAGTCGGCCCGATCAGTTGATTCCTGCGCGCCCTGACAGAGGCGATGGAGCAGCGGGATCCGGCATGGGCCCGATTGAGATCGTCGGCGAAAATATCGAGGTGCAGTTCCTGCAGCCCGGAGATGAAAAACCCAGGCTTTTCCAGATCTCACGTTTTCTCGTGCACCGTGACGCCGCACGCATGACCGTCGACGCGGATCTGGAGCTGCCCGACGACCTGGGCGGAAGCTTGGTGGTATCTGCAACGCAACTCCTGTCGGCGGAAACGGCAGAACAAAGCTGGGACATTAGCGTCGAGATCGACGACCTCAGGCTGGCCGGCGTTACGGCGCTTGAGCTCTCTGACGCAGTTCAGTTCGAATCGGGCAGAAGCGATTTAGAAATGTCGCTGGTTTATGCGAACAAAACAGTGCAGAGTGCCACCGCGGATATCGATGCCAGGAACGTCTCGATTGCCGGTCTGTCGGGCCTCGCTGTGAGCGGCAGGATCGAATTCCTGAATGACGCTGATGGCTGGCTCGTCGCCGCCAATGAGCTTCGAGCGACGACGCCGGCGGGTGAGTGGCCGCTGACCACGTTGCGTCTTGAAACGGGCACGGACACGGAAGGTAAAGTCGTAATGCTCGATGCGCGCGCATCGTATCTGGACTTTGCGCATCTCGCCGTCGTCAGGCCGTGGCTCAATGAGAATCAAAGGAGCCTGTTGACGCAGTACGATCCCAGCGGTGTCGTGCGTGATCTCGCGCTAACGCTGAGCGATCTGGAAACCGAAACGCCCCGCTTCAGCGTAGCAGCCGAAATGGCTGGCATTGGCGTGGCTGCCCACGACAAACGGCCTGGCGTCAGGGGTTTCTCGGGAAGCATTCGCGCGGATAGCTCAAGTGGGCTGCTCGAGATCGATTCAGACAGTCTCGTCGTCGATGTACCCGGAATTCTCGGACAACCGATGGCTTTCGACACGGCATTGGGAACCGTAATCTGGCGTCGCAGCAACAATGGCACAACGGTACTTTCCGACAGCATCATCCTGCGCAACGATTTCTTCGACAATGAAACGAGCATTGAATTGTCGCTTGTCGACGGCGATGGCAAGCCTTTTATCGATCTCGAGAGCACATTTAGCGTCAGCGACGTTGCTGCGGCGAGACGATTTGTTCCTTTCATGCCCAAACGGCCCAGGATGAGTCAGTGGTTTCGGGAGGGGCTCGTATCCGGTCGGGTCGAAAACGGCAAGGCGACGCTTTACGGACCAATGGACAAATGGCCCTTCGATGAGGGCGAGGGCAAGCTATTGATCGAAGGCACTATCCGTGACGCTGTGGTCGTTTATCAACCGAAGTGGCCCGCAGCACGCGTCATCGATGCTGACATCGCGATTGAGAATATGAGTCTTTACTCCCGCCGCAGCCACATCATCAATGCGGGCAATGAAATTACGAATGCGAAGATCGAAATCGCGGACTTTCGGAATCCGTATTTGACGCTGAATGCGCTTGCGACCGGAACTCTCGAATCGTTGCGGCAGTTATCAATTCAAAGTCCGATCGGTGAGATGTTCGGCGGTCAGTTGGATCGGGTCAGCGTTTCGGGTGAGGCCTCGGTCAATCTCGACCTCAATGTGCCGGTTCGCGACTGGCAGAGCTTCGCGTTCACCGCACGGCTGCAAACAAGCGATGCGAGCCTGCAATTCGAAGGCTTTAACGCACCGCTGCAGGAAATGAGCGGGACCATCACGATTGAGCGCGAGGATATCAGCAGTGAATCACTGCGCGGAACGTTTCTGGGCAAGCCTATTTCTATCGAGCTCTCTCAGGCGCCGGAGACGATGCCCAAGTATCGCGTCATCGCGAACGCTGCGGGAGCTGCTACGGCCGAGGCGATGAGCGGGGAACTCGGTCTGCCACTGTCCAATCGCGTAACCGGCGAGTCCGATTTTTCGGCGAGGCTATTATTTCCACGTGGCAAGGTCGAAGAACCGGCTCCGTTTGCGATCGAAATCGCGAGCGATCTTGCTGGATTTTCGATTGATCTGCCGCAGCCACTTGGCAAGCCGTTGTACGACACGGTCGACTTCAATGCCACTGTTTTTATGCCCAAAGGCGGAGAACTCGTCGAGAGTACCGGCACGGCCGGCGATCTCCTCTCGTGGCAGGTAACGTTTGGCAAAGCCGAAGATCGCTGGGATCTCGATCGCGGTGTCCTTGCATTTGGCATCGAGCCTGTCATCGAGAGCGTTCCGGATACCCGGGGCCTGCATTTGCGCGGCAATGCGGCATATGTGCACGTTCAGGAGTGGTTTGATCTCGCTCGCCAGTCCCAGACCAAGACCGGTATGGCGGAGCGTATTCGCTCGATCGATATGACGGTCGGCAATCTGCACATGCTCGGCCAGCACCTTGTTGATCATCGCGTTCGCGTCGACCGCAGCGCGGAAGACTGGCTCGTGCAATTACAAGGCGAGGATATCGTCGCTTCCGCATTTGTCCCCTATGATTTCAACTCGGGACGGGAGATTGTCATCGAGGCATCGCGGCTCGTGCTGCCCGGTGACGATCTGGATTTCAGGGAACAGAGCAGCAATATCGATCCAAGATCGCTGCCGCCGATATCGATCAAGTCCCAGGAAACCGCGTTTGGCAGCCGCTTTTTCGGGGCCGTGGACGCCAGGTTCTTACGCACGGCGGACGGGCTCGAGTCGCAGGAAATCATCGCCAGAGACGAAACCTTCGAGATTGTCGGTACCGGCAAATGGGTCCTCGACGAATCCGACCCGCAAGGACATCGCAGTTCTGTTACGGCGTCGCTGACAAGCACCAATGTCGAACGCACAATGCAGCGTCTTGATTATAACCCCGGCATCATCAGTGACGATCTGGGGATGCTGCTGGACCTGAGCTGGTCGGGTGGGCCGCGCGACGACATGCTGGAATCGCTGGATGGCGAGGTGAAGGTTCGAATCGGCAGCGGCCAGCTCGCCGAGGTCAAACCCGGAGCAGGCCGGGTATTTGGCTTGATGAGCGTCGCGGCTCTGCCACGCCGACTGTCTCTCGACTTCCGTGATGTATTCGGCAAGGGTTTCGGTTTCGACAGAATCAAGGGCACCTTCGTAATTGTCGACGGCGATTCCTATACATGCGACCTGGCGCTCGAAAGTCCGGCTGCTGACATCGGCATCATCGGGCGTGCTGGCCTCGTTAGCCGGGATTACGATCAGACGGCCGTGGTTAGCGCGAACTTTGGCAATGCGCTGCCGGTCGCCGGTGCGCTCGTTGCCGGCCCGCAGGTCGCGGCTGCATTGCTGATCTTCTCGCAGATCTTCAAGAAGCCACTACAGGAGGTCAGCCAGGTCTATTATGGTGTCGGTGGAACCTGGGATGAGCCGGAAATCGAGACGTCGACAGCCGAGGTCTTTGCACTCAACGGCGCGTTGGCGGGATGTATCGAACAAGCGCATTAGGAAAGGGCACAAATTACAGGTATGCGGGTCGCTGCAATTCAAATGAACAGCCAGGCGGAGGTAGATAGCAACCTGCAGTTGGCGGACCGTTTGCTTGGGGAAGCGGCGGCGGACGGATGTTTGTTCGCAGTGCTGCCCGAGAATTTCGCTTTGATGCCCATCAGGAGCCGCGACAAAGCGAAGCATGCCGAGGAACCGGGCGACGGGCCGATACAGAGATTTCTTGCCGACGCAGCACGACGCCACGGCCTCTGGATCGTAGCCGGCAGTATGCCGCTGCGGTCACCCGAATCCGAGCGTGTCTACGGTGGCTGCCCGGTCTACGACGCTGCCGGCAGGCAGCAGGCGCTGTATCGAAAAATTCATCTGTTTGATGTCAGGCTGCCGGATCGGGAAGAGTCCTATCAGGAATCGTGGTCGATGTATCCGGGTAACGACGCCGTAACGGTCGATACGCCCATTGGCACAGTCGGCCTCACGATATGTTACGACGTCAGATTCCCGGAGCTTTATCGGCGTCTTGTCGACGATGGGGCAACGGTCTTTACCGTTCCGGCTGCCTTCACAAAAGTGACTGGCGCCGCCCACTGGAAGACGCTGCTCTCGGCACGCGCGATCGAAAATCTGGCGTACGTCATCGCGCCCGGGCAATATGGAGAGCATCCGGACAATCGATCGACATTCGGGCATTCGATGATCATAGATCCTTGGGGCGCGGTGCTCGCGGAACAGGCGGAGGGCAATTGTCACGTCGCAGCCGACATAGATCCGGACAAGCCAGCCAGACTGCGCAGTGAATTTCCGGCACTCGCGAATCGGCGTATTTGAATGACAGCAATTGGAAACTGAATGAGCAAAGTTGGGGAACATCCGGTTAACGCGGTCATGTCGCGAATGCTCGAGCCCGTGGGACTCGATGAAGGCCACCTGAACAAAACCCTCAGTTCGATGATGCAGGGTGGCGTCGACTATGCAGACCTGTATTTTCAGGTTAGCCGCCAGGAAAGCTGGACCGTCGAGGATCGGATCATTCGCGAGGGCAGCTTCAGCCTCGATCAGGGCGTCGGTGTTCGAGCGGTCAGTGGCGAGAAGACCGGTTTCGCGTACTCCGACGAGCTGATCCTGCCGGCGCTCGAAGAAGCGGCGACCGCGGCACGGGCGATTGCGCGGCAGGGAGACACGCAGGCGCTGCAAGCCTGGAATCGCGCAGATGCAACGCGGCTTTATCCGGCTACCGACCCAACGACGAGTATCACCGATGCACAGAAGACGGCATTGCTCGGAGAAATCGAAGCTGCGACCCGCGAACTGGATCAACGTGTCGAGCAAGTGATCATCAGCCTCGCCAGCAGTCAGGATCTCGTGCTGGTTGCGGGCTCGGACGGCACCTTTGCCGCTGACGTGCGGCCGCTCGTGCGCCTGAATGTCAGCGTCATTCTGCTTCAGGACGGTCGCCGCGAGCAGGGTTATGCGGGCGGCGGCGCTCGCGCGGATCTCAGTTACTTCCTGTCGGGTGATACGCCGATGCAGTACGCACGCGAAGCCGTGCGTCAGGCTGCCGTGCAACTCGAGGCGATCGCGGCGCCGGCCGGTATGATGCCCGTGGTGCTGGGACCGGGCTGGCCCGGCATCTTGCTGCACGAGGCTGTCGGACACGGCCTGGAGGGCGACTTCAATCGCAAAGGCACCTCGGCATTCTCGGGCAAGGTGGGTCAGCAGGTCGCCTCGAAACTCTGCACGATAGTCGATGACGGAACCTTGCCGAATCGACGCGGATCACTGGCTGTCGACGATGAAGGCACACCCGGCAAGTACAACGTGCTGATCGAGAACGGCGTGTTGAAGGCTTACATGCAGGATAAGCTGAATGCGCGCCTGATGGGGGTTCTGCCGACAGGCAATGGCCGACGTGAGTCTTTCGCACACATGCCAATGCCACGCATGACAAACACCTACATGCTGGCCGGTCCGCACGATCCTGGCGAGATTCTGGCATCCGTGGAAAAAGGCCTGTATGCGCCCAATTTCGGCGGTGGCCAGGTCGACATTACGTCGGGCAAGTTCGTCTTCTCGGCAAGTGAGGCGTATCTGATAGAGAACGGCAAGGTCACCACGCCCGTCAAGGGTGCAATGCTGATCGGCGACGGTCCTGAAGCGCTGACAAAGATCTCGATGGTCGGTAACGATCTCGAACTCGACTCGGGCGTCGGTACCTGCGGCAAAGAAGGTCAGTCCGTCCCTGTCGGCGTCGGCCAACCAACCTTGAAAATAGACGAACTAACCGTCGGCGGCACCGCATAGTTCGGAGGGGGCTGTGGCCGGGATGTTTATCGAGGGAAGTAGAGCGCAGCGCAGCGAGCCATGACCAAGACAAATGTCCGGACCGCAGCTTTGTTCGTCTTTACATAAGCCTACGACATGATGCTTCACGCTTTGCATTGCGAGGCCGTTCACGGAATTCGACATATGGTTCCGGTAACGTTCCTTTGTCTATCAAAGGAACACCGACATGGCATTCGAAAATACAATCACAGAGAAGGATCTGGACGCCAATTCCCAGCGCTTCGTGCAGGGATTTCGCGCTGACGGCCATGACGCTGAACCCGATCTTGCGGTAGACGGCTTGTCTGACTCGATCTTGTCGCGCCTGCTTGGCCTCTTCGGGATCGGCCGCTCGAAACACTAGATTACCCCGAAAAACATCCCCCTCCGACGCGGTTTTCGAGTTTCCTGTCTAGCAAAAGGCGGGATAGGCTTTGTTGTGACTGGACTCCACCGCAATGGCTATGGACAATGGGCCTCGTAGCTGGTGAAGAAGTGGACGCTATGTGGGTCTCTAGACCAATATACGAAAGCCTGCCATACCTGTATTTACTCGTCGGCGCGTTGTCACTGGGCGCGTCGATGTACAACAACTACTGGTATTGGCCAGAAATCTGTTTCGTGACGGGAGTGCTATGCCTCGTTGCGGGCCTGGTCGTGCTTCTGAAACGCCGCGACTATCGCGTCACTGATCGCCGCGCCGGGCAGCGACCCGAAAACTGATCGACTTACTCGCCGACGACCGATGCTTCGTCGTCGTTCTCGGCAAAACCCTGTTCGTTGGTTGTATCGATCTCGCGCAGGTCGGTGTAGACGAGCTCGTGTACGCCCAGGGTCACGACGTCGCCACTTCTGAGGCGATGCTTCTTGATTTGTCTTTCGCCGATGAATACGCCATTGGTGCTGTTCAGGTCTTCCAACACACAACCACTCTCGTCGCTGATGAGCTGAGCGTGGTGACGGCTGACGAATTTGCTCTTGATGTAGATCTCATTGTCCGGCGACCGGCCTACGATGATGCGGCCCGCGGGGAACGACTGTACGGACAGTCTGTCGCCGTCGGAACGTACTTCGATCTGGGTTATATTGGTCTTCATGCTCAGCCGATCAGAAACCTGCTGCAGCTTGTCATACAGTCCCGTATCGCTCTCGTGTTCCTTCCAGTTGAGCTCGGCAACGGCCGACATGATCTCTTCGCTGCCAACGACCCGTTTTTCGTCGGCAAATGCGCACAGCAGCGCCGTATCGCATAGCGTATTGATGAGCCGCGGCACGCCGCCCGAATAGCGGTGAATAATGTCGTACGTATCTTCGCTGAACAGGTCATCGCCTTCTCGGCCTGCGACGTTGAGCCGATGCCTGATGTACTCGCGCATCTCGCGACCGTCGAGCGGACCGATATGAAAGCGGAGCCGGACCCGCTGTACGAGCTGCTTGAGGTTCGGCGACTCGAGCGTTTCCTTAAGCTCGGGCTGCCCCGCGAGGATGATGCGCAGTACCTTTTCCTTTTGGGTCTCGATGCCCGACAACATGCGGATTTCCTCGAGCACTTTCCTGGTCAGGTTCTGTGCCTCGTCGACGATCAAAACAACTTTCTTACCGTTGGAGTACTGCTCGATAAGAAACATATTGAGCATGTCGAGGAGTTCGACTTTGCGC
>JAOTUB010000231.1 GCA_029864095.1 Gammaproteobacteria bacterium | reverse complement strand
TGTAAGCGGTACGCTCGTACTCTTCAGTTGCTGCACGGAATTGTTTGCTCTCGAATAGTATTTCGGCCAGCAGAAAATTGGTGTTGGCGCTGTCAGGCTCGCCAGGGAAATACGCAAGATACTTGCGGTAATACTGTGCGGCCTCGCGGTAGTCACTTTGCTTGCCGTCACGCTGAGCCTCGGCATGATAGTACTGCGCAAGATCATTAAGATTGGCCTTGAGGTGCGCCGCAACCGCCGTGTTTTGCTCGGGTGGATTACGCAACCAGAATTCGCCATCCATGCCATAACGTTCAACGAAGCCTTTTTTCCCCTCGAGCACCAGACTCGGAAAACCACCACGTTTGTATGCCTCGATTACCTCGACCTGCAATAGCGGTGATTTCGGATGGAACGGGTCCTGCACAACAAATGCCTCGTAGGCTTCTGCGGCATCGACAAAGCGTTCTTTCTCGAGATACAGGTCGCCGAGGTTGATATAGATGATGTAGCTGTATTCAGGATGCCCGCGCGCATCAAGAAAGTTGTCAATGCTCTTGGCACCTTCCATGTACGAGAAACTGATACTCAACACTCGAAACGTGTCTTCAACGAGTTCCTGATTCGCTCGGCTCAGTTGCTCGAGCCGGTTCTCACCGTCCTGCAACTCGATGTTCTTGATCTTGCGATCGAGCAACTGGAAAAACGGCTCGAGGCTGTCCTCGTGCCAGGCGAGCTTGAATTGTGACCAGCCCAATTTGTAGAGCGCTTGCTCATAGAATCGCGACTCTTCACCATACTTGACGACGTCCTGATACGCCTGTTCTGCTTCGTTGTAGCTCCTGCGCAGAAACAGCATTTCACCACGACGGAACTGGACTTCGTCGATAAGCGGCGTATCCGGAAACTTGCCGATCAGCTCATTCAGGATCATGAGTGAGTCATCGTTGCGACCACCCATCTCATAGGCGCGTGCCAGCTGATACAAGACTGTGTCATTGCGCCGGTAGTCCGGATACGCCTCCAGTAACTGCTGATAAAGCTGCACAGCATTGTTAAAGCTTGAATGATTCAGAGAATCGATATTCGCCGTGAGTTGCTCGGCTTCGGTGGCATCGAGTTCGAGGTCACCGAGACGGCGCATCGCTTCGGCGCGCAGCTCCGGATCATCGGAGACGAGATCGAGAAACGCGCGGTAGTTGTCACGCGCGAGTCCGGTGCTGTTGACGATCACATTGCCTTTGCGAATCTCGACATCCTTCATTTCTAGGCTTTTGATCGTGTCTTTTTTCTTGACGGATGCGCCCTGGACCGGCGCAATGGCCAACAGCATCGCGAGCAGCAAGAGACTAATGTTGTGCACGTTCATTGCGACGCTTCGCTTACCGTCGTTGCCGCGCGATCGTAAATAGCGGCCAGCGCGAAGCGCGCCTGCACGGTATAGATGTCGAGACGCTGCTTTTGCGCCTGAAGTTCGCCAACGGCAATGGACTTCAGGAAGCCGCCCTGCTCTTGCATCACGTTCGCTACGCGCGATTTCATGCCATCGATGCGTGGCCCCAACCCGTAGACCCGTGAGCTCAGGTCCTCGAAGCGCAGCGGTTCGTTGCGCATCGTGTCGTCAATCTTCCGACGCGCGCGTTGTGTTTCGACAAGTGCTTCGCCGGTCTTGCGAACGTCACGTCGCAGACGCCAAAGGCGGTCAGGGAAATCGCGTTCGAGCCGCCATTGCAAAACGCCTTTCAGCAACAGAATCTTGTCACGCACCTCCTCGGCTTCGGGGATGTTTGCGGCGAGGGCCGGTGTATTCTCGAGCCCCGTAATTTCGCCCCACATTTCGAATTCTTGCCTGCTGGCGAGCGCGAGCCAGTCGTCGCTTTGCTCAATGTCGTTGAGCACGGAATCGAACTCAAGCTTACGGTCGACCATTCCGTCAAGGTCGGCCCTGCCCAGAGCGGCCTCGACCCTCGGCAAACGTTCTTCATAGGCCTGGAGACGGGTTTCGAGCATGTTAGCGTAGACGCCGACATTCGCTTGCCACCGATCCAGATTTTCATGCAGGTAATACAGGTCGCGGTAGTTTTTTAGGCCTTCCTGGAATTCGTGCGTCGCCAACAGGTGGTAGAGGTAACGGCCTTCGGGACCTTCCGGCAATTCTTCAAGCCGCCAGTACCAGCCCGTGCTATCGAGAGGATCGTCGGCGAGAAACTCCTCGAATACCGCGCCGGACTCGATGAAACCGATCGTACGATCAATGCGGTTTGTCTCTTCGTAAAACGCCTCGATCGCATTCAGATAGTGATCGGCTGCCTGGCTGATCGAATCCAGTTTCGCCAAGGCATACGGAATAGCCAGCATGGACTCCTGCACCGCCGAGTCCAACAGGTCGCGACCGCGCAGCTCCATCCAGGGCACAAGTGCGCGACGATAATTCTCGACCTCGGCGTCCGCCCAGCCGACGCCGAGCAGCGCTTTGTTCGAGAACGGTCCTTCGAGCCTGACGCGCTGTAACGGTCCTTTTGCTGCGAGGGGCTGACCGTCCTGCAGTAACGAATACCCAAGCGCGAGATTGGCCTTGTCACGCAGCGATGTCAGTTCCTCATTGAAGGGATTCAGATCACCAAGTTCGTCGAGGATTTCTGCGGCGGCTTCAACGTGGCCGCTGCGGACCAGCGCTACGCCCAGATTGAACTTCGCGTAGCTTGACCATTCGGTCTTGCCTTTCCAATCCTGCAACAGTGCTATGGCCCGATCATACTGACCGCTATTGATAAATATCTGTGACTGCAGCATCTGCGCTTCTCGCCACAGATTTTCCGGCAAGTCGTCGCTCAGATTTGACAGAGCATTCTGCGATTCATCGAGGTAGCCACGTTGCAGCCAGATCTTGGCAAGAAAAAACCAGGTCCGGTTACGAATCTCGGGATCAACATTGTCGGCGAGCAGCCTTTCGAAGATCCTGGCGGCCTCGAGATGATGACCGTAGGACAGATACAGACCGCCTAACAGCAGTTCGGCTTGATTGGCGTGTTCAAATTGGTTTGGCTCTTCACCTTCACCGGGCTCCGTACCAAGGCGCCATTTGTCCTGCGCTGCCAACAGGCGCACGATCGCTGGAAAATAATCTTCCTGATAGAAGTAGAAAAGGACCTCGCCATAGTGCGGGTCCTCAACGACGATCGGGTCGGGACCGTCTTTAGCCGCTTGGGCCGTTTGCACTGCCGACGAAAAACAAAGCCACAGTGCGACAACAATGAAGAGGCGTTGCCGCAAAGATCACTCCCATTCCTTGATTTCGAATTCCGGTTGTTGCTTCTTCACGCGGTCGGTTATCTCGAGTTCCATGTACTTAGCGCCGATTCCTTTGTTAAACGAAATCGTCGCGCCACGCCGGT
>JAOTUB010000230.1 GCA_029864095.1 Gammaproteobacteria bacterium | reverse complement strand
TATCCGACATGAGTTTTGGCGCACTGTCGGAGGAGGCCAAGGTCGCGTTATCGAAGGGCGCGGAGCTCGCGGGCACCGGGATCTGTTCGGGGGAGGGCGGCATGCTGCCCGAAGAGCAGGCGGCGAACAGTCGTTACTTCTATGAGCTGGCCTCGGCACGTTTCGGCTTCTCGTGGGACAAAGTCGAGAAGACGCAGGCGTTTCATTTCAAAGGTGGTCAAGGGGCCAAGACCGGTACGGGCGGCCACCTGCCGGGCGAGAAGGTCAAAGGCAAGATCGCGGAGGTTCGCAACCTGGAGGAAGGATGCGCGGCGATCTCGCCGGCGCGCTTCCCGGATTGGACCGAGCTGAGCCAATACAGAGACTTCGCCGCTCAGGTTCGCGAAAGAACGGCCGGAATTCCGGTGGGTTTCAAACTGTCGGCGCAGCGCATCGAGAAGGACATTGACGCGGCGCTCGACATCGGTGTCGACTACATCATTCTCGACGGGCGCGGTGGCGGGACAGGCGCTGCACCGTTGATCTTCCGGGATAACATCTCGGTGCCGACGATCCCGGCGCTGGCGAGGGCGCGCAAGCACCTCGATACCTGCGACAAAAACGTCACGCTCGTCATCACGGGCGGGCTGCGTCACCCTGCGGACTTCGCGAAAGCGATGGCGCTTGGCGCGGACGCTGTCGCCATCTCGAATGCTGCGATTCAGGCGATCGGCTGCGTCGGCATGCGTGCCTGCCACACGAACAACTGCCCGGTTGGCATCGCGACGCAGAAACGGCACCTCAGGGACCGCTTGCCCGTGGACCTGGCGGCCGCGCGGCTGGCGCGATTCTTCAGCGCATCGGTGGAACTCATGACGGTGCTGGCCAGAGCTGCCGGCCACCGACATTTGCGGGACTTCAACCAGGACGATCTGACGACGTTCAAGACCGACATGGCGCGGCTGACCGGTGTTGCTTATGGCGGCGTGAACGGACCCTCATGACTAAGAAGGAGTTGCCATTGCGCTGCATTATCTTCTTCACGTGCCTGTTGTCGCTGCTGGCCGCGATGGCATCGCGCGCGAATACACACGACGACTTTTATCATCTCGGTCAGATCAACAAAGCTTCGATTGTCATGCTGGCCGAAGAAGGCCTCGTGCCGGCTGAGCTTGCAGCGTCAATTGCGAAAGGCATTGCCGTCGTCATCGATGAGCAAGAAAGGGAAGGCAGCGTTCGCTCGAGTAACTACCTGGATTTCGAAGCAAGGCTACTCGACGTTGCCGGACCGAATGCGTCGCGTTTACACACGGGGCGCAGTCGTCAGGACATCGGTTCGACGATGCGACGCATGGCACTGCGCGAGGCGCTGCTCGACAGCTACGAAGCTTTGCTTGCAGCGCGATACGCGCTGCTCGACCTGGCCGCGGCGCATGTGGGCACGATCATTCCGGCCTACACGCACGGTGTGCAGGCGCAGCCGACGACCCTGGCGCATTACCTGCTCGCGTTCTCCGCCGCGTTCGAGCGCGATGCGCAGCGGTTGCAGGAAGTCTATGCACGCCTGAATCGCAGTCCGCTCGGCGCTGCGGCGCTCGGCACGTCTGGTTTTCCGATCGATCGCGAACGTCTCGCCGAATTGCTCGGTTTCGGCGGTCTTGTCGAGAACTCCTACGATGCGAATCTCGTGTCGTCAGTCGATTCGAAGATCGAATTCTCGAATGCACTGGCCACATCAGCGATCACGGTGGGCCAGCTAATGCAGAATCTGCACACGCAATACCATAATCCGGTTCCCTGGATCCTGCTCGAGGACGAGCAGACCGACGTCAGCAGTATCATGCCCCAAAAGCGCAATCCGCGGCCGCTCGACGTCGTGCGACTGCTCGCAACGAGTGTTGTTGGCAGTGCGCACACGGTCACGCTCAACGCGCACAACACGAACTCGGGCATGAACGACTACCGGCCGGGTGCGCAGGCACTGCATACGGCACGGCAGGCGCAAGCGATGTACGAGGCCTATGTATCGGTGATGACACATCTGATCATCGACGAAGCGCGCGCGCTCGACGAGGTGGACAGCGATTATTCGACGATGACCGAGGTTGCCGATGTCTTGCTGCGTGAAGCCAGCGTGCCGTTTCGCATTGGCCATCATTATGCGTCGGAGTTGACAGGCTATGGCCGGGCCGCAGGCAAGCGTCCGAAGGACCTGCGCGACGACGAATTGCTGGCCCTATATAAGGCATCGACCGGGCAGGACCTGCCGCTCGATGTCGACGTGATCCGGCGGGCAATGGATCCGGCCGCGATGGTCGAAGGGCGCAACGGCCTCGGTGGGCCACAAAGAAACGAAGTCCTGCGCATGCTGACACAGCATAATGGGTCATTAGAAGCCGAACTCAAATGGCTGCAAGCGTCTCGCAAGCGCCTCGTCGATTCGGCGCAAGGCCTCGAACGTAACTTCCTGCAATTAAAGTAAAATTCTGGATTGCGGCGGGGATGCGCGTGTGGCAGAGTTGGGTTGTTGCCGAGTTCACAGTCAAAGTCATTAAGCCATCAAACCGAGTGGTATGACGAACTCATGAGAGGGGGAGAAAACGATGTTCATTGACGCATTGATTCCGCGTGGCTTCCGGCGCGCAAGTTCACTTCTGACCGCTGTTGTTCTTCTTCTGTTTGCTGCAGGCACTGCGCTCGCGCAAGAAGAAGCAGACGACGACGCGCTCGACGAAATCACTGTCACGGGCACGCAGATCAAGGGCGCAAGAATTTCCGATGCCCTGGCGGTTTCGGTATTTAGTGCCGAAGACATCGAACTGATCGGTGTCGAGTCGGGTGATGAGTTGCTCGACAACATTCCCGAACTGGGCCAGAACTTCTTCAGTGAGACGGATACAGCGGGCGGCGTGAACGCGGCGCGCGGCGACGTCGGTGCCATCAATATGCGCAACATGGGCACGGGCAATACGCTCGTGCTCCTGAACGGCCGGCGCATGGTGAATATGGCGACCTATCAAACCGAGGAGGTCGGCGGAAGCTTCGTCCCCGTGAATTCGGTCAATTCCAATCACATTCCCGTTTTTGGGGTCAAACGCGTCGAAGTTCTGCGAGATGGCGCCTCGGCGATTTACGGAGCCGATGCCGTGGCCGGCGTGCTCAACACCGTGTTGCGAGATGATTTCGAAGGCTTCACCGTTCGCGCGCGTTACAGCGACTATGACAACATTCCACGCGACGACCAGACCCTGGCAGTGGAATGGGGTGACAGTTTCAATGGCGGCGCAACGCACGTCGGCGTCTATGCCGCTTACCAGCAACGCGATCGTGTGAATTCCAGGGACAATCCGCGCTGGGCAAGCTCGGATTTCCGCCGGTTTTTCGCTCCGGATTCGCCCTACGCG
>JAOTUB010000229.1 GCA_029864095.1 Gammaproteobacteria bacterium | reverse complement strand
GTCCCTTGGCGAACTGCTGCTGGATATTCACGGTCAGCATTTTCATCAATCGCTGGGCCGCCGGCCGATTCAGCGGGAACTTCTCGATCACTTCGGCGAACTATCAGACAAGCGGCTAGCGACCGAGGTTGCGTTCGAGAACTGGCAGACCTTGCAGCAACGTCTGGACGCATTGCACTCTGCCGATGCCGATCGCGCGTCACGGCTGGACCTGCTGGAATTTCAGCTCCACGAAATGGACGCCCTGGATGTCAAGGAGGATGAACTTGCACAACTGCAGACTGAGCGCCAGAAGCTGAAGCACTGCGGCGCGCTCGCCGCCGGCGTAGCGGCGGCGCTACGCAGCCTGTCGGAAGACGACGCCGCCAACGCCAACAGCCTGTTGGCCGATTCCTTCAGGTCGCTGCAATCGGTTGTTGCTTACGACGATGCACTCAAGTCTGTTGGCGAACTGCTTGAGAACGCGACCATCCAAATCACGGAAGCAAGCGATGCGCTGCAGCGCTATGGCGAATCGATCGATATGGATCCGACCCGGCGTGACTGGGTCGAGGAGCGCCTCGACGCCATGCAATCGGTGGCGCGCAAACACAGGGTTGTGGCCGAAGAATTGCCCGTATTGGCCGCGAAGCTTCGGGCCGAGCATGATGAACTCATGCATGCCGAAGAACGTGGATTGGAGCTCGAACAACAGGTCGCAGACGCCAAAGCCACGTATCGCAGGCTGGCCGAAGCGCTGTCGAAAGGTCGCAAGAAAGCAGCGAAGGCGTTCTCGGCTGCCGTGACTGCGGCAATGGGTGGCCTCGGAATGCCGGGTGGGGTATTCGCCGCAAACGTCTCGGCACTGCCCGACGATGCAGCGCGACCGTGGGGAATCGACGATATTGAGTTCGTGATCAGTGCGAACCCCGGCCAGCCGGCGATGCCATTATCGCGGGTCGCGTCTGGCGGCGAACTGTCCCGGATGAGCCTCGCAATTCAGGTGATCGCGAGCGATGGCAGTGTAATTCCAACGATGGTGTTCGACGAAGTGGACAGCGGCGTGGGCGGCCGCGTCGCGGAAATGGTTGGCCGGCGACTGCGCGAAGTTGCGTCAAATCGCCAGGTTCTCTGCGTCACGCATTTACCGCAGGTCGCAAGTCTTGCCGATCAGCACTTTCGTATCAGCAAGGTTAGTGACGGTAAAGCAACCCGAACCGGCGTAACCTTGTTGGGCAAGGAAGAACGTATCGAAGAACTTGCTCGGATGCTCGGCGGCGTCGAAATTACGCAAAAGACCATCGAGCATGCGGCCGAGATGCTGGCCGGCGCCGCACGAAAACGCGCCTAGATGGCTAGTCGTCTTCGTCCGAACTGTGCAGCGGCCGGACGTACAGAACAAGATTGTGGTCGAGAATTTCATAGCCGTACTTCGCGGCCATATCGTGCTGTAGTTTTTCGATATCCTCGCTGAAAAACTCGATTACTTCGCCTGATTCGACACAGACCATGTGATCGTGGTGCTCGCCGTCGTCGAGTTCAAATACGGAATGGCCGCCCTCGAAGTTGTGCCTCGTTACAAGACCCGCCGCCTCGAACTGGGTCAGCACGCGATACACTGTTGCCAGTCCGATGTCTTCACCAGAATCAAGCAGCTCCCTGTAAATATCCTCTGCGCTCAAATGCCGGAAACTCGACTTTTCGAAAATCTCCAGAATCTTGAGCCGCGGCAGCGTGATCTTTAGGCCGGCTTTGCGTAATTCCTGACGTTGCTCCATGAGCTGAATCTCTTTGGTCGAGAAGAAAACGGGTGTCGTGCCGCAGGGCAAGAAGGTATGATGCGCGCCTATTATGACGTAGTTGGCAGCCCGGCTCTAGCACCCAACCGCCTTCGAACAACGAAACCCCGGCCGAAACCGGATGTCGAACCCAAGTACCTTATGCACAGACTTCTCATATTGGCTTTGATTCTTGCCACGCTCGCGTTCTCGAGCGGCTGCGTGTATCGAGCCAACCTGTCCCAGGGCAACCTGATCAAGCAGGAAGATCTTGATCAGGTCGAAATCGGGATGACGCGCAACCAGGTGCGTTTTTTGCTAGGTACGCCACTGATCGACGACCCGTTTCATACGACGCGCTGGGATTACGTCTATTTCGTTCGAATGGGCCGCGACGACGCAACGTTCAAACGCTGGGTAACGATTGTATTCGAGAACGAAATCGTCGCCGCGATTCGCACCGATCAGGAACTCAAGCCAAATCTCTGAGACTCTCAACCGTCGCTGGTTTCTCGCATCGTCAGTCCGGCCCGCGCGAGTTCTCTCCTGGCATCTCGCGGATCGCGTAACAGCGGCCGATACATCTCAACGCGATCGCCGTTCTTGACCAACGCGTGACGATCCACGCACCGTCCCCAAATTCCGGTTTGCAGCGCGTTCAGGTCTTCATCGGGATATTCTTCCGCGATACCTGACAGCGCGATCGCCTCCGCGACCGTTGCGCCATTCTGCAGTGAGATTCTGACCAATGACTGCTTGGCGGTCGAAGCAAAAACCACCTCAACGTCTATCATTTTGCGCACAGTACTGCCGTTATCCATAAACTTCTTTTGCCCGCTGCGTAAATGCGCCAACGAGAGAATTGCAGATTTGTTCGAAGAACCTGCCTATCATCGCATCGAGTGTGCGGCTATCGAATTCGAATTCCATGTGCAGCGACACCTTGCTGCCGGCGTCACCCAATGCCTGAAAAGTCCAGCTGCCGGAAAGATGTCGGAACGGTCCGGCCACCAGCTCGAGATGCATCGATTCCCGTGGTTTCATCGTATTCCGTGTACGAAATCGTCTGCTGATTTTTCCGCGATGCAACTCAAGAGTCGCCTCGACGACATTGCCTTCGCGAAAGTGGACCTCGACATCATTGCACCACGGTAGAAATTCCGGATACGCCTCGACATCCTCCACCAGGACGTACATGTCCTCGGCTGAGTACGGAACCAATGCGCTGCGACTGACCTTACGCATTTACGCAGCGCCCGCGCGCCGCCTCCGAAATCACGATAACTCGGGGAGCAGCCCGACCGCTTTCAGAAACACGAACAGAATACCGACGGGGGCGACAAAACGGACCAGCAATCTCCATATCTTGTAGAGTCTGCCGGCGCCGCCAAGCTCCTCGGCGGTGGAATTGCGGCACATAATCCAACCCGCGAAGACGGCGATCGCGACGCCACCTAACGGCAACATGATGTTACTTGTAATGTGGTCGACGTTGTCGAATATCGTACCTTTGTAGAACTTGAACTCAGCCAGGACATTGAACGACAAAACGGAGCCCATGCCGAGCGCCCATATCAAGATACCGACCATCAGCGCTGCCTGCGCACGCGTTCGGAATTTTTGCTCTACGAGCCAGGCCA
>JAOTUB010000228.1 GCA_029864095.1 Gammaproteobacteria bacterium | reverse complement strand
GATCACGTTTGTTCGTGATCGCCGCCGTTACCTCGTTGGCAAACGCCAGCATATCGCCGTGGATCTGGATCAGCCCGCGGCTATAACACTCGCCGAAGCCTACGGAAGGTGATCGCAGCAGTTCGAAGATTGCCCGCCGCTCGCGAAACTCCATACACGCGACCGGGGGTGCGTCCGTTATCGGGAACTCTTCGCCGTTCCAAAGCAGGACCGAGATACGGGGATTGCCCACGTGGTTCATTATTCGGCGAATCAGACGACGATCGAAATCGGCTTCAGCATGGTGCTGACTTGTGATGGTACTCATGCCGATCACCTCTCTGCGGAAGCGGCATTACCAGTCTGACACTGGCTTTCGGCTCAGACCATCGGGGTTTGCCGTAGTCTTCAGCCGGTCATGCTCCGGATGCGGCCCGGGCGTCTAGCCTGGCTCCGACTCGGCACCCGCGGAGCTCCTCAGCAAGCCGCGAAACGCCTTTCTGGCGTTGCACTTACCCTGAACAACGTCATAGACCTCGGCCGCAATCGGCATCGCCACCCCATACTTGTCGGCGAGCGCCATGACCGTCGGCGCGCTCTTGACCCCTTCGGCGACCATATACATGCCGTCGATAATCTCTTTTATCGACCTGCCCTTGCCTAGCTCGAATCCCACAGTGCGATTTCGGCTCTGGGCGCTGGTGCAGGTCGCGACCAGGTCACCCATGCCTGTCAAGCCTGCAAATGTCTGCGGCTCTCCTCCCATTGCAACGCCCAGTCGCGTGATTTCCGCGAGTCCCCGCGTGATGACGCCTGATCGGGTATTCTCACCAGCGCCCTGTCCATCCCCCATGCCGGCCGCAATCGCAATGATATTTTTCAGGACACCGCCCAACTCGCAGCCAATAACGTCATGATTGGTGTAGACGCGAAACAGCCCGCTATGGAATACCTTTTGCAGTTCTTTGACGATCGTCTCGTCGGCCATTGCGATCACGCTTGCCGCAGCGTATCCCGCCATGATTTCGCGGGCCAGGTTGGGTCCGGTCAAAACACCGGCAGGATGTCCGGGCAGCACATCCTCGATAATTTCGGTCATGCGCATGTGAGTATCGAGTTCCAGCCCCTTGGACAGGCTGACCACCGGAACCCAGGGGCGGATACAGCCCTTGACCTGTTCCAGGACATTGCGAAACTGATGCGATGGAATACCCATCACGATGACGTCGGCCCCCGCGACCGCCTGTTCGATGTCGGCTGTTGCGAGAAGGTTTTCCGGAAGCCTTGCACCAGGCAGGTATTTCTCGTTCGTGTGCTGGGCGTTGATCTCATCGACAGTGGCTGAATTGCGCGCCCAGAGCGTAACGGTGGTATTTCGCGTAACTAAAGCACCTACGGTCGTGCCCCAGGAGCCACCTCCCAACAGTCCGATTTTGAGATTCACAGAGTAGCCCCCTACGCCGCAGCGTCGTCACCCATAAACGCTTTGACGTGCGGCTCGGCTTCGCTCATGACGCGTCGTATCGACGGGCGCGAAGCAAGGCGATCCCAGTAGGCACTGATATGTTGATAGTCATTGAACGGCGCAGCCCGCTGCGCATAAAACAGCGCGGGTGTCGCAGCGCAGTCGGACATACTGAAATCATCACCATTCGCATACGGTTGTTCGCTGAGCTCGTGTTCCATGAATCCATACATGGTATCGATCCGGAATTTCGACGTATCGATGCGCTCCTGGTCACGCTCAGACTCAGGTTTCATCGACTGGAACAGCAACGTGCTTACAGAATCATTCAGGTACAGATCGAACATGCGATCTTTGAAGCGAATCTTACGACGCTGCTCCGGATCGCCAAAGATGAGTTTCGGTTCCGCAATTCCGTCCAGATATTCGATGATCGTGGTTGACTCAGGAATAAGGTGATCATCATCGACAATCAGCACCGGTACTTTGCCCATCGGATACACCTCCCGGTATTCTGCCCGCTTCTCAGGATCCATGAGCGAAACGATGTGCGGTTCGAATTCGACGCCCTTCTCGTACATGGCGACGAGAACCTTCTGGCAGTAGCTGGATATTGGGTGGTAATAGAACTTCATCGTTGCTGTCCTCCGCATTTAACGTCCATAAGATAACAATAGAAGCAAAATCACCAAGGTCAAGGAGAAAATATCTCGATTGCCCAGCCAATACTAATTGTATCGGCGTGTGGCTTGCCCCGATACGGCGACGCCCGTCGGCGAGACCGCCGGCACAACTGAATCGAATAAAATAACTATGTTTGCAATATTTGGCATGGTCGCCTTGCCCGCCGTGATCATGGCTTCAGCATTCGCCGAAAACATTCATGGAAGAAAACAGAAATACAGTCACTCTGTCCAAGAGTTTCTGAAAGACGGCAACATCGATGAGAACGAACGTTGGAGCCAGAGAAATTGCGCAGAGGGCTTGGCCTGAACAGTGACGAAGCGCTGCAATTGCTCGAGTGCATTGGGCGTCAGGCCCAACATACTGGTCTGACCAAATGTCCCCGCTGTGGCGCAACCCTGAATTAGAAGATTCGTCGGGTTGTACAATCCTCCAGCTGATAGTCGGGCTTGCGCCGTATGGTCACAAGGCGATGGCGGGCGAAGCTGGCGTTCGCGCCCAGACCAACCCTTGCTTCAATGCGATGACCTCTCCCTCGCCTACCGGCTCCCATGGCTCGTCGGTCAACGGCACGCTGGCGACGAGTGCGAGTTCCTGGGCCACCGGCGCCAGCATGACACCGGACTGCGACAGGTCGACGGCCTGCTCATTGCATGAACGTACGAGCAGATGCAACCCCGGTGGCCGGACGTTGCCGTCGCTTTGGGTTCTGCGGTGCGCATGAACAAAAAGCGCATCACCGTCGGAATAGACGAAGTTGAATGGCCCGAGCGGTCGCAGCCACGCGGCAAAGTCGGCGACGATTTCCAGGCGCGATTCGACCGACGGTGGCTTCCCGGTTGCCTGGTCCCACAATTTTGCAAGCCGCTCTAGCAGGCAACAGAACGCGAATTCTGAATCGGTATCGCCGACGGGCGTAAAGCGGTGTGAATTGAGGCGGCATTTGTCAGTGATGCCGGGCATATTGCCATTGTGCGCGAATACATGCGCGCGTCCGCCGAGCTCGCGCTGGAAGGGTTGCGTATTACGCAGCGCCGGTTTTCCCTGAGTGGCCAGGCGGATGTGCGAGAGCACGAGATTGCTCGGCGGCCCGTTCTTCTCCATGAATCTCACGAGGCCGCTTCTTGCGGCAGGACTCGACTCGCGCAGCAGAAACACGTCGTGACCCTCGAAGTACGCGACGCCCCAGCCATCCTTGTGGGGCCCGTCGTGCCCGCCGCGCCGGGCGAGCGTTTCCAGGGAGAAACCGACGGACGTCGGATACCGGCTCGACATTGCAAACAATTCGCACACGTCGTTA
>JAOTUB010000227.1 GCA_029864095.1 Gammaproteobacteria bacterium | reverse complement strand
CTACATCGTGTTGACGCGAAAAAGGGGCAGCGAACATGAGTGACGTAAAAGCACTCGGAAAAATCCGCGCGCAGATCATGTGGGACCGTTTGCTCGCAATTGTCGAGGAGCAGGCGCAAACCCTGATTCGAACCGCGTTCTCGACGACCGTTCGCGAGGCGGGCGACTTGTCGTCAGGCGTCTTCGATACTGAGGGCCGCATGCTTGCACAGGCAATTACCGGGACGCCGGGTCACGTCAACGCCATGGCCGCGAGCGTTGGCTTCTTCCTCGACAAGCATCCGATCGACACGCTCCAGCCAGGCGACGTGCTCGTGACGAACGACCCCTGGCATGGTACCGGGCACCTCAACGACTTCACGGTCGTCACACCGGTCTTTCACCAGGACAATGCGGTCGCCCTGTTTGCCGCAACCTCGCACATCGCGGACGTCGGTGGGCTCGGCTTCGGGCCGGACGGCCAGCAGGTTTATGAAGAAGGCATCAATCTGCCGATCGGCTATTTGTTCCGCGCCGGTGAACCGAACACGACGTTGCTCGAGATTCTGCGCGCGAACGTCCGCGATCCGGTTGCCGCACAAGGCGACCTGTATTCGCTGACGGCCTGTAACAAAGCGGGCACCGATGCGTTGCTCGACATGCTCGACGAGTTCAGCCTCGACAACCTCGATGACGTAGCACGAATGATTATCGACAACTCGCGTGCCGCGATGCTCGACGAAATACGCAAACTGCCCAAAGGCGAGTGGCGCTATTCCATGCAGATCGACGGCTACGATGAGCCGGTCGATCTCGTTTGCGCCTTAAGGGTCAGCGACAACGGCATCGATGTCAGTTTTGACGGCACTTCTTCGGTCTGCCGTCACGGGATCAACGTACCGCTAACCTACACGCAAGCCTATGCGTCTTTCGGCGTACGCTGCGTCATCGGCAACGATATTCCGAACAACGCGGGCTCGCTCGATGTCGTTCGCGTCACCGCGCCCGAAGGATCGATACTCAACGCAAAACGGCCGGCTGCTGTGTCCGCACGGCATGCAATCGGTCAGATGCTGCCGGACGTCGTGCTCGGCTGCCTCGAAGAGCCGCTCAATGGCCAAGTCCCTGTCGAAGGCGCCGCGTGTCTATTCGGGCCAGTGTTCCTCGGCGGTCGTGGCGTTATCCCGGGAAGTGCGAGCGAGACTTTTGTCCTGAACGCCTTTTATGCGGGCGGCACCGGTGCGCGGCCCTCCAAGGACGGCCTGTCCTGCACGGCATTTCCTTCCGGGGTGCGCAGCACGCCGGTCGAGATCACCGAGAATGCCGCGCCGCTAATCATGTGGCAGAAGGAATACCTGCCGGACTCCGGGGGGGACGGCGAATACCGTGGCGGTCTCGGTCAGATCATGGAGTTCGCCCACGCCGACGGCGAAGCGTTCGCCGCGTCGAAAATGTTCGATCGCATCGACCATCCACCGCGTGGCCGCGATGGCGGCGAGGCGGGTCGTCCCGCACGCGTCTATATAAAGAGTGGTGAAAAGCTCAGGGGCATGGGCCGCGAGATCATTCCGGCCGGCAAATCGATGATACTCGAAACTGCCGGTGGCGGTGGGCGCGGCAGTCCTGCAAAACGCGATCGGGCAGCTAGCGCAGACGACAAGAAAAACGGTTTGATTACGTAGCGACCGCGATTTTCAGCCGCGAACCTCTTTTGCGATCGCCAATGCCTCACTGGCGAGAGTGGTAATCCGATCAAAATCACCATCGGCGATCGCTTTAGCCGGCGTCAACCAGCTACCGCCACAAGCCAGCACCGCGGGCAATTCAAGGTAGTCCTTCAGATTGGCGGCCGACACGCCTCCGGTTGGCATGAACACGACATCGCGAAACACCGAAGCCAGCGCTTTGATCATTGACACACCACCGGCCTGTTCAGCCGGAAAGAACTTTAGCACCCGCAGGCCCATGTTCCACGCCTGCTGCGCCTCGGTCGCGGTCGCAATGCCGGGAATGATCGGAACCGACAGGTCCTCCGCTGCAGTAACGACATCCGCATGCAGGCCGGGAGACACGATGAACTTCGCGCCGGCAGCAACGATTGCCCTGGCATGATCGCCGCTGAGCACCGTGCCTGCGCCAACGAATGCGTCAGGAACCTGCTTCGCAATCGCCGCAATGGCATCCGCCGCTGCTGCGGTGCGCATCGTGACTTCGATGATCGGCAGGCCGCCGGCGACCAGCGCCTCGGCAACTCGCACGGCCTTGTCTGCGTCATCGATCACAACGACGGGCACAACGGGAGTTTTCTCAAACAACGATTTCAACGGAGCGGCCACCTATGGTCAGTCTTTGAACGTCGCGACCGTAACGGGCTTGCCGCTGCTTACCGCTGCACGTTTCATGCCCTGGGAGTTATACGTCATCACGATCTCGCTGTCTCGCGTCACGGCGATGACGCCGCCATCGCCGCCTAGCCTCTTCACCTCGGCGAGCATGTCGTCGACCGCAGCGGCAGGCGTTGCGCCCGCTTTGATCATGTAGGCAATCGTAACAACACCGCCGGCGCGAATGATGTCTTCACCCATGCCCGTGCATGAAATCGCAATATCGTCGTCGGCCCAGGTTCCGGCGCCAATCAGCGGTGTGTCGCCGATACGGCCCTCGAGTTTGCCAAATATCCCTCCCGTCGAAGTAGCGGCGGCCAAGCCGCCCGACTGATCGAGGGCGACCGCCCCGACCGTGCCGTGTTTCTGTTCGTAGATTTCGTCTTCATACACACCAACGGGCAGCACGTAATACGAGTCAGGATCAGCAACTTCCTCGAGACCCTGCTCTCGAGCAAAAGCCAACGCGCCCTTTCCCGCCAACATGACGTGTGGGGTTTCCTCCATCACGCGTCTCGCGACACTGACTGGATTGACGACTCCCGTGATCGCAGCGACGGCGCCTGCATTCCTGGTTGGCCCATCCATAATCGACGCATCGAGCTCGATGTACCCCGCGGTATTCGGCGCCGAACCGCGACCAGCCACATATAAACCGCTGCGCTCCATGTCCGCTACGGCGTGCTCGACGACATCGAGTGCACTCGCGCCAGCTTTAAGCCTGGACTCGCATTCTGCAGTCAGTTCATGCAGATGCTTTTCCACGACTGCATAGTCGCGCCCGGCAATGGCGCCCGCGCCACCGTGTGCTGCGAATGCGTAGAGTTTGGAGTTAATGGCCGATCTCCGGCACTGGGAAGGTGATCCAGTTTACCGTGTCGTTGGCACAGCGGACAGGCCCTAGTAGTCGATAATGTCGCGGCGCGCGCCGGGGCGCATGATCAGCATCTGCACGGTGCCGATAGCCCGCTCGATGAACGCGCTCTCGCAGTAGCACAGATAGAACTGCCACATTTTGTGCGGACCGATATTCTCCAGATGAATCGTCCGCATTGTTGTGACCGCCGATATGTCCGGC
>JAOTUB010000226.1 GCA_029864095.1 Gammaproteobacteria bacterium | reverse complement strand
CCTCCTGTTGCTGCACCGGCCGGACTACCTGATGCGCACCGACGCGGTCGCAGAAGCGTTTGCGTCGCTCAAGTCATCAGGCAAGGTCGCGCAATTCGGTGTCAGCAACTTCTCCGCATCGCAGTTCAATTTGTTGCAATCGGTACTTCCTGATCCACTGCTGGTAAATCAGATTGAAATCAACATCCACAATATCGACGCCTTGAGTAACGGCGTGCTAGAACAGTGCCAGCAGCTCGGCATTACGCCGCAGGCCTGGTGTCCGATTGCCGGTATTGCGTATCCGGCGTGGGGGAATACGTTTTCTGATAAAGATGAGGCCCGCATTCGCGCGGAAGTGCAGTGGCAGTCCGAAAAATATGGCGCCGAGGACTGGATCATTGCACTTGCGTGGCTGCTTAGACACCCCGCCATGATTTCGCCAATTGTTGGTTCAACAAATCCATCGCGGATCGCGGCAGCGACGTCAGCGCTCGAAATCCCTTACGACCGTAAGGATTGGTACCGCCTTTTCGAAGCCCGCAACGGCCAGCCTGTGCCCTGAGACCTACGCCGCTTCCGCTTTCTTGAGAATGGCAAGCTGCTCATTGTGCGCCGGGAAGTTCAGCGCACAGCCCTTCAGATACCTTTCGATATCCTGCAAATTGTATTTGTGGGCAAGCTCGTTGCCGGGCCGAACCTGCTCGTCCGTCGGATAGATGCCCTTGCCCGCCAGAAGGCAGTTCCACGACATGCTCGGGAAGTAAGCGTCCAGGTTCTGGCGTTCGAGTTCGTCCGTGATGTTCTTGCCCTGCAGCCACGCAGTCAGGATTTCGCGCAATGATTGCGAGATCTTTTCGTTGGCTCCCGCGTCACGCCAGTAGTCCGTGTCCGAGCGTGAATTGATACGGTAGTGACAAACGATGTAGTCGCGCACCGCGTCGAAGCGCTTCGAAATGCCCTCGTTGAACTCGTCGCGATACCGGTCGGTCATGTCGCCTTTGTTCGCCTCCTCGATGAATCGGGCGACCGTCTCCTGCACCATGTCGAGCGCCGTCGCTTCGAGCGGCTCGATGAAGCCCTGCGACAGACCGACCGCGAGGCAGTTCTTGACCCAGTGCTCGCGGACGCGGCCGACCTTGAACTTCAAGCGCCGCGCTTCGATGTCCGAGTCCACGAGACCGAGGTGCTGCCGGAACTCCATCTCCGCATCGTCGTCATCCACATATTTCGAGCTGTACACGTAGCCATTGCCGAAACGCGACGTCAGCGGGATCTTCCATGCCCAGCCGTATTTCAATGCGGTAGATATCGTCTGCGGCTCCGGGTTCTCGTCGGGGTCCGTCGGGAACACGACCGCCGAATCGTTGAACAGGACATCTTCACAGCTCTCGAACGGCACGCCAAGCGCCTGCTGCAATAGCTGGCTGCGAAAGCCGGTCGAGTCCACGTAAAAATCGGCTTTGATCGTTTCTTCGGCGTCGGTCTCCAGGTAGTCGATGAAGCCCTCGTCGTCGAGGACCACACCTGTGACCGTCGCCTGCTTGTACTTGACGCCCTTCCTCTCCGCCCATTCCTGCAGGAATTCGCCGAGAAGCCCGGAGTTGAAGTGGTACCCGTAGTTCATGTTGAACGGGAAATTCGGCGGCGCGACCGGCGCCAGCCTTTGCAGCGCAAGATGCCATCCCAGGAAGAACTGGCTCGGATGGCCGTCGAGGTCCACGCCCTGGCGGCGAAGAAAGCTGTTGTGAAAGAACCCTGGCACGGTGAAGTCGTCGGGCTGACACTGGAACGGATGGAAGTACTCGTCGAACCCGGGCTTGGTGGACCAGTTCCGGAACGTGATGCCGGTCTTGTACGTCGCGTCGCAGCGGCTCATCCAGTCGCTTTCTTCGACGCCGATAACGTCCATGAAGCGCTTTAGCGGCGGGGTCGATCCCTCGCCGACGCCGATGATGCCGATATCGGGCGACTCAACCAGGGTGATGTCGAAGTCGCAGTCCTGCCAGTGGGTCGCCAGTCTGTTGGCCGCAATCCAGCCGGCGGTCCCGCCGCCCAGTATCACGAAGCTCTTGGTGCCTTTGCGCATAGTCGTTTCCGCCAAAACTGCCAGACTGCCAAACAAAAGGCCGCCCGAAAAGCGTCGCTCCTCGGGCGGCCTTGCTGTCTTTCCGGACGGGAAGACCTCAGGCGTGTCGCTCGCCGCTAATACTGGTAGTTGACGCCCAGGTAGTACTGGCGCCCGAACTGTCTGTACTCGCCGAGCAATCCGGGCACACCGTACTCGATGATAGCCGCCTCGTCCGTGAGGTTGTTGCCCGAGATGACCACGCTGAGTCCATTATCCCACGCATAGGATACCTGCGCATCCACCGTGGTGTAATCCTGCGACCACGATGGCTGCTGTCCTTGCGGCGTCGCAATCCTCTGGATGAACTCGTCGCGGTAACGAACGTTCACGTGCGTACTGAAGGCTTCGTAATCGTAGAAGACCGTGGCGCTCCAAACGTTCTCGGACAAACCGGGCAGTGGCTGGATATTACTCGACCCCAGTATGTCTCCGCCGGTTATTTCTGTCTCACTCGTGGTGTAGGAATAGCTCGCCGTCGCGCCCAGCCCGGACCAGATGCCCGGCAGGTCGTCGAAGGTCTTTGTGCCCGCAAGCTCCACGCCGCGGATGTACCCGCCACGGTCGTTGTTAATATAGGTCTGGTAGATGTTGAGGAAGGACCCGTCGGGCACGGTGACGCCGACCGACGCCGGATCCACACCAAATTGTTGATTCGGCCCCTCAATCAGCGACTCGATGTCTTTATAAAACCAGGCGGCCGTGACGGCGCCGCTGCCGTCTTCAAAGTAGTGCTCGTACGACAGATCAAACTGGTCCGCACGGAACGGATCGAGGTACGGTGAACCGTCGTTCCAGACGTTGAACTCTGTCAGACCGGTACCCGGATCGACGCCACCGCTCCAATTGCCGCGGGCTTGAACCATTTGACCGACCGGTGGCCGGCCCATGACCTTGGCCGCCGCGAAGCGGAGGATGTCGTTGTCGGTGATCTCGAACGCGAGATTCAGCGACGGCAGCGTGTCGCTGTAATCCGGGCCGTATTTATTGAATTGCAGGTAGTCATTCGTAACCCCGAGGTCGTCGGTGATCGGCTCGCCGAGGCCGGCGCCAACGTTCTGCAGCCCGGCCGTTTTGACGTCGGTCTTGATGTAGCGCACGCCGACGTTACCCCGGACCGGGACATTGCCCCATTCGAAGTCGAGGTTCGCCATCAGATAGAACGCCTCGGTTTCTTCGGTCAGGGTGTTGTCGTTGATCAACGTCCAGTCGTCCGACCACTTGTCGAGGCCCGCGTCGTTGCCGGCGCCGAATATCGACCGACCCAAAGCGTCGATGTTGGTGACAGCGACGTGATCGGGCACGCCCGGCAGAGACTGAATCTTGACGAAATCGGCAAT
>JAOTUB010000096.1 GCA_029864095.1 Gammaproteobacteria bacterium | reverse complement strand
GAGTCGAGGCTGCCCGCTATCATAAACGGCAGAATCTGGGTGCCAACGTCCTGAGCATCTGGGCAAGTGTTATTGGGTTCGACCTCCTGGCCTAAGGTTATCGACGGCAATGCGAATATGACGGCCAGGAGCGAACTCGCAAAGCATCTTTTTAACGTAAGCATTATCCACCTCCGGGAAAAGAGGAAAACTTTGGCTGCCGGTGGACACCGATAGACGTCTCACTTTCGCACCCGTGTGTGTGCGAGATCCACCGCAAAATGACAGTAGCGCCGATAAAATCCGGGTCGAAATAGGTATTAACCACACGCGCGAGCTTTAGTATTTAGCGCGTCGTCCTGTCGAAACATGTTCTATCGAGTTAGCGTGGCCATTTGCTTGTTTGCATGGCTGCGAATGCCTGCTTACGGTCACTAGCGGCCCCTGGCTCTCTTTCTAGCTCAATGACTGGCTTGGCGTGTAAGCGGTCGTTCGCCAGGAATATTCCGCAAGCCGGATCATGGAACGTCTGTTTTCACCAATAACGGTCATTCAAGCCGCTCGGATCGAACTATTCTCAAGGGCAGCTAACGGCCGGAAGCAGTCAGTGACGTCTCACTGGTTCTCACAGCATCAAGCGGCATCTGCGGGCTGCTGGACTTCCTCTCTTGTCTTCTACTCAGCTAAGCAAGCCCACGCTTGCTTGGCGTGGAGAAAGTATTCTTGAGCAAAGAAGCAGCACCGGACGGGCGCGAGTTTCTCGACGAAGTGCAAGGGGGCGCAGGGCAACTTCTGAATTGCCAACTTTTCGAGCGACGCCAATTTTATTAAAGGTGCGTTAAGTATGACGGTTGCGAATTGCCGTGGACTAAACGAGGCTCAGTAGATCGCGTGTTCCAAATTAGACGACTGCTTTCACTGAAAGCAGTCCTTCGTTCAGTTTTCTGACCTATTTCCGCCTCGTGCCACAAGCGGACGCAGAAAAACCCCGCCACGACGGCGGGGTTTAGTGCGATCGCATTGCGCGCAGCTCAACGAGCAATGCGTTGAAACATGATATCCTGACGATTGTTGTTATCGACACTTAATTCTGCGTTGTTCGGTATATCGACGGGGAGACCCAAGTTGTTCGCCACGGTGTAAGCGGCGACAAAGTCATTGCCGGCGGTGTCCAAACCGACATAGTCCCCTGGGAAGTAGCCGCCAGCAATCACCATCTGGCGCATGTCGAAGGACGTGCCTGTGAGTCTCTCCTCCTGGACGCCGGTGCCATCGGGATTAGCCGTCAGCAACCACACATCCGTCGACAATTCCGCGTCGCCGAAGACATCATTGCGAAAGTCGTAGTACAACACGCCGATGGTTCCGTTGTCGGCCACGGCGACCGCGGGCAGAAACGCCTGATTAGTGGGACTGTCGGTAATCGGAATTGGCCCCTGCCAGGTGCTGCCACCATCAGCCGACAGCGACAGCAGAATGTTCGACGCGCCGAACGGACTCAGGCGCCCGTCCTGCCATACGACATACAGTGTCCCGCTATTTTGATCAACGGCGATGTCCGGCAGTCCGCCTGCATCCCGAACGAAAATGCCGAGCTCGACATCAAGGCCACCGCTTGGAAGAAACTGGGCTATGGTGGTGTCGAGCCGCTCCCAGTGCTGACCCTGATCAGTCGACCGAAAAATGGCCTGCTCGACCGCCACGGTCGCTCCGCCACCGCGCGGGTCAACAATCGATCGGAAGAACGCGTTCATGAGCGTGCCGTCGGGCAGCACCACGATCTGCACACCCTGACGAAACCTGGCCTGCGCGGGCGGATCCACTACCTCGAACCCGTTAACAGGACGAGCCGGGCCCCACGTGAGGCCGCCGTCCTTGGAGCGCGCGACTACAATTGTCGTCTTGTTGTTCCTGAAAATTGTCCAGGTCGCGTACACGAGATCAGGATTGAACGGGTCCGCGGTCAGACTGTTCTTGTCGTGCACGGCCGCTCTAGCCTTCGCGCCTTGGGCATTGGTTTGCTTGATGACGACGGGCTCCGACCAGGTGACACCGCCATCGGTCGACTTCGCCACAGCCATCCCGTTTTCGGCGCTGCTCCTGTTAAAGACCAGCGCCATGTAGTAGGCGGCACCGTCGGGCCCAAATGAGATCCATGGGTCAGAAGCACGCTCGAAGTCGCCCGTCGACCCCGGCGCGCCTCCAGCGCAGCGACTGAACGGGATACTTACGGGTGTCCACGTCGCTCCGCCGTCGAGGCTGTAGGCGGTCAGGTCTCCCTGAGCGCCACCATTGCTCCACCGGTCCTGGTGCCAACCCGCAATAATATTGGCTGGATTCGTCGGGTTAACTGCCAGGTACGGCTCAGTTTCGCTGTTCCGGTAGACGCGCCCCAATTGCGGAGCGCCATTACAGGCGCTGACCGCGGCAGGATCGCCCGGATCGCCGCCGTCCGGATAAGGGCTCAGGCCGCTAATTAAGGTTGCGCCGAAGCCGGTTGCAGGTGCAATCAACAGTACTCCAGCCAGCGTCAGCAGAATTAACTTCGGTACGACATGACGGTTCACTTTCTCTCTCCTTTGCCATCCAATCGGAAATGACTCCAAGCAGATGGAGACAAAAGTAAATGGACACCAAATATGACACGGCAATCGCGCGAATTGCCTGTGGTTGTTGCAACTGATGGTTATGCGCCGAGGGGGGATGTACGTCAATTCTGGGATGTACGTAGCGTCCGCCCAGTGGTCAGTTAGGAGTCGTTCTACGGCAAACAAGGCGAACTTCCGGCCAATAGCGGTCGTTCGCGATTCCAACAAGCGACAGACTGCTTGCAGCCAGAAGTGGACCTCACAACGCATTCAAATGTGGCTGCTGGCGCAGCTCCGCGTTAACCGTGCTGCCCATCCTCAGCTATGATCCTGCGGCCTTCGGTCCAATCGGCGTAGACTTGCCAGAATTTGATTTTCCCATTCTCTACGATGGCTCTCCAAGCGGCCGGCATCTCGATTCTGTTCGCTGGCACGAGTCCGCGCCGGCCGTTGTAAGTCCCGGAAGCCGATCCGAAGGCAGCCACCAGATTGCCGTCATGAAGCATACATTGGACTTCCACCCTGAAGTCGGGAAACATCCGGAAGTACTCGTTCCACCCGTTGGTCATATTGCTACGACCGGACTCGACTGTGCCGCCAGAGTCCACGAAAGTGTGATCCTCCGTCATCAACTCGGCTAGTTGAACGGCATCGCCCTCATTGATTGCGGCAATAAAGGCTTCCACAGCGGCCGTTGCCTTCGATTCCAATGAATTTCTCCCTTGGCCTGACTAACGCCCGTGCGAGAAATCGGAACAAAGCATCGCGAACAGGCCCGTGATGTTGTGGATGACCGCTTCGGGTCGGTCGCGGAAATTGTACCTGAAACCAGGCGACTGGCTGCTTCCGGCCAGACGCAGCCATTCGGACGGCAACCGGGCCACACGCCTACTTGAGAAAATCTGCCTCCGCTTGATTCAAAGCGAGGCGGGCCAACACAATTCGTTCATAAAGCGACCGTATCTTGTCTGCGTCGCGCGCCTTGGCCGCCTTCAAAAGGTCACCTTCAAGCTCAGCAACAGCAATTCGCTTGTAGTAAAGGAGCGATTCCTTCAGATGTGCCAGAACAATCTGTCCGGTGAGGATGGGGTGATTGTTAGTGATATTGGCGTCCGGAAATCGCGTACCGTGCTCGAGCTCAACCTGAAGGCCCTGGCGAAAATCTTCTATACCAACCTCAAGAGCTTCGCCACCAACTTTCTTGAGGATCGCACGTGCTTCATCATCAGATATTTCAATTTCTGTGAGAGTACTCCAGTCCCTGATGCCAGCGCTCATACACGCTTTGCTAACGACCTCCTTGGTCACCAAATTTGTGGATGTCATGGGACAGACTCCTTCAGGCTGCCGAATTCTTAAATAGTCGCCGCACGCGCCAGATAATACCAACAATGAGTTGCATCGATTGGTTGAAACCGCAGTGAATAGCAGCCTGTCAAAAACCTGTCACGCGACTGGACGCAGCGGCCGTTTGCCAGGAGCGGACATGCCGACGGTAGCCTCGGCCCGCTATCAGGAATGTCCCCATTTTCTATACTCTTTCGATTATCGTTGCGGTACCGATGCCGGCCGCGCCCGACACTGCGACAAGCCCAACATTCAAATCACGCCGCTCCAGCTCGTCGAGCACCGTGCCGACCAGGCTGGTACCGGTCGCGCCCATCGCGTGGCCCAGCGAAATCGCACCACCGTTGACGTTGACCTGATCCTCGCCCCAACCCGTATCGCGTGTGAACTTGATCGACACTGCAGCAAACGCCTCATTGAACTCGACAAGATCGACATCACTCGCCGCCATGCCGGCTCTACGAAGCACGTCGGTCGCCGCATCGATACCACCGGTCAGCGCGAGCAGTTTGTCCGAGCACACGTTGGCCATTGTCTTGATTCTTGCACGTGCGCGGAGTCCGTGCTTCTTGCCGGCTTCTTCCGAGCCGATCAGGGCGAGTGATGCGCCGTCGACAATGCCGGGAGAATTGCCGGAATGATGTACGTAGCGGAGCTCATCGAGATCAGGAAACGCCGCCTTGAATGTCGCTTCGTAGCCTTTCCTACCGAGCTCGGTAAACAACGGTTCGAACGTTGCAAGTTTCGCGACGGTTACCGAACCCCGCACGCTCTCATCCTGCTCCGTGCCATTAATCGCAATCAACGACCGTGAAAATGCACCGCATTGTTGCGCCATGGCAGCGCGTTGCTGGGACTGAACGGCGTACACGTCACATTCTTCGCGGCTGATGCCGTCGAGGCTGGCGATGAGATCCGCAGCAAGGCCCATCGGCACGAATCCGGCTTTCATGACGACGGCGGGATCCGTATAGAAACTGGCGTTGTCCGAGAGCATCGCGACCCGCGACATGGATTCGACGCCGCCGGCGAGCACGAGGTCATCGACGCCGGTCATCACTTTCATTGCGGCGAAATTGCACGCGTCGAGTCCGGACGTGCAGTAACGATTGATCGTGATTCCCGAAACACTATCGGGCAGGCCACTGTAGAGTGCAGCGACCTTGGCGATATTGCCGCCCTGTTCACCGACCTGGGTGACACAGCCAAGGATCACGTCGTCAATCGCAGTCGCGGCGAACTCGTTGCGCTCCAAAACGGCCGCAATAAGCTGCTGCTGTAATTCAAGCGGTGTCGTGCTGTTCAGCGCGCCGCCATCGCGGCCCTTGCCACGGGGCGTACGAACGGCATCGTAAATATACGCGGTCGCCATCAGGCGGAATCCGCGTCGAACAGATCCTTGACCTCGCGGCGAACGACCTTGCCTGTAGCATTATGCGGCAACTCATCGACACAAAGCAGTTTCTCAGGGAGCTTGAACACAGCGAGACCTTGTTCCTTTAGAAAACCGGTGAGTTCTTCGAGTGCCACAGTTTCGCCGGGCTTCGGGACCACGGCCGCGCCGATTCGTTCTCCCATGATCTCGTCGTCAATACCGACAACGCAGACCTCGGCCACTTTCGGGTGCGCGGCCAGTTCGCTATCGATCTCGTCGGGCGAGATGTTGACGCCACCGCGGACGATGATGTCTTTGCAGCGCCCAACGAACTTGTAAAATTTCGGCGCGTCACCGCCGCCCGTAATCTCGAACACGTCGCCAGTGCGAAAATAGCCATCCTCGGTGAACACTTCGGCATTAGCTTCGGGCGACTTGTAGTAGCCGTCGAAAACCGTCGAGCCCCAGATCTCGAGTTCACCCTGCTGGCCCGGCTCGGTAACCACGTCGCGCGTGCCGAGGTCGGCGAGGCGTGTTCGGATGCGATTGCCGGCCCGATTGCTCCACTCGAACCCGTCGACGCCGAAGCGCGGAAAGAACTGCGCGCGTTCTGCGTATTCGGGCAGGTCGCCGGGCCCCGAGGCAAGGCAAATACCCTCGTTGGAACCAAAGATGTTCAGAATCTCGATGCCGTAATCGGCGCCGAAGCCGGCAACCATAAATTCAGATAACGGTGCGCTGCCCGAACCGATGCATCTGAGACTCGAGATGTCCACCGAATCGAGGATCTCACGCTGCTTGAGCAGCATCGTCAGGACGGCAGGCGGCGCGATGGTGTAGGCGATCTTCTCGTCCTGGATCTGTTTCAGGAACACCTGCATGTCGAAAGGCTGATGCAGGACCAGCGTGTTCGATCGCATAAGCCAGCAATAGAGGAAACCACCGATCGCGGCCATGTTGACCATCGGGAACGGGTTCAGGACCGGCTCGAGGTCCTGCAGCTCGGCCACGTCGTTAGCGCCTCGCGACGACGACAGCCACATGTTGTGGCTGCGCGGTACGCCTTTCGGCTGCCCGGTCGTGCCCGAGGTCCAGCAGATTGTGAATATGTCGTTCGCAGATGTCTCGATATCGCTGACATAGGCGGCGTAGCCGGCATTGTCGACCGACGTCTCGGTGGACAGCGCCAGCGGGACGGCGCCTTGGGGCGCATCGTCGCCGAAACTGAATACCGTGCAGTCTTCGGCAAACGCGGCGCCGTGCTCGGCCGCGAAATTCTTGCCCTTGAAATTTGCAAGTGTGATGAGTGCTTTCGGTTCGAGCAGCTGTTTCGCCTTTTGCAGTTCGAACGGGCCGTACTGCACCGGTACCGGACTGATGATCACGCCCAGTTTTCCAAGCGCTAGGTAGATGAGTGCGAGCTCCGCAATATTCGGCAGCTGCACGACGACAATGTCTTCCTGGCGCAGTCCGTTATCGAAAAACGTCGCGGCCAGATTCTCGGCAGCTCGCCCCAATTCGGCGAAAGTCAGCCGTTGCGCAGGGCCGTCGCACATCTCGCTGCGATTGAACTGATCGACGAGCGCCAGGTGATGTGGATTGGCCTCGACGGCCGCCTGTAATAACGTGTCGAGCGTCTGCTCGCCCCACCAACCTCGTCGTGTCAAGTCTTCGATTCGTTCATTCGGTGTCGTACGCATGATGCCCCCGATAATGCCGCGGCCCACGGGCTGTAATTGATAATCGCTGCGGAGCCGAGTATCCTCTTTTGCTACAGTCTATTTATGAAAGTGACTCAAATCAACCGGGATTGAATCATGTCGGCAACGATCGATTTTTACTTTGATTTTTCATCATCGTACTCCTATCTCGCCTTGCCCGGGATCGCGAAACTGGCGGATGATCTCGACGCAACGTTCAACTGGAAACCGATCGTCCTCGGCGCGATTTTCCAGTCTATGGGCCACGCGCCGCCCGATCCCGACACGGCCAAGGGACGGTATGTCTGGCATGATGTGGAACGCACAGCCGACCTTGCCGGGCTGCCTTACCGCTGGCCGAAGCCGTTTCCGTTCAACGGCATAACCGCTTCGCGCATATTCTGGTACCTCGCCGACAGCGATCTGGATAGAGCGGCCGAATGGGCCAGGGCCGTATTTCATGCGAGCTTCGGCGAAGGGCGTGATTGTTCGAATCCCGCGGTGCTCGGCGAAGTCGCTGCAGCAATGGGACAGAATGCTGACACACTGCTCGCGGCGGCGGCTGACGGTGCCGTCAAAGCAAAGCTCAAGGACGTGACGAGCGAGGCGATGCGGCGCGGCGTCTTCGGCGCACCAACGTTTTTTGTTGGTGACGAGATGTTCTGGGGCGGCGACCGGCTTGGTCAGCTCGAACAATTCGTTCGCGGCGAGTAAGTTATTACGCTATCAGGAATGAGCATGGCAGAACGCGTCTACATCCTCGGCGGTTACCAAACCGATTTTGCACAAAACTGGGCGAGGAACGGAGTCGAGATTTTCGACATGTTCCGCGACACGGTGCAGGCAGCGTTCGAAACAATCGACCTCGAGCCCGAAGCGGTCGAGGTGGCGCACGTCGGCAACTTCGCAGCCGAGCTATTCTGCAACCAGGGGCATTTGGGCGGATTTTTCGCGGCATTGCACCCCGCGTTTTCGGGCTTGCCGGCATCCCGGCACGAAGCGGCGTGTGCGTCCGGCAGCATTGCGGCCCTGGCGGCCGGGGCGGATATCGAGGCTGGGCGATACGGGCTCGCCGCGGTCATCGGCGTGGAACAGATGCGCAATGTGCCGGGCCAGGAAGCCGCGGAGAATATCGGGCCGACGGCGATGTGGGCAGGGCATGAGTGCCTGGATGCAACCTACCCATGGCCGTACATGTTCAGCGAACTCGCGGTGGAGTACGACAATCGCTATGGGCTCAAGCAGGAACACCTGGCGGCTATCGCGAAGGTGAACTTCGCGAACGCCAAACGCAATCCGAATGCGCAGACGCGCAAGTGGGTTTTCACCGAGGAGAGCTTTGCGCAGGACGACGAAGCCAATCCGGTAATCGAAGGTCGGATACGCAAACAGGACTGCGGTCAGATCACCGACGGGGCCGCGTGCATTTTCCTCGCGAGTGCCGCAAAGGCCGGCGAATACGCAAAGCGCCGCGGCATTTCAATCGATGACCTTCCTTATATCAAAGGCTGGGGGCATCGCACCGCGCCGATCAGCTATGCGCAGAAGATAGCCGAAGGACGTGGCACCGATTACGTTTTCCCGCACGTGCGGGGCACGATTACCGACGCCTTCGCTCGCGCGGGCATAAACGGTGTCGACGATCTCGACGGTATCGAGACGCACGACTGTTTTACGAGCACCGAGTACATGGCAATCGACCATTTCGGCATCACGGCGCCCGGTGAAAGCTGGAAAGCCGTCGAGGCGGGCGATATCGAAATGAGTGGCCGCATTCCGATCAACGCGAGCGGCGGCCTGATCGGACTCGGTCATCCGGTTGGCGCGACCGGCGTGCGCATGCTCCTCGACAGCTACAAACAAGTCACAGGTACCGCGGGCGATTATCAGATCGAGGGTGCCGCAAACGTCGCGACGCTCAATATTGGCGGCAGCGCAACGACAACGGTCAGCTTCGTTATCGGACACTGAGGAACAGTTTATGGCGTTCCATCGCCGCGGCACGATTGGCGCAGCATGTCTATTGCTTATTAGCCTGACGGCGTGCGAACAGAACGTCGATTTGCAGGCGCAGTGTCTGGCGATGTCATCCGCAGATATCGCGGGCACGACTATCAATGCGACGGCAGTCGTAAGCGATCGCGACGACCTGCCGGGATTTTGTCAGCTCCAGGGCGTCGTCGACCCCAATATCGGTTTCGAAGCGCGGTTTCCGCTGGTCGGCTGGAACGACAAATACTACCAATCCGGTTGTGGTGGATATTGCGGCACGATCATGCCGGACAAACCCGGCTTCTCGAACACGATCAACGAAGCGTTGCAACGTGGTTACGCGACGATCACGACGGACAACGGTCACAAAGGCGGCATGGGCGAAGCGTCCTGGGCGCAGGGCAATCCCGAGGCCGTCGACGTGTATGCGCAACGCGGCATTTACCTGACGCATGCGGCGGGCACGGCAATGGCGCGGGCGTTTTACGGCACTGAACCCGAGAGAGAGTATTTTGGCGGATGCTCCAACGGCGGTCGCATGGCGGCGATAGCTGCGCAACGTTACCCGACTCTGTTTGACGGCATCCTCGGCGGCGGTGGTGTACTGAATTTGTCGTACTCCGGTGGCGTCTACGGTTCCTGGGTTGTGCGATCGAACACGACTGATGACGGGCGCAGAATCCTGACGCAGCGGAACTTCGCACCGAAGCTTCCGGCGCTCGAACAGGCGGTCATCAAACAGTGCGATGCAACAGACGGCAAAACAGACGGCGTCATCAGTCTGCCGCGACAGTGCAAGGTGGATGTGGCGGCACTGCCCGGATGTGACAAGGACGCTTCCGGTCAGTGTTTTACGGACGCCGAAAAAGCCGTGCTCGAGAAGTGGTACCAGGGACCCAGGACCTCGGCCGGCGAACAGCTGTTTCCGGGCATGCCGGCCGGCAGTGAACGCTTCTGGGCGGTCTGGTTTCTCGACACAGAGGACCAGATTGGCGGCGGCAACCAGCTAGGCGGGCGCTATGCGAAATACCTGGGCTTTGAAGGGGGCACGCCCGACGACTACACGTCGCTCGATTTTGACTTCGACACGGACCCGGCGCGGCTTGCGGTAACCGGCAAACTGCTGGACGCCCTCGATCCGGATCTGCGCGAGTTTCGCGATGCCGGCGGCAAATACCTGATGTGGCACGGCTGGGCAGACCCGCTCGTATTGCCGGACCAGAGCGTTGACTACTACGAGAGTGTTGCGAGATTCATGGGCGGCATCGATCGTATCAAGTCATTCTATCGCCTGTTTATGATTCCGGGTCAGGGTCACTGCTGGGAGCTGCCATCGGACTACCCGGAGATGTTCGATCCGATCACTACGCTCGATAACTGGGTTGAGACCGGCGCGGCGCCCGAGAAAATACACGCGCGTGCGCGAAATCCGAAGACCGCCGTTTTCACTGACGCGGTGCTGTGCCCGTACCCTGCAACCGCCGTCAATCTGGGGGCGGGAGACAACATCGACGATACGCATTGCGCCGGCGATTGATCCGTCGCATTTGCAGCGCTAAGTGCCCGGCGAGGTTACTTGCATAAAAGTACTTACAGGTAATAAAATATTGCTCCATAAGAAGGGTATGCCTACTCCCAGGGGGGGATCGCCATGAAATCCAGCATCTCAGTAATTGGACTCGTTCCGGCGTTGACGCTTTTTGCAGCGGTCGATTTGGCGGCGCAAGACGAGCTTGCGCTCGAAGAGATCATCGTTACGGCGCAAAAGCGCGAACAGAGCCTGCAGGAAGTGCCTGTTTCGGTCACGGCGATCAGCGGTGACGACATTAATGAAGGCGGAATTACCGGCATGCAGGATGTCGCGATGGCAACGCCGAACTTCACGATGACACAGTTCAACATTGGTGAGCCGCAATACTTCATTCGTGGCATTGGTACCACACTCGATTCTGCGGGTGCGGATCCGGCGGTTGCGACTTTCATCGATGAGGTCTACATCGGGCGTGCGGGTGGTTCATCGATGGACCTCTATGACCTGCAGCGCGTCGAAGTGCTGCGCGGTCCACAAGGCACTCTGTTCGGCAAGAACGTGGTCGGCGGCGCCATTAGCATTAGCACGCAGAAGCCGAGCGACGAATTCATTGCCAAGTTCGGCATCACGGCTGGCAATTACGATGCGCTTGCAGTTCGCGGTCTGATCAGCGGCAGCATTTCCGACAACGTAAACGGCTCGTTCTCGTTCAGTCAGCGCAAGCGCGACGGTTATGTTGAGAATGTTGTTGACAGCATCGACTACCATGATGAAGACAATATCAGTTTTCGCGGCCAACTCGCGTTTGCGCCGAGTGATTCGGTCGACGTTCGCCTGGTGGCAGATCACTCGAAAGACGATCAGGCCGGCAACTGCCGCAACGTCAACAACCTGAGTTTGAATGATCCTCTCATGCTCGCTGTCGTATATCCCCCTGTAATCGATTCGACAACGGGCGGTGACATCCGCAAGTGCGCGTCGTCGCTGGGCGCATTCCAGGACCGTGAAATCAACGGGCTGATGGCGCGCATCGACTGGGATTTGGCGAATGCAACGTTGACGTCCATTACCGCGTACCGCGAGACCGATTACCAGTGGTCAGAAGATCTCGCGGGCATGCCGCTGGGCCTTACACCATTCAACCTGATCGATGCGGCTGACGAGAAGTCTGATCAGCTGAGTCAGGAATTTCGCCTGACGTCGACTGGAGACGGGAATGTGGACTGGCTGGTGGGTGCGTTCTTCATGGAGGAGAATGTCGATCGTGCCGAGAATTTCGTCGGCTCTTTTGGTCCACCGATCGCCGCGCAGGGTTTTGCCCTGCTTGACGGCGATATTATTTTTGCGCAGGACAACAAGACGACGAGTACGGCGCTATATGGTCAGCTCAACTGGCGAATCAGCGACCGCTTCTCCTGGAACATCGGTGGCCGCTTTGCGAAGGACGATAAGAAGATCACGCAGGGACTGATCAACCTCGAAGATCCCGCGTTTGACAGTGCATTGCTGAGCGCGTTGCTCGGCGTTCCCGTGAATCTTGTCATCCTCGGCATTCCGGCGAACGGTCCGGGCGAGTTGCTCGCGTTTATTGGCAGCGGCGATCCGTCGGTTCTGACCGTGCCATACACGGCGGATGCATCCGACGACTGGAGCGAATTCGTACCGTCGACGAGTTTGAACTGGCAGTTCGGTGACAATAACCTTGTCTATTTTACGGCGTCCAAAGGGTACAAGAGTGGTGCCTATGTCGCGCAACGGACCACTGCCGCGACGGCAGTCGTGCCGCTGGATCCTGAGTTCGCGACCAACTTCGAACTCGGCCTCAAGACCCAGTTCGCTGATAATCGTGTCCGACTCAATGCCAGCGTGTTCACGATGGACTATACGGATTTGCAGGTATTCCGCCTCGTTGGCTCACTGCTCGTCGGTGCGAGCGCCGAGGCAACCAGCTCCGGGCTCGAGATTGATCTGACGGCTCTGGCAAGCGAAGACTGGGTACTCAGTGCGAGCTACGGCTATCTGGATGCCGAGTACGACAAGTTCATCTCGGGTTCCGATGACTTCAAAGGCAATAAGTTGCCGAGATCGTCCGAGGACAGTTTCAGCATCAACAGCAACTACACATTCAATCTAAACGGCGGCTCGACTATCGACTGGAACGTCAATTACACGCAAAAAGGCGACTACTTCATCGAAGTCAGTAACAGCGACGCGTCCAAAGAAGACGGTTACGGTCTGCTCAATTCCAGTCTTGCGTGGATGAGCGCCGACGGCAACTGGGAATTCGTCGCGTGGGGCAAGAATATTACGGACGAGGAGTTTCGCACCCACAGCATCATTAGCAATATTGCTGGCACCGTGGATCTCTGGAACATGCCGCCGACCTATGGCTTGACCGTCAACAAGACATTCCAGTAATGGCTGACGGGCGGGCAACAACGAGAAAGGGGGCAGCAGCCCCCTTTCTCGTTGTCTTATGGCTATGTTGTGCCATTAGCGCTTGTGGTGGCAGCGATGATCCCGGCGTCGACGACAGTCGCTACGACGTCGTCATCGCAGGCGGCCGCGTGATCGACCCGGAGTCCGGCCTTGACGCGATTCGCAATGTCGGCATCAACGGTGGCAGCATCACAGCGGTTTCTAAAGCGCTGTTACCGGGCGTGACGACAATTGATGCGACCGGTCTCGTCGTTGCTCCGGGTTTCATTAACATTCACAGCCATTCCTGGACTCCGCTCGGCCAGGAATTCGAACTAAAGGACGGTGTGACGACATCACTCGAACTCGAGTCAGGCGCTTATCCGGTGAGCGAGTTCGGTACGCACGCGCCGATCGCGATCACCGACCGGCCGCGCATCAACTACGGCGCCTCTGTTGGGCACGCGTGGATAAGGTCGGCATTACTCGAAGCGGGCGAAGCATTATCCGGCGCCGATGCCATGGTCGCACGCGCGATCGCCGAAGGCGGCGCAGGCGACATGGAGAGGCCTGCATTTCGCGCGCCACTGTCGCCGCGACAACGCGAAGAACTCGGGAAACATCTCGAGGACGGGCTCGATCAGGGTGGGCTCGGCATCGGCGTGCTGCTCGATTACATGAGTGAAGTTGTCGACGACGCGGAAATGCAGGTCGTGTTCGACGTCGCGGCCGAGCGGCAGGCGCCGGTCATCGTGCACATCCGGCGCGGCATCGCGGGCGACACCGCCGGCCTGCTCGAGATCATTCGCTACGCGAAAGCAAGCGGTGCACCCGTCCATATCTGCCACGTCCAGGCCAATGCGATGGGAAACATCCACGAGTTTCTGCGCCTGATTCGCGCAGCCCGCGCGGATGGTGTCCGCATTACTACGGAGTCTTTTCCGTACAACGCTGCCTCGACCTCGAATACGGCTGCCGTCTTCAATCGCGACTGGCAGACGATATTCGACATCACGTATGAAGACGTCGAGTGGGCCGCGACGGGCGAGCGCTTCACCGAGAAAACGTGGCACGAGTACCGGGAGAAGC
>JAOTUB010000011.1 GCA_029864095.1 Gammaproteobacteria bacterium | reverse complement strand
TAAAAAAAAGAGCCTGCGTTGCCGCAGGCTCGAACTCAAGGAAACGGGCGGCTGCCATTACTCGACGGGCAGGAAAGTTGCCGGGAACCAATGGCCAGGATCGCCGCCGGGCGAAACTCTGATCTGGTCTGGCAGCAGCGACGGCATCAACGCACTAGACGAGAATCAGCAATTCTCCTATCGACCAGCGCGATTGTCTTAGTGGTTTTCGCGATTTGGATGGCTTGCCTCTATGTCGGCGTCGATATGGTTTATTGGAAATTTCAGCCCGTGTAACCAGATCGGCGAATGGCTGCTTGTGGCCGTTAGCTGGCGAACATTTTTCTGATTTCGAAGGGGGATTGAGTGGCTGCTTTGCGCGAAAGCGGACCTTTAGTCTTGCGCTTGTCTTGGCGTTACGCTTTCGGCAGCGTGACTCCGACCTGACCCTGGTACTTACCGCCACGGTCTTTGTACGACGTCTCGCATTCTTCGTCGGATTCAAGAAACAGCATCTGTGCCACACCCTCATTTGCGTAGATCTTCGCTGGCAAAGGCGTTGTATTCGAAAACTCGAGGGTAACGTGGCCCTCCCACTCGGGCTCCAGCGGCGTCACATTGACGATGATTCCGCAGCGTGCGTACGTGGACTTGCCCAGACATATCGTCAGCACGTTTCTCGGGATGCGGAAGTATTCGACCGTGCTCGCCAGCGCGAACGAATTCGGCGGAATCACGCAGACGTCGCTTTCCAAATCGACGAAACTCGATGCGTCAAACGATTTCGGATCGACAATAGCCGAATTTATATTGGTGAAGATCTTGAAATGGTTTGAGCAGCGTACGTCATAGCCGTAGCTCGATGTCCCGTACGAAACGATGCGATGTTCGTCATTCGTACGCACCTGCCCCGGCTCGAATGGTTCGATCATTCCATGCTCACTCGCCATGCGACGAATCCAGCGGTCCGACTTAATACTCATCAACTGTCCTCGACGACGATCTTTGGAAACTTGCTGGCGTAGTCACGGCCCTGAGCCGCCTGTGCGGCGGCCATGTTGAGCGCTGCGCTTCGATAGGCCGCAGCTGCCGCAGAGTCCGGATCGGCCAGGACTGTGGGTTTGCCGCTGTCGGTCTGCTCACGAATTCGGGAATCGAGCGGCAACTGACCCAGCAATTCGACGTCGAAGTCCTGCGACATCTTCTCGCCGCCGCCCGCGCCGAAAATCGGCTCCTCGTGGCCGCACGCGGAGCAAACGTGCGTGCTCATATTCTCGATGACACCGAGCACTGGTATCGACACCTTGCGGAACATCGCCAGGCCCTTACGCGCATCCAGTGTGGCGATATTCTGTGGTGTCGTCACGATAACTGCACCGCTGACCGGCACCTGCTGCGACAGCGTCAGCTGGATGTCACCAGTTCCGGGCGGCATATCAACGATCAGGTAATCGAGGTCCTGCCAGGTCGTCTGATGGAGCAATTGCTGCAATGCAGAGGTAACCATGGGGCCGCGCCAGACCATCGGCTGGTCCGCATCGATCAGGAAACCGATCGACATGACCTGCAACCCGTAAGCTTCGAGCGGCCGCATAGTCTTGCCATCCTCACTCTGCGGCTGTTTACCCGCCAGGCCCACCATGTGTGGCTGGCTTGGGCCATAAATATCCGCATCGAGCAGACCAACACGCGCACCTTCGGCAACAAGCGCGAGCGCGACGTTAACCGCAACTGTCGATTTGCCGACACCGCCTTTGCCGGACGCGATCGCGATGACATTGCGCACGTTCTCGAGTGGTTTCAGGTTTCGCTGCACGCCGTGGGCAACGATCTTTGTGGTCATCTCAACGCTGACGTCTTCGCAGCCCGTTTCAGCGCTCAAAGCGGCCGCGATATGCGCTCGGTAAGCCTCCAGGCGATTTTGCGCCGGAAACCCGAGCTCGATTCGCGCCAGAATGGCGTCATTGGCGGCTTTTGCCTCGATAATCCGGGCAACTTCGGCGATGGTCCGGCCGATCCCCGGTAGCTCAATGGAATTAAGGAACTTATTCACGTCTGATTCTGTTGACGGCGTCACATTTCCGCCTATGGTATTAGGTAAAATTGCGCAGAGGCCTCGTGACGGAGGCCTGCGCGCGCACATTGTAACGAAGCTGCAGCGGGAACCAAGCATTGGTTTTGCAGGGCTTATGCGACCATATGTGCAAATGTGATGTGGCATAATGCCGCATCTTGGAATTGAGAGGCTTGGGGTACGCGGTCCGTTGCCGCCTATCTCGCTTCGCTTGGGCTATAGCGAAACACCGATTGACTGACTCTAGGATACGTTCAGAAGTTTCGTGTGCAGGGAAGCCGGACACGGCAACGCCTTGGCGTGGTGCGCGCCCGTGAGCATCCTGAGCGGTTATCGCGCCGACCAACTGGTCAGTCAGTTGGTTGCAGAGCAAAAACCCGATTCGCCCTCCGCCAAACGTCTGGTCAGCCGCATCAAGAAGATTGGACCCAAAGCAATCCCAAAAGCCATCGACGCGCTCGCCCTCTCGGACAAGTCGCACACGATGGTGTTTGTCGACATCCTGACAAGCATGCTCAACGACAAGACGCTGGAACTATACAAGGAGGGCCTGGCTGACGGGAACGAAAGGGTCGTCTCGGGTACGTCCTGGGCACTGTCCAGTAGTACAGATTACAGGGCGAACAGCTTGCTCGACTGGTTTGACGACCCGGAAGTTTCCAAGCCCGCCCTGATCGAGGTCCTGCGTGTCCACAAACAGGATCTGAGCATTCATGACCTGTTGCAGCGCGCCTATGAGTCCGAGCCAAAAGAGTCAGGCGCGCTGTTCAAGATTATTGAAGAAATTGTCAAACCGGAGATGTTGCCGGACCTGGTCTCGCGTATGGGCGGACGCGACCCGGTCATTAAGGTTCATCTCATCGGCCTGGTCAGCAAGTTCAACAAACCCGAGGTGAATCAGGCGCTCGAAATACAGCTCAAAGACGCGAACAAAATGGTGCGCGGTGCGGCCCTCAGTGCGCTGGCAACGCGCGGAGCCGCCGTCAACATCGAGGCAGTGAGCAAACTGCTGCGAGACCCTGATATCGACGTGCAAAACAAAGCCGTCGACATGATGGTGCAGATCAACCACCCCGACACGGTCAAGTATCTTACCGACGCCCTCAAAGACGAATCTGAGTATGCGCGCCGCTCAGCTGTTGAAGTCCTCAATGAAATCGGTAATGCCGATTCCGTCAAAGAACTATTCAATGCGATCCGGGATGACGACTGGTGGGTTCGGTCGCGTGCCGGCGATGCACTTGCCGAAATCGGTGGACCCAAGGTCGTCGACTCCGTTGTTGCTTTGATCAAAGACAAGGACGAGGAGATTCGCCGCACAGCAATCGAGATTCTTAATGCAACCAAAGACGAACGCGCTGTCGACCATCTAATCAGCGCGGCCGACGACGAGGATTGGTGGGTTCGCGAACGCGCCGTCGACGCACTGTCCAAGATCGGCAGTCCGAAAGCTCTACCGAAACTTCTTGATATGCTCGGCAAGGATGCCAAGACGGACGCAGTCATCATTCGCGCACTAAGCAAGATTGGCAGCAAAAAACATATCACCGCCATATTGCCCATGATCAACCGTCCGGAACGCGAGGTTCAGGTCGAGGCTATCAAAGCCATTGCGATTCTCGCCGACGAATCGCAGGTCGACACTATTCGAGGCGTCCTGCAGAAGATTAAGCAGTCTAACGAGCCGACGATCATCAACAGCGCAGACAAGGCACTGAAGTCGCTGGATGCGCGGTATTCAGAAACGGTTCTTGCGGAAAACGAGCGCGCCAAGAAGATTGGCGAGCATACCAAGACCATGCTGCTCGACGACGAAGATCTCGAAAAACTCCTCGATGCGCAGGCGAAAGCGCACGCGGCTGCTCAAGGAGCCACAACCGACATTGCTCCGGCAGGGGCAGATGCACCGGCGCCAGCCGCGGCAACCGCGCCACCGGTGCTCGATATCTCCAAGCTCAAACCGGGCGACGTCCTGGATGGCCGTTACAAATACATCGAGAAAATTGGCAAGGGCGCATTCGGCACCGTCTTGTTGATGGAAGACGAAGTTGTCGACGAGCGACTAATCCTCAAGTTCTTGAACCCGAATGTCTCTTCTGATGAAGAGATGATGAAGCGCTTTGTTCACGAGTTGCGTTACTCACGCAAGATAACGCACAAAAACGTGATTCGGATCTATGACTTTCTGCATCTGCAGGGCGCCTATGCGATCTCGATGGAGTACTTCCCCTCACACACGCTGAGCGGCGAGATGCCCAACAACAAACCCATGGACATGGACAAGGCGCTGAAGTATTCACGCGACATGGCGACAGGCATGACCGTTGCGCACCTGGCCGGCGTCATTCACCGCGATCTCAAGCCGGCGAACATCCTCGTCAACGACGAAGGACTGCTGAAGATCGTGGACTTCGGTGTCGCGGCGGCCGCGTCGAGCGGCGACACGCAGCTTACAAAGACTGGCTACGTCATTGGCTCCCCGAAATACATGGCGCCCGAGCAAATTCTTGGCAAGAAAGTGGACGAGACCGCCGACATCTACAGCATCGGCGTCATCATGTACGAGATGGCAACGGGCATTCCGCCGTACAGCCGCGGCGACCACATGTCCGTCATGTATCAGCACGTCCAGGGCAAAGCCAAGCAGTGTCAGGAGGTCAATCCCGAGATTCCTGACGAATACGCGGCAATCATTGCCAAGGCCATGTCCGTGGACAAGTCCAAGCGCTATCAGTCGATGGACGAACTGACAGAGGCGCTCGACGCACTGTGACGGCGGCCCGGCCGCCGCAACCGGTCCGCCCCGACCAATTTCCAAAAGTGTGATGTTGCTCTGGCATGCGACATAATTTCCACCTAGGATAGGCGCAACTGTCTGATTTATCGGAGTTCCGGCCGATATGGCTCGTATCGACTCGTTTTTGAAGCTCGGTCTCGCGCAGGGTTGTTCCGACGTGCACCTTGCGGTTGGCGTGCCGCCGATGTTGCGCATGAATGGCGATCTGATGCCGATCAAGTTTCGGCAGCTATCAGACACGGAACTCGAGACGTACATTCTCGAAATTCTTACCGATAACCAGAAACAAACACTGGAACTTGGCCACGATCTCGATTTTTCCTATGTCGCTGAGGAAGGCGGACGCTTTCGCGTCAACGTATTTCGCAAAGTAACCGGCTACGGCGCCGTCTTTCGGTATATTCCCGGCGAGGTGCCGACGCTGCAAGAGCTCAACGTGCCGAAGATCCTCGCTGATTTTTGCGACTATCATCAGGGCATGGTGCTCGTTACCGGGTCGACCGGTACCGGTAAATCGACAACTCTTGCAGCGATGATTAATCACCTCAACGAGACTCGGGCCCTCAATATCATTAGTCTTGAAGATCCAATCGAGTTCGTACACCCGAGTAAGAAATGTCAGGTTATCCAGCGCGAACTCGGCACGCACCTGACCTCGTTTGCCGACGGCGTCCGCTCGGCAATGCGTGAAGACCCTGATGTCATTCTAGTTGGCGAGCTGCGAGATGCCGAGACGATATCGATGGCGATGACCGCGGCAGAGACCGGGCATCTGGTGCTCGGCACACTGCATACGACGAGTGCCGTCAAGACGATTGATCGCGTTATCGATGCGCTGCCGGGGGAGCTGCGTGAGCAGACCAAGGCATTTCTTTCGATGAGTCTGAAAGCAGTTGTCACGCAGGTGCTTTGCAAGACGCCTGACGGTCGCGGCAGACGGGCAGTGCTTGAAATTCTTGTCAACAACCGCGCAATTGCCAAACTGATCACTACGGACCAGACACACCAGGTTCCGTCACAGCTGCAAACCGGTCGGGATCTGGGCATGCAGCTCATGGATCAGGCCTTGCTCGATGCGATCAAGCGCAAGGAAATAGACCCGGATGACGCATATCGATTTGCCGCGGACAAGAGCAAATTCGCACGTTTCGTAACCGACACGACCCTGGTTCGCACACTCGATACCGGTGGCGACGAGAAGCAATTCAATCAATGAATAAGATCGATCAATATCTCCACAAGGCGCTCGCACAAAACGCGTCAGACCTACACTTGGTGTCGGGCGACCCGGTTCGTGCTCGCGTACACGGCCAGTTACAGATCCTGTTGGACGAAAAAGTCGAGGCTGAGACACTTCAGGAGTCGATGTTCGAGATCATGGACGGAACGACGCAGCGTGCCTTCGCGCGCGATGAGGCAGCCGATTTCGCCTACGATATCCCGGATGTCTCACGGTTTCGCGTTAATGTATTTCGCCATCTGAACGGGATCGGGGCAATTTTTCGCGCGATTCCTTCAAAAGCACTAACGCTCAAACAACTTGGCATGCCGCGCGTGATTCTCGATTTGTGCAAGCAGACCTCAGGCATGATTCTCGTTACCGGCAAGACAGGATCGGGAAAGTCGACAACGCTTGCGGCCATGATTGACGAGATCAACAGGACGCTGAAGGGTCATATTCTGACGATCGAAGATCCGGTCGAGTTTACTCACAAGACGCAGAACTGCCTGGTCAGCCAGCGCGAGATCGGTGTGCACAGCGCGACATTCGCGGAAGCGCTGCACTCGGCACTGCGAGAAGACCCGGACGTTGTCCTTGTCGGCGAGATGCGGGACCTCGAGACGATCAGCGTCGCGGTTACAGCCGCCGAGATGGGTATACTCGTGATGGGCACCTTGCACACGAATGGCGCGGCTCAGACTGTGGATCGAATTATCAACTCGTTCCCGGCGGACAAGCAGAGCCATATTCGAACGATGATATCGACCTCTCTTCGAGGCGTCGTCTCACAGCAATTGCTGCCGACCAAGGGTAAGCCCGGCCGCATCGCTGCGCTGGAGGTCCTGATTAACACCGCAGCAGTTGCCAACCTGATTCGCCAGGGCAAACTCGACCAACTCGAGACCGCCATGCAGTCGGGCGGCAGCGCCGGTATGCGGACAATGGATTCTGCGCTGATGGCCCTCGTCGAGGGCGCCTATGTTTCCGGGCGCGAGGCCTACCAGCAGGCCAACAACAAGTCCAAATTCGAACGCCTCAGAAACGAAGACTGATACCACGATAATTCGCGTCGTTGCCGGCGTCACGTGGCATAATCGCGGCCTTTAAGTTCGCGCAAAACCGATCGCTACGAATGCTCGAAGAACCCAGAAAGATTCTCGTCACGAGCGCGCTGCCGTACGCAAGCGGCTCGCTCCACATGGGCCACCTGGTTGAGTACCTGCAGACAGATATCTGGGTGCGCTTCCAGAAACTGCGCGGTCACCTGTGTACCTACGTTTGCGCGAGTGATGCGCACGGTACGCCGATCATGCTTAAAGCCCTTGAGCTTGGCATATCGCCAGAGGAACTGACAAGCGAAATCAGTGCGGAGTTCGTTCGCGACTTCGCCGCATTCGGCGTTGATTTCGACAACTACCACACGACACATTCGCCCGAAAACGAGGCGCTCACGGTCGAAATTTTCGAGGCACTGCGCAAACGCGGCGACATCTATACCAGAACAATCGAGCAGGCATTTGACGAAAGAGAGGGCATGTTCCTACCGGACCGTTATGTGCGCGGTACTTGCCCGTACTGCAAGACCGAGGATCAGTACGGCGATGCCTGCGAAAATTGTCACAAGACCTATACACCGACGGATCTGATCGATCCGATTTCGGTTGTTTCGGGAACCACGCCGGTTAAACGCAAATCGGAGCATTATTTTTTCAAGCTGAGCGAATACGGGGACCGCCTGCGGGCCTGGATGCAGGAAGCGACGCTCGATAAGAATGTCGTCGCCAAACTGGAAGAATGGTTCGAGGCTGGCCTGCAGGACTGGGACATCTCCCGGGAAGCACCCTACTTCGGGTTTCGTATACCTGGCACTGAGGACAAGTACTTCTACGTCTGGCTCGATGCGCCGGTCGGTTACCCGGCGAGCTTCATGCACTTGTGCGAGCGTCGCGACGACCTCGATTTCGACGAATACTGGCGGCCGGGCCACGATACCGAGGTCTACCACTTCATCGGCAAGGACATCATGTATTTCCATACCTTGTTCTGGCCGGCGGTACTGGCAGGTTCGGGTTTTCGCACACCGACGAGTGTGTTCGCGCACGGCTTTCTAACCGTGAACGGGAAAAAGATGTCCAAATCCCGCGGCACTTTTATCAAGGCTCGCACGTACCTCGACAACCTGAATCCGTCCTATTTGCGCTACTACTATGCAGCAAAGCTCGGGCCGACCATCGAGGACATCGATCTTAATCTCGATGATTTCACAGCACGTGTAAATTCCGATCTTGTTGGCAAACTCGTCAATATCGCGAGCCGCTGCGCAGGATTCATCGGCAAACGATTTGACGGCAAGCTTGCCGAAGCGCTACCCGAGCCGGCGTTATTTGCCGAGATTGCGGAGGCATCGGAGACGATTGCGGAGCACTTCGAACGTCGCGAATACTCCAAGGCTATGCGGATCATAATGAGCCTGGCCGATACGGCCAATCGCTATATCGACGACAAGAAGCCGTGGGTCATGATCAAGAATGAAGACCAGCTCGACGAGGTACAGGCTGTTTGTACCCAGGGTCTGAATATGTTCCGCAGCCTGATGATCTACCTGGCACCCGTGATTCCCGCGGTTGCCGAGGATGCCCGTGCATTTCTGAACGAAGACAGCTGGAGTTGGCCCTGCGCTGCCATCCCGCTACTTGGCGTAACCATCAATAAATTTACCCCTCTGCTGACGCGTGTCGAAGCAAAACAGGTTGAAAACATGATCGAACAGTCAAAAGAAAGCCTTGCGGAGCACGAAACCGCGCCTGAAGATGACTACATCAGTATCGATGACTTTGCCAAAGTCGATTTGCGCGTTGCACGCATCGACAAAGCCGAAGCCGTCGAAGGTGCAGACAAACTGCTGGCGCTGACGCTCAATCTCGGTGATTCGACGCGCCAGGTTTTTGCGGGCATAAAAGGGGCGTATCAGTCCGAAACCCTTGTCGGACGACATGTCATCGTCGTTGCCAATCTCGCACCGCGCAAGATGCGTTTTGGCGTATCCGAAGGCATGGTCCTTGCGGCCGGTCCGGGCGGCAAGGATATTTTTCTTCTGGCGCCCGATGACGGCGCCGAACCCGGCATGCGCGTCAAGTAAGTCTACCCAATCATGACAGAACTCATCGTCATCCTCGTTGGCACGGTTCTCGTCAACAACTTCGTCCTTGTCCGTTTCCTTGGCCTGTGCCCGTTCATGGGCGTATCGCGGAATCTCGAGGCGGCCGCCGGTATGTCTTTGGCAACGGCGTTTGTGCTGACCCTATCGTCAGCGACCGCATACCTGCTGCACCAGTACGTGCTCGTGCCGCTGGAACTCCAGTATCTGCGCACCGTCAGCTTCATCCTGGTCATTGCGGCGAGCGTGCAGTTTACGGAGATTATGGTGCGGCGCCTCAGTCCCTTATTGAATCAGGTACTGGGCATCTATATTCCGCTGATCGCGACCAACTGTGCCGTGCTTGGCGTAGCGCTACTCAACGTGCAGCAGTCGAAGGGGTTCGTGCAATCCGTGTTCTTCGGATTTGGCGCATCAGCTGGATTTGCCCTCGTGCTGGTCATGTTTGCGACCATACGCGAGCGTCTCGATGGCGCCGATATTCCGGTCCCGTTTCGCGGTACCGCGATTGCTTTGATGACCGCCGGGATCATGTCACTGGCTTTCATGGGATTCTCGGGCATGGCGCGGCTGTGAGCCATGTGAGTCAATATGTGGATCGCAGTATTGACAATCACGGTAATTGCATTGCTCGCTGGCCTCGCGCTCAGTTTCGCATCTCGAAAGCTGCCTGCAGATGCCGGAGAGCTCGTTGAGCAGGTCAACAATCTTCTGCCACAGACTCAATGCGCACAGTGCGGGTACCCGGGCTGCCGGCCATACGCACAAGCGATCGTCGACGGCGATGCCGCGATCAACCTGTGCCCGCCCGGTGGCGATGACACCGTTCGACGCCTTGCGGCAAAACTCGGCCGAAACGTATTGCCGCTTGCGGAACCGTATTCTCTGGCACGTGCCGTCGCGGTTATCGATGAGTCGCTCTGCATTGGCTGCACCCATTGCCGCAGCGCCTGTCCGGTTGATGCGATTGTCGGTGCACATCAGCTGATGCATACAATTATCGAGACCGAATGCACAGGTTGCGAGCTTTGCATCGCCCCATGCCCGGTTGACTGCATAAGCATGCGGATTCTGGCGTGAGCGCGCCCACCTACGACCTGGGCAAGCTCCACGGCGGCCTGCGCTTGCCGGGTAATAAAGAAAATTCGACGGCGGCGGCGATTCAGCAGGTACCGGTTCCGGCACATCTCATTCTGCCGATTACGCAGCACGTCGGTGATGCCGCCGAGCCTATCGTCGGCATCGGTGAGCGCGTCCTCAAAGGCCAGTTGATCGCCGAACCCTACGGCTCGTTAGGCGCGCCTGTGCACGCATCGTCGTCCGGAAAAATCGTAGCAATAGAGCCGTGGCCGGTCTCACGCCGCCATGGCGACACCGCACCGTGCATCGTCATCGAATGCGATGGAGAGGATCGTGCAGTCGAAGTTGCAGAAATCTTGCCCGCTTTTGAGACGTTGCCGGCCGATTTCCTTCTCTCCAGAATTCTCCAGGGCGGCATCGTCGGTCTGGGTGGGGCCGTTTTTCCGACGGCACAAAAACTTATGCAGGCCACGACCTGCAAACTGGAGTACCTGATTCTCAACGGCGTTGAATGCGAGCCGTATATCAGCTGTGACGACATGCTGATGCGTGAGTATGCTGAAAAAGTCGTTGGCGGTGCACGCATTCTCCTGCACGCGCTCGAAGTTGGTAGCTGTTACATCGTTGTCGAGAGCGACAAGCCGGAAGCGATACGGCGGCTTGGCGAGGTATTAGGCGATCTCAATGATGACCGATTCGTGCTCAAGCAAGTCCCGACCATCTATCCGTCGGGTGGCGAGGATCAACTTGTGCAGCTCGTCACCAATCTGGAGGTTCCTACCGGCGGCTTGCCGACTGACGTGGGCTGTGTCGTACAAAACGTTGGCACAGCCGCCGCAATTAATGACTGGATCATCGACAACAAACCGTTACTTTCGAGGATTACGACGGTTACGGGCGACGGAGTTGCGCAGCCAATGAATGTCGAGGCTCGAATCGGTACGACAGTCGCAGATATCGTCAATTTCGTCGGTGGTTACACCGACCGCGCAGAACAGCTGATCATCGGTGGGCCGATGACGGGCAAGTCCGTCACGACGGACCGTGTACCGCTCGTCAAAGCAACGAACTGCATCCTGGTCTTGTCGGAAGCGCCCGCAGGCGGCACGGAAAGGCCGTGCATACGCTGTGGCGACTGCGCCGCCGTCTGTCCAGTGCAATTGCTGCCGCAGCAATTGTTCTGGTATGCGTGTGCTGACGACGAGGCAAAAATGCGTAGCTACGGCCTTCTCGATTGCATCGAATGTGGCTGCTGTGATCTGGTTTGTCCGAGCCACATTCCGTTGACCGCAGACTTTCGCACTGCCAGAGCGAGGATGCAGGAACAGGCCGATGAGAAGGCGCGCGCCGAGCGAGCTCGACAGCGCTTCGAGGCACGTAATGAGCGCCTCAGGCAAGAGCAGCAGATTCGTGACGAGGAACTTGCAAAGCAGAAAGAATCCGCCAGAAAAGCAGGACCTGACGCGATCGCCGAAATCCTGATGCGCAGACAAGATCCGCCGGACGAGGACCGGTAATGGAGTTTGTCAGGCGAGAAGCGCCATACCTGGAGTCCAAGGCAGACGTCGCAACAATGATGTTGCAGGTGCTTGTCGCGCTGATCCCGGCCGCCTGTGCGCACGTATGGTATTTCGGCCCGGGCCTGCTGTTCAATCTGATCGTTGCGACAGTTTTTTGTGCCGGTGGTGAAGCATTGATGATGCGGGCCCGAGGCAGAGCTCCGGAAACGGCTCTTTCCGACTACAGCGTGCTCGTCACTGCGGCATTGCTGGCATTTGCACTGCCGTCTCTGACACCATGGTGGGTAACCGCGACCGGTTCCCTGTTCGCCGTGGTCGTGGCGAAGCACCTCTACGGTGGTCTCGGCTTCAACATCTTCAATCCGGCCATGGTCGGCTACGTCGTCATCCTTATCGCTTTCCCAATGGAATTGAACCTTTGGGTCGCACCGCGCATGGGTGATATTGACTACGTCGGCCTCAGCATCCTGCAGACAATCAACTACACGCTGACCGGAACTCTTCCGGACGCGCTGACGTTTGATGCGGTTAGTCGAGCGACGCCGCTTGACGCGATGCAATCGGGGCTTCGTGGCATGCGCACTTATGCCGAGATTCGAACAAATCCGATGATGGGTGACTTCGGCGGGCGCGGCTGGGAATGGATTGGTAACTTTTTTGCGATCGGCGGCTTTTGGCTGCTCGTCAAAAAAATAATTCGCTGGCAGATTCCGACGGGCGTGTTCGCTGGTCTGTTGATTCCGGCCGGCCTGATGTACATCATCGCTCCCGGAAGCAACGCAAGCCCGGGATTCCATTTGTTCTCCGGGGCAACGATCTTGTGCGCGTTCTTCATTGCGACAGACCCGGTGTCGGCCGCCACGAGCCCAAGAGGCCGTTTTGTCTACGGTTTTGGCATTGGATTCCTGATCTTCGTAATTCGAAAGTGGGGCTCCTACGCCGACGGTGTTGCCTTCGCCGTAATACTCATGAACATGGCAACCCCGGCGATAGATTACCTTACACGACCGCATATCGTCGGACATCCACGGCGCGGTGATAGACCGTGAGCGATCGCAGCATCGTCAAGACGGGCATGACGCTTGGGATGATCGCGGCAGTATGCACGTCACTTGTCGCCGCAACTTATCAGTTGACCAAAGATCGGATAGCGGCCAACGAAAAAGCGCTGCTCGAGCAGAGCCTGCAGCCGGCTCTCACCGGCATCTTTTACGACAGCGGCGTGAGTGAGTCCCGCCTCGTGCTGCAGCCGCCGCATGGCCTGCCGGGAAATGATCCAGCCATCATATACAGAGTATTCGCCGAAGGTGAACCTGCCGCTGCGTTGTTCGTCGTCACGGCTCGAGACGGGTTTGCCGGACCGATACGAATTGTGCTCGGAGTCGAGGCTTCAGGTTCGGTTACGGGGGTGCGCATCTTGCAGCACCGCGAGACGCCGGGCCTCGGCGACAAGATCGTGTCAGCTCGATCCGATTGGGTCTACCAATTCGACGGACGCTCGATGGGCGACCCGCAGCTCCTGGGTTGGGCCCTTAAGGGCGACGGCGGAGAATTTGATCAACTTACCGGTGCTTCGATTACTCCACGCGCTGTAATAAAGGCGATTCGCGATACGCTCGTGTATTTTGACGCTAATCGGGACGCCATCTTCCAGGCGGCGGCTACAGAGGCAGAAGAGTGACTTCGGGCGGATTTTTGCAACAGCTGCAGACGGGATTGTGGAAAGACAACCCCGGTCTCGTGCAATTGCTCGGATTGTGTCCGCTGCTCGCCGTAACGACGACACTCGTCAACGGGTTTGGGCTTGGCATCGCCACCCTGCTCGTTCTGGCCATGTCGAACGCGCTGGTATCCGCCACTCGACGCTGGATCAAGCCGGAAATTCGTATTCCTATTTACGTATTGATCATCGCCAGCCTCGTTACCTGTATCGAGTTGATCTTCAAAGCCTGGTTTCCCATGCTGGATCGCTCCCTTGGCATATTTATTCCGCTTATCGTGACAAATTGCGCGATCGTCGCTCGCGCCGAGGTCTTTGCGTCACGCAATACAATCGGAGTGAGTATCGCCGACGGCATCGGCATGGGTGCCGGCTTTGCGATGTTGCTAATGGCCATTGGCGCATTCCGCGAATTTGTTGGACAAGCATCGATACTGTCACGGCTCGATCTGATTACAGGTGGCGAGCCATTCAACGGCTTCTCGTTTGCAGACAGCGGGCTACTGCTCGCGATCTTGCCGCCCGGCGCTTTCTTCAGCCTTGCGCTCGCAGTCGTCCTCAAAAATTACATGGATCAGAGACGGCGCAATTCCCGCGGTGCGTTTGCGTCACGCGGCCTACGAAGACCTCACCAATGAACAGGGAAAAGCGCGCAGCCATCTTCGCCAGATTGCGGGAACTCGACCCGAACCCTGAAACCGAACTTCGCTACAAAAGCCCGTTCGAATTGCTCGTCGCCGTAATACTTTCGGCTCAGGCGACTGACATTGGTGTCAACAAGGCAACTGACAAACTTTTCCCGGTGGCAAACACGCCCGAGAAAGTCTTGAACCTCGGTGTTGCGGGGCTCAAACCCTATATTCAGACTATCGGCCTTTTCAACAACAAGGCCGAGAACATAATCAAGACCTGTCGAATACTAATTGACGAGCACGATGGCGAGGTACCGCAAACGCGTGAAGATCTCGAGAAACTTCCGGGTGTCGGCCGCAAAACGGCAAATGTCATATTGAATACAGCATTCGGCATACCGACGATCGCAGTCGACACGCATATATTTCGCGTTTCGAACCGCACCGGTATTGCCCAGGGGAGGACGCCCCTCGAAGTCGAGAAACGTCTGCTACGCCTGACGCCCGACGAATTCAAGAAAGACGCGCATCACTGGCTGATCCTGCACGGACGGTACATTTGCAAGGCGCGCAAGCCGATGTGCCGCGAGTGCCCGATCATCGATTGGTGTGAGTACCGCCACAAGGATTTGGGATGATTTTCGGCCAGAACCGCAACGAGATGCGCAAGATGTATGCTGATGCCTGGCAGAAACATTGCGACGATCTCGCTTTATCGCCACTCGAGGCGCAGATCGCCGCGGTCATCGCCGAGCATCCCGAGTATCACGGCGCCATTACGGGTGACCTTGACCAGGACTTCGGGGTCGAAGGCGGCAAGACAAACCCATTCCTGCACATGGGCATGCATCTCGGCATTCGAGAGCAGGTCGCGACGAACCGGCCTGATGGCATCGCAACGATATTCAGGAACCTCGCTCAAAAGTCTGGCGACGCGCACCGGGCCGAGCATGCCATGATCGACTGCCTGGCGGAGACACTGTGGGAGGCGCAAAAGCAGAATCATCCACCCGACGAGGCGCAATATATCGAGCGTTTGCGCCGCCTTTAGTCTGTGTCTATTAGCCCGGCAGTGTAATAATTCTGTCCGTGACGTGGTCTAGTCCACTACAGGCGCCTCGGATGGCGCCAATGCGCGCATCGTTATCCCAACATAAGAGCGGGCTTTGACATGAGTAAGAATCTTTGAGCCAGAACAGCCGACAATACCCCGTGTCCGGCGCCGGCCTGGGTTTCAGGCGGCCTTTGGCGGACAAGCTGAGGGACGTGCCGGCCGGCGCGATCGATTTCATGGAAATCGCGCCGGAGAACTGGATTCACGTCGGCGGCGCACTCGGCAAAAAACTGCGCTGGTTCACCGAGCGCTATCCGTTCCTGATACACGGATTGTCGCTCTCCATAGGCTCCCCCGCTCCGCTCGACGAGCAACTGGTTCGCGATATCAAGGATTTCATTGCCGAGCACAAGATCCGTATGTACTCGGAACATCTGAGTTACTGCGGAGATGACGGACATCTTTACGACCTGATGCCGATTCCGTTTACAGAAGACGCGGTCAAGTATGTCGCTGCCAGAGTGCGGCAAGTTCAAGACATACTGGAACAACGCATCGCGCTCGAGAACGTGTCTTATTACACGCCGACCGATACGTCAATGAACGAAGCGGACTTCACACTCGCCGTTCTCGAAGAGGCCGATTGCGACCTGATGCTCGACATCAACAATATTGTCGTCAACAGTATCAATCACAAGTACGATGCACACGATTTCATGCGCAAGATGCCAGCCGACCGGCTGCGTTATTTTCACCTGGCCGGACATTACGTCGAGGCAGAGGACCTGCGCATCGATACGCACGCCAGTCCGGTAGACGATCAGGCCTGGCAGCTTCTGGCCGATGCTTACGCACATTTTGGCCCCGTACCGACATTGCTGGAACGGGATTTCAACTTCCCGCCAATTCAGGAATTACTGGATGAGGTGACTCACATACGGCGGCTTCAAGCTGAGGCCGCGCAAAAGGAGGCCGCCAGTGGCTGAGCTTCCGGAGTTCCAGAAAAGACAATATGCGTTCGCTGCACATATTCGTGATCCGGAACATGTCGTGGCACCTGAGGGTGTCGAGGACCGCCGCATGGCGATCTATCGCCACTTGTTTTTCAATAATCTGCGCAATTTATTGTCGAATATGTTCCCCGTCTTGAAGAAACTTTTGCCCGAAACGAAATGGTGCGGCCTGATTCGCCAGTTCATGCAGCTACATCGCGCAAAAACACCTTATTTTCTGCAGCTACCGGAGGAGTTCCTCGCTTTTCTGGAGAACGAATACGAACTGCAGCAAGACGACTTCCCGTTCCTGATAGAGCTTGCTCATTACGAATACATCGAGCTTGCGCTTTCGATCTCCGAGGAACGCAATGACCTGACCGGAGTCGATCCGGATGGTGACTTGCTCATGAACGTCCCGGTCAAGTCTGATCTCACCTGGGTCTACGCGTATCAATACCCGGTGCATCGGATTTCCAGCGACTACATACCCGCAGAACCAGCCGAACAGCCTGTATTCCTTGCCGTGTATCGGGGCAATAACGACAAGGTCGGGTTTCTTGAGCTGAATCCGATCACTGCAGCACTGCTTGAATTGATCGGGCAGAACGATTCGCAAGCTTCGGGCGAGGGTTTGCTCCGCGCGCTCGCGGCGCAAACGAAATATCCGGATGTTGACGCGCTAATTCAACATGGCGCAGCCGCACTCGAGGAAATGAGACAACTTGAAATTCTGACTGGCACACGGACGCCAGCTTGAGGAGTGACTAAATGAACAAGCTGCACGCCTACTGGAAACGCGTCGTCAATGTTCTCGAACCCACAGGCGACTGGATCGCACTGCTGCCGATTCGTCTGCTAATGGCGTATGAGTTCGGCAGTGCAGGGCTGAAGAAATTCAATGCTTCCGAGACGCTCTGGGGTGACGTGCCGAACTGGTTCGCGAATTCACTTGAGAACTTCCCGTTTCCGATTAGTCTGTTCCCGGCGAGCTTTAACTGGTTCATGGTGACCTGGGTCGAGATTCTCGGCGGATTTGCACTTGCCCTCGGCCTGTTCACCCGCTTCTGGGCGGTCAGCCTTGTCGTCGTCACCTGGGTTGCGATCCTCGGCGTGCACTGGCCCGATGACTACTCGAGCCTTGCTGAGCTGTGGAAGGGCTATGCGGTTTCAAACAATGGTTTTGGCAACTACCGCATTCCGCTGCTGTTCATCGCGATGCTGATCCCGCTGATCTTTATGGGCGCTGGCAAGCTAAGTCTCGATCACATACTCGCGAAGCGCTTTAGATAATGCCGTAGTCCCCGGATGGATTCGGCCTGGCGACCCCGTATCAGGCCGCCGCTTCCGTAACACGCACCTCGGCCTCGAGGCGCGAAGCCGCGATCATCGAATTGGTTATCAGGCAGCTCTGTTCAGCCTTGTCCAGCACGCGTCTTGCTTTGTCTGCATTCGTGTCAACCGGCACCTCGAGTACCGCGCGAATATTAAACCTGGTGAACCGCGTGACCCGCGCGACGCTATTCAGTTCGCCAACGACATCGCAACTCAGCGCTTTCCATTCCAGTTTCGAAGCTCTTGCAATAGCCTTGAACGACAAGATGAAGCAATCCGCTACAGACGCGACCAATAGTGTCTCCGGGGACCACAAATCACCGGGGCCGCCGAATTCTGCCGGTCCGGCCGACTCGATGTTATCGAGTCCCGGACTCGCCAGCTGCACGTTGCTATCCGACTGCGCCGCCGCCACAACAACATAATGGTGGGGAAAGTCTTGCACGCTCGATCCTCCTTTCTGCCGCTTGTAGATTCGACCGCCGCGATCGATGCAACAATACGTACTTCACACAGGTAGTATCGAAATTCTGCTACTGTGCAAGAAACACAGATGCACGTTCGGCGAACTTAATTGAGCCTGTGGACACGTCATCGCCCGATCAATCTTGAGGATCCAGCATGAAGACACGCGAATCGACTGAACAGACAATTCAGCGTCAACCGGCGAACCTGTCCGAGCCGGAGGTCCAGATGGCTTTGGACCAACTGCGCGCCGAGCAAAATCTTGTCATGGCAACACTGGCAGGACTGGTCGCAGCCGTGGTGGGCGCGAGCATGTGGGCGGCGGTAACCGTTGCGACAGGCTATCAGATCGGGTGGCTGGCAATCGGAATCGGATTTGCTGTCGGCTTCGCGATTCGCCACGTCGGTAAAGGAATCGATCAGATCTTCGGTGTCGTTGCCGGGGTCTTGTCGCTGATCGGCTGCGCGCTCGGCAATTTGCTTACCGTCGCATATTTTGTTGCAGATGCTGAGGGCGTCCCGTACGTCGAGCTGCTCGCACAGATGAACCTCGATGTCGCGATTGAAATCATGACGGCAACCTTCGATCCAATGGATATTGTGTTCTACGCTATCGCCGTCTATTTCGGGTACCGTTACGCCTTTCGCGAGTTGACTGACGCCGATTTCGCGCGTGCGCTCGGCAAGGCGTTCTGAGACAGGCGGAGATCAGCTCGTCATCGCATCCAGTATCTTTTTCAGGAGTTCGTTGTTTTCCAGTTGCAGATCGCGCATCTCGCGCGTGACGGCCATCACTTCATCCCGCATTTGCTCACTCCTGTCCAGATTCTCGCTCGCGCGCCGGTTTATATCCTCTGTCTGGTCCATCAGCGAGCGCGCCTTTTTGGCCTGGCGGCTGACCCCGACAAACACAAAAATGATCAGGGCGATCAGGAACACCCAGATGCCGTAGTTCAGCATGAAATTCAATCCCCGGAATGACCTGTCCGGCGAGTACTGTTGCGTAATCGCCGACTGGTACGCGACAGGACCCATCCAGCGTTGTTCCGTCTCCGAATAATGCAGCGTTTGTCGGTCGGCGAGCCAATAGTAATAGCTCTGGGACGAAAGACGCTCTTGCGGGAGATCCGTCAGTTCGATGTCGACCATGCCGAAGTGCGTGAACCCGGTGTCGAATCCGGGCGATTCGGCCGCTCTGACCAGCGCGCCGACCAGTTTCAGTTCGCCGTCATACGGCAGGTCTGTGTCCTGAAGTCGATAGGTGCCGTCGCCAAGGGCCTCGAATTCGGTGGTACCCGGCAGGGTCGCAACGTGGGTTTCCCACGCTTCGATCAGCGACTCGCGATCAGGCTGCGCCCACGCACACGGCGTCAGCATCGCGCCGATTGTCAGAATGATTAGCTGTGCTGTTTTTCGCATGATCAAAGCCGCCGCGTGATCCGTACCTGAGTATCGTCGCCGGGACGAGGTAATTTCGCCACACGCCAGTTCACGCTTTGGCAACGCTAAACGCGTTTTTTCGGCAGGTACAGATCGGTGAGCGTGCCCTCGTAGGCCTCGGCCGCGAATGCGACCGTTTCGGACAGCGTCGGGTGTGGATGAACGGTCATCCCGATGTCTGCAGCATCCGCACCCATCTCGATAGCCAGACCGATTTCAGCGATCAGGTCACCGGCATTGGGACCGACGATCGCACCGCCCAGAACTCGGTTGGTTTGCTTGTCCCAGAGGAGCTTTGTAAAACCCTCGGCTCGTCCCAGCGCCAGCGCGCGGCCGCTTGCCGCCCACGGAATCTGCGTCTTGTCGTAATCGACGCCCTGCTCCTGCGCTTCAGTCTCCGTCAAACCAACCCACGCGATCTCGGGATCGGTATAGGCAACGGAAGGAATGGTACGTGCATCGAAGTAGCTCTTCTCGCCGGCCGCCGCCTCGGCCGCGACTTTGGCTTCATGTGTCGCTTTGTGGGCAAGCATCGGTCCCGGTACAAGATCACCAATCGCGAAAATGTGCGGCACGTTCGTGCGCATCTGCTTATCAACATCGATGACACCGCGCTCGTTGACTACGACGCCCGCTTTGTCGGCATCGAGCTGATCGCCATTCGCGCGTCGGCCTACGGCAACCAGCACGCGATCATAGACACCGATCTCCGGGGCGTCCCCGCCTTCGAATGACACTTCGATACCAGGAATTGTCGTCCGCATACCCGTGACCCTGGTTGACGTCATGATGGCTTCGTAGCGCGATTTGACGACTTTGAGGAACGGCCGCAAGAGGTCCTTGTCCGTTCCCGGCATCAGCGAGTCCATTAGCTCGACGACGCTAACCTCGGTGCCGAGTGCGCTGTACACGCAGGCCATCTCGAGGCCAATGATGCCTCCGCCAACCACGAGCATGCGTTTGGGCAGCGGGTCGAGTTCCAGTGCCCCCGTCGAATCGATAATGCGCGGGTCGTCCGGCAGCCCCGGCAGCATGATGCTCTCGGAGCCGGCCGCAATAATGCACTTCTCGAAGGCTATTGTTTCGCCGTTGTCGAGCACCAGTCTGTTTGCGGACTCGAACTTCGCGGTGCCCTGCAGCACGCGAACATTGCGTTGCTTGGCCAGCTGCGCCAGACCGCCAGTGAGTTTGCCGACAACCTCGTTCTTCCAGCTGCGCAGTTTGAGGGCGTCAACTTTCGGCGCGCCAAAAGTCACACCGTGCTCGGCCATAGCCGCCGCATCATCGATGACCTTCGCCGCGTGTAACAGGGCTTTGGACGGAATACATCCAACGTTAAGGCAGACACCGCCCAGCGTTTCCCAGCGCTCGATCAATATGACGTCCATGCCAAGATCCGCAGCGCGAAACGCGGCAGTGTAGCCACCCGGTCCTGCACCGATGACAACCAGTTGGGCCGAGTGCATCGCGTCACTTATCGGCACCGTACCGGTCGCGGCAGCAATTTCCGCTGCTGACATCGTGTGGGTTTGAACAGGATCGAAGGTCTCCGCAACTTCGTTCAGCTGCGCCTTTTCGACCTCGATCGTCACGACCACATCGCCCGTCGAAACCTTGTCGCCAAGACCAACCTCGACCGAGACGATTTTGCCGGCCTGGCTTGCGGGCACATCCATCGCGGCCTTGTCCGTCTCCAGCGTAACCAGACCATCTTCAACCGCAACGATGTCGCCAGGCGACACGAGTATTTCGATGACTTCTACATTCGAGAATTCGCCGAGATCCGGGACCGTCAGTTTGACGCGTTCCGCCACTACAGGGTCGCCTGCATTAACGCGTCCACGTCGGCCAGCTTCTGACCGAGGAAAGTCGTAAAGCGTACCGCCGCCGCACCATCAATGACCCGGTGATCGTAAGATAAGGACAGCGGCAACATCAGGCGTGGCTCGAATCCGGTGCCATTCCAGACAGGCTGCATCGACGATCGGGAGACGCCAAGGATGGCCACTTCCGGCGCGTTGACGATCGGGGTGAACGCCGTACCACCGATGCCGCCAAGACTCGATATCGTGAATGACGCGCCTTGCAATTGACGCGCTTTCAGTTTGCCCTCTCGCGCCGCGGCCGAGAGCTCACCGAGCTCGCTCGCGAGCTCGTATACGTCCTTCTGATCTGCATCGTGAATGACCGGCACCATGAGTCCCTGGTCGGTATCCGCGGCAAATCCCATGTGAATGTACTTTTTGAATACCAGACTGTCGCCATCATCCGCAAGTGACGCGTTGACCTTCGGAAACTCCTGCAACGCAGCGACAACGGCTTTCATGATGAAGGCCAGTGGCGTCAGCGATATGCCGCGCTCTTTGGCGGGTCCTTTGAGCTCCTGACGCTTTGCCTCAAGATCCGTGATGTCAGCAAGATCATGCTGCGTTACATGCGGCAGATTTATCCAGCTGGCCTGCAGACGCGGGCCGGAGATCTTTTGGATTCGCGTCAGCGGCTGCAGCTCAATCTCACCGAATTTCGAGAAGTCGACGCTGGGTGTCTTCGGCAGTCCCGCGCCGGCCGGACCTGCCGCCTGCCCGGTCAGAATTGCTTTAACGAACGCTTTGACATCGTCATGCAGAATCCGGCTCTTGGCGCCGCTGCCTTTGACCTGCCCAAGATCCACGCCGAGCTCGCGCGCGAGCTTCCTGACTGACGGGCTCGCATGCGCGCGAGAAAAGCCAGCCTCATGGATCGCGGGCAATTCGCGCGGCGTGCCGGCCGCGGCCTGCTGCACAACTGCATCCTGTCTCGGTGACGGTGGTGTGGCGATCGACTGAGTTGCATCCGCAGGCGGTGCCGGTTTTTCCCCCGGCGCCTCCGCAGAGCCGACGATCGCTTCGATGATCGCGAGCGATGCTCCTTTGGAGACTTTGTCACCGACTCTGACCAGCACCGACTCGATACGTCCGCCGACAATCGCGGGCACGTCCATCGCCGCTTTGTCGGTCTCGAGGGTGACGAGCGAATCCTCGACGTTGACCTGGTCGCCTTTGCTGATGTGCACCTCGATCACTTCGACGTTTTCGAAATCGCCAAGATCGGGCACAACCAGCGTTTGCACGCCGCCCGACCTCTGCGACTCGCCAGCCGGTTTTGCCGGTGTCGCAAGCACGGTCGTATCGCCTGTCGGCGCATGTTTGAGGGCCGGTGCTATGACAACGGTGTCGCTGACTTCGACCTTGAGCTTGCCAATAACACTGCCTGCCGACACCTTGTCGCCAACCGAAACGCTCAATTCTTCGACAACACCGTTCTCGGGCGACGGCACATCCATCGCAGCTTTGTCGGTTTCCAGCGTGATAAGCCCATCTTCTCGCGCAACCGTGTCACCGGGCGCGACGAGAATCTCGATAACTTCAACGTCCTCGAAATCGCCGAGATCCGGAACAACGATGTCGATCGTGGTTGCCACGCCGGTGTCGCCTAGAGTGTCACCGGATCGGGACGATCCGGATCGATGCCGTACTTCTCGATGGCCTGCGACACCGTTTTCTGATCAAGCACGCCATCGTCAGCAAGCGCTTTCAGGGCCGCAACTGCGATGAAGCGTTTGTCGACCTCGAAGTGCCGTCTGAGCGCAGCCCGCGCGTCGCTGCGTCCATACCCGTCCGTCCCGAGGGAAATGAAACTGCCCGGCACCCAGCGCTGAATTTGATCGGGTACGATCTTCATGTAATCCGTCGCCGCGATGTACGGTCCGGGCCGGCCAGCGAGGCACTGCGCGACATAGCTTTGGCGTGGTTCAGCCTCCGGGTGCAGCTGGTTCCACCGCTCGACTTCGAGACCGTCGCGACGCAGCTCGTTGAAACTCGTCACTGACCAAACATCCGTCGGAATACCGAAGTCTTTGATCAGTAGCTCGGCAGCACCGAGGACCTCACGCAGGATCGTACCGGAGCCCATGAGCTGCGCTCGAATCTTGCCCTGGCCACCGACCTGGAGCAGGTACATGCCCTTGAGAATGCCCTCCTCGACGCCCTTCGGCATGGGCGGGTGCACGTAGTTCTCATTCATGCAGGTGATGTAGTAGAAGACGTTTTCCTGCTCGCCAATCATGCGCCGCAGACCATCCTGAATGATGACTGCCAGCTCATAGGCATAGGTCGGATCATAGGAAACGCAGTTAGGCACCGTCGACGCGTTGACGAGACTGTGGCCATCCTGGTGCTGCAGGCCCTCGCCGGCCAGCGTCGTGCGCCCTGCCGTAGCGCCGATCAAAAAGCCGCGCGACTGCATATCGCCGCCCGCCCAGATAAAGTCGCCAATGCGCTGGAAACCGAACATCGAATAATAGATATAGAACGGCACCATTTGCGTATTGTGATTCGAGTACGCGGTGCCGGCTGCGAGCCAGGAACAGAATGCACCTGCTTCGTTGATGCCTTCCTCGAGAATTACGCCCTTCTTGTCCTCTCGGTAGTACATGAGTTCGCCGGCATCTTCAGGCTCATACAACTGCCCTTTCGATGCGTAGATGCCGAACTGCCGAAACATACCCTCCATGCCGAACGTGCGTGCTTCATCGGGCACGATCGGCACGATGTGTTTACCGATCTGCTTGTCTCTCGCGAGCGCGGTCAGCATGCGCACGAACGCCATCGTCGTCGATGCTTCACGCTCACCGGTGCCATCGAGCTGCGTCTTGAACATCTCAAGCTCCGGGACTCGCAACGACGCTGCCCTTTTGCGTCGCTGCGGCACGTGACCACCCAACGCCTGCCGCCGCTCAAGCAAGTACTCGAGTTCCGCGCTGTCCGCAGCAGGCTTGTAGTACGGCACGCTTTCGATGTCCTTGTCGGACACCGGGATATTGAAGCGATCGCGCATCTGCTTCAGCGCCTCGAGATCAAGCTTCTTCTGCTGGTGCGCCGTGTTCTGCCCTTCGCCGGCTCCGCCCATACCGAAGCCTTTGACCGTCTTCGCCAGGATGATGGTCGGCTGGCCGGTGTGGCGTACGGCAGCGTCATACGCCGCGTACATCTTGATCGGATCGTGGCCGCCACGATTTAGCCGCCAGATTTGCTCATCCGGCATGTTGGCGACCATCTCGGCAGTCTCGGGATGCTTTGCAAAAAACTGCTCGCGCACATAGGCGCCGTCTTTCGACTTGTAGTTCTGATATTCACCGTTGACGGTCTCTTCCATGATACGCCGCAGGTGGCCGTTCTGATCCCTGGCCAGAAGCGGGTCCCATCGTCCGCCCCAGATCACCTTGATGACGTTCCAGCCGGCGCCACCGAACGCCGCTTCGAGTTCCTGAATAATCTTGCCGTTGCCCCGCACCGGTCCATCGAGGCGCTGCAGGTTGCAATTGACAACAAACACAAGGTTGTCGAGGCCTTCGCGGACGGGCATCGTGATGGCGCCCATCGACTCGGGCTCGTCCATCTCGCCGTCGCCGAGGAAAGCCCACACCTTGCGGTCGGACGGCGCCACCATTTCCCGATTCTGCATGTAACGCATGAAGCGTGCCTGGTAGATCGCCATCATCGGGCCGAGGCCCATTGACACGGTGGGAAACTGCCAGAAATCCGGCATGAGCCACGGGTGCGGGTATGACGACAGGCCGCCACCGCCGACCTCGCGCCGGAAGCGATTCAGATCGTTTTCGTTCAGCCGTCCCTCGAGATACGCGCGCGCGTAGATTCCCGGCGACGAGTGCCCCTGTATGAACACCATGTCACCGCCGTGCTCCTCGGTCGGCCCTCGCCAGAAATGATTGAAGCCAACCTCGTACATCGTGGCACACGATGCGTAACTCGAGATATGACCGCCGTACTCGGTGCTCTTGCGATTGGCTTGTACGACCATGGCCATTGCGTTCCAGCGCAGATAGGCCTCGATGCGGCGTTCCAGCGATCGATCGCCCGGATACTCGGGCTGACGGCCCGTGGCAATCGTGTTCAGGTAGGCCGTATTCGGGCTGTAGGGCAGATAGGCACCCGAACGACGCGCGAAATCGATCATCTTATTGAGCAGGAAATGTGCCCGCTCGGGACCGTGCTGTCCCAGCACCGAATCGATTGACTCGAGCCACTCGCTCGTCTCGATCGGATCAATATCATCAAATGGATTGAATCGGCTCATAAATCATTCACAATAGGATTACCGAGATGTGCACCGGACCGTGCAATTCGGCCTTCGGGCGCGTCATATTCGGCGTTTGTGCCTTGTCGGTCAAGCACTTAACAAAGGTTTCCACAGCATGCAAAACACATTGCCGGATTCTCGCGGGCCTCGCTGCACGCAGCGGCCCGGGCGGGTCGATTCTAAAGGTCTTGCGGCAATTGATCAGTTACTTCTGATTCTACCGACGCGAGCGCCGGCGGCCCTGTGGCGCCGGATTCCACAGGGCAGCAAATTGCAGGCGCTGCTCAGGAAACGATCGAGCGGCGACGTTCCAGCCTTGCAGACGCGACTCGCGAACAAACGGCAGACTCTGGTCGTAGCTGCCAGGACTGCTGCGGGTACCGGCGCGTTTGACCGCTTGACACTGGCCCGCAAACTCGTCGCGGCGGCGACGACTGAAAAAGCCGGCAATCTCGGCATCCTCGTCGTGGGCTTTGACACCGAGGAGCAGCACGCCTTGTGCGATGCTGGAGTTGCCGCCGCCCTCGCGGCCGGCTTCAACCTGCCCGAATTCAAGAGCCAGAACTCGCCTCAGAGGATCCGCAGTATTTGCGTCCTGGGGCTCAACGAGAAAATCGACCTGAGCCGGACAGTCGCCGAGGCTGAAGGCAATAACCTGGCTCGCTGGCTCACTGCCTTGCCGCCTAACAAGCTCGATGCCGTCAATTATGCTGCCGCACTCAAGGATCTGGCCAAGGATAATGGCTGGCAATACAAGCGATTTACGACCAAAGATCTTGAGAAGCTTGGCGCGGGCGCGTTTCTGGCCGTCGCTCAGGGCAATGACAATGACAGCGCGTCGATCGTTCGCCTACGCTATCGGCCGCTCAAGGCGAACGTCGCGCCAGCCCTGAGCCTGGTTGGCAAGGGCATCATTTTCGACACGGGCGGCACGAACCTCAAACCGTTCTTGTCTATGCTCGGCATGCACGGTGACATGCAGGGCAGCGCCGTGGCGGTAGGCACATTTCTGGCTATATCCGCGCTGAAACTACCTATCGCCGTGGACTGTTGGATCGCGATCACCGAGAATCGGACCGGGCCGAGCGCCTACAAACCGCAGGATGTCGTTACGGCCGCCAACGGCAAGACAATCCAGACGGTTCATACCGACGCCGAGGGCCGCATGGTGCTCGCCGATACGTTGACCTTCGCGAGTCGCGAGAAGCCCAAACTCATCATCGACTACGCCACCCTGACCGGGTCGGTGATCAGTGCCATCACGACCCGCTACAGCGGCGTCTTCACAAATCGCGCTGACTGGCACCCCCGACTCAAGCGTGCGGGCCAGAATTGTGGCGAGCGCGTTTGGCCGTTCCCGATCGGCAAGGAGTTTCTTGAGGATCTCAAGAGCGATACTGCTGACATCCAGCAGTGCTCGGCAAAAGCACGTGGCGACCATATCCTCGCCGCCAGTTTTCTCGCCGAGTTTATCGAGAACGATACGCCGTGGATTCACATCGATCTTGCCGCCGGCAACCGCAAAGGTGGACTCGGGCACATTCCGACTGAGGTCACGGGCTTCGGAGTACGTTACACAATGAGTCTGATCCTGGACGATCATATTCTTCGAGCAGACCACTAGGTGAGCGACAAGCCGTCAATGGCGGACCGCTTTCGCGGTTTTCTGCCAATCGTCGTCGACGTTGAAACTGGCGGCTTCAACGCAAAGACCGACGCATTGCTCGAGATCGCGGCCGTGTTTGTCGACTACGGCGACGGCGGCATACTGACGCGCGGTGAGACTATTCGTTACCACGTCAAGCCGTTCGAGGGCGCGAACATGGATCCGGCGTCACTTGCCGTAAACGGCATCGACCCGCATCACCCTCTGCGTCCTGCCATTGACGAGCGCGATGCCTTACAGCGTATTTTCCGCGAGGTCCGCCGTGCTGTCAGAGACAATCGCTGTCAACGTGCGATTCTCGTCGGACACAACGCGGCGTTTGACCTGGGGTTTCTCAACGAGGCGATCGAACGCTCTGCAATCAAGCGCAACCCGTTTCATCCGTTCAGTTGTTTTGATACAGCAACTCTTTGCGGCGTCGCATTTGGACAAACGGTCCTCGCACGCGCGGTTGCGGCTGCAGGATTCGAATGGGAAGAAGAGTCAGCTCACTCGGCCGCCTACGATGCCGAGATTACCTGTGACCTGTTTTGTGAGATTGTGAACCGGTTTCAGTCGGTGTACGAATCGAACGCCTAAGCTGCAATTTTGTCCAGCAACTCTTTCAGCTCGCCCGAGTGATACATCTCGATGACGATGTCACTGCCGCCGATCAGCTCTCCTTTGACATAGAGCTGCGGAAACGTTGGCCAATTCGAATAAGCCTTCAGGCCTTCCCGTATTTCTTCGTCTTCAAAAATATTCACAAAAGCAAACGGTTTACCGATCGCATTCAGTGCGGCAACGGCCTGACCTGAGAACCCGCACTGGGGAAAATCGGGCGTTCCCTTCATATACAACAGAATGTCGTGTGACTTCAGTTGCTCTTCGATTCTGTTATTCACATCCACGCTTTTGTGCCTCTTTCTCGCTTTCTGAACAATTATCCTGCCCGCCTGAATCGGCTGCACCGCCGACCAGCATGGCCGTACAGCCCGACAGCGTCACAATCATGACCAGCAAAACCAATAATCGCATCGATCAACTCCTTGACTGCCGCGATTGTACCCAGTTATTTGCGGGGATTCCCGCTTAGCCTTGAGAGATTTTGGGATAAATTCGCCAATTGTTCTAAAATAGGGGCCAATAATTACAATCAGTCAGGGAGAAACAAGCATGAATCCATTGAATTCCGTCGCCGGAACGATTATTGGTGGCATCATTCTCGCCGTAGTCATTGGCCTCGCGACGATGGGGGTCTCGTTCAATACTGGAAGCTTCATAATTTGGGTGCATGTGATGGCCGGCATTACCTGGATCGGCCTTCTGTACTATTTCAATTTCGTACAGGTCCCGGCACTCGGCGAGGCCGCCAGCGACGAGGGTGGTCCGGGAGGCGCCGGCATCACAAAGTACGTGGCTCCGCGTGCGTTGTGGTGGTTCAGATGGGGCGCCCTGCTCACGTGGCTATCAGGTGCCGCATACTTGGCTCACTTACGCATTTTTGACGATGCATTCGCCCTGGGACTAATGGGCGAAAACGTAAACACGCAGGCGATGATCATCGGCATCGGTGCATGGCTGGGCACGATTATGCTGTTCAATGTCTGGGTTTTGATCTGGCCAAACCAGAAGAAAATTCTCGGCATGGTCGAAGCAAGTGCCGACGAGATCGGAAAAGCACGTAGGGTTGCGTTCCTTGCGTCACGAACGAATACATTGCTCTCCATACCTATGCTTATGAGCATGGTCGGATACGGCCACGGCGGCTTTTTTGTGTGATCGGATAATTTCCGATACTTCTATCGAAGCTTGACGACCGCCCGCCGGTGTACTCAGCGGGCGGTGATCCTGGTCGAACTGCTGGGACCCGGCTTCGATCTTGATGTTGATGTCGCGTTGAAAGCAGGATCTGACCGCCGGTCGTGGCATTGGTGATGCCTCATAAGCCGCATTGATGACGGATTTGTGAATTTGCGCGTCATCCGTGCGTTTGGCAATACCAACATCCATGACTTCCCCGCGAAAATTCTGTTTGACCAGTACTGTGCACTGGATGCTGGTGTCCCCATACGGAACTTTCCAGCTCTCATACCGTTTCGTAGGAATCTCACCCAGGTAATTTTCGAAATCCACCGCGGTACATTCGCGCGGCTCATCCTGCGCTATCGCCGCAGACGCCAGCACCAAGATCGCAAGCAATTTGCAATTGACCCGCAGAATCATCGCTTCAGGCGACGGCCCGCGTAACGCGCTTGGGCTCTGAGACGCCGTAGCCCTGCGCGTAGTCGACGCCCATGCCGCGCAGCATAGTGATGATTTCTTCGTTCTCGGCAAACTCCGCAATCGTCTGTTTGCCGGTAAGGTGCCCGATCTCGTTGATCGAACGCACCATCTCGCGGTCGATCGGATCATGCAGAATCTCTTTGACAAAGCTGCCATCGATCTTGAGGTAGTCGACAGGAAAATGTTTGAGGTAGCCGAATGACGACAAGCCCGTGCCGAAATCGTCCAGCGCAAACTTGCAGCCCAGTTCTTTCAAAGCATTGATAAACCGATTGGCCTGAGAGTAGCTCGCGATTGCGGCGGTTTCCGTGATCTCGAAGCAGATCTTCGTTGCGTCCAGACCGCTCATCTGAAACTGATCGACGACGAAGGGTAGAAATTTTTCATCGCCGAGGCTCTGCCCGGACAGATTTATCGAACACAACGACAGGCGCTCGCGTTCATCGGCCTCGGAAACCAGCCAGCGAAACGCGCTGCGGATTACCCAACGATCGATGTTGGGCGTAATGCCGTAGCGCTCCGCTGCCTCGATAAACAGCCCGGGCGCGATAATGCCGCCTTGCTCGTCGCGCATGCGCAGCAGAATCTCGTAATGCGCACCCTCTTCGTCCGCCTGCAAGGGCTGAATGGTCTGCCGAAACAGCTCGAAGCGGTTCTCCTCGAGTGCGTTGTTGATGCGAGCAGCCCACTGCATTTCGCGTCGTCTGCGCATCAGGTCGATATCATTTTCCTGGAAGCTGTGGATGCGATTGCGTCCCGCTTCCTTGGCCGCCGCACACGCGTTATCGGCGGCGCTTAGCAGCGCCGCAACGTCTTCATTGTCCGCCGAAACCGGCACAACGCCAATACTGACGCCCAGCCTGAAGCTGCGGTCGTCCCACATAAACTTGTACTCGCTAATCGCCACGCGCAATGATTCCGCCGTCTGCATGGCCTCTTCCAGCGAGCAACTTTCGAGGAGCACGCCAAACTCATCGCCACCAAGACGCGCCAGCGTGTCACGCCAGCGAATCTTCGACTTCAGCAACGCACCGAGCTGCCCAAGCAGCGCGTCGCCGGCACTGTGGCCACAGGAGTCATTCACGATCTTGAACTGATCGAGATCGAGATAGCACAAAGCGTAGGATGTCTCGCGGGCCTTGGCGCTCTTGAGCGCGCGCTCCAGTCTATTCTCAAACTCACGCCGATTGACGAGCCCCGTCAGGATGTCGTGGCTCGCGTGATAACTGAGCCGTCGATTCAATTCGCGCGACTCGCTGACGTCATGGAATACAAGCACTCCGCCGGTCACGTTGCCTTTGCCATCGCGGATTGGCGAAGCGGTGCACTCGATATAGAGCTCATTGCCGTCGCGGCGAATCAGCAGGGTGGGACGCACCGACTTGATCGACCGATTGCGCCGGATTGAAACTGCGAGCGGGTTTTCCAGCGGCTCGCACGTTTCTTCATGAAAGCCGCGGAAAATCTCATCGATTGGGCGGCCGCTCGCGTCATCAACCTTCCAGCCGGTCAATTCCTCCGCTACCGGATTGACGTACTCCGCATGGCATTCTGCGTCGGTGGTGATGACACCGTCACCGATCGACTGCAAGGTGATTTGCGCGCTTTCTTTTTCACGAAACAGCGCTTCTTCGTACAGCTTTCGCTCCGTGATATCGACCTCGACACCGAGTAAGCGCACCAGGCGACCGTTTTCGTCGAGCACTGCCTTGGCGCGGCTGCTCATCCAGCGCCAGTCACCATTTTGGTGCTTCATTCGGTGGACGGACTCGAAAAACGGTGTTTTGCCCTCGAGATGCTGTCGCATCTTGGATTGTACGCGCGACATGTCGTTTGGATGCACCAGGTGATACCAATCGAGCAGCACGTCTTCTTCGTCGAGGTCGTAGCCGAGCATGGATTTCCAGCGCCTCGAGAGATTGATGCGTTTGGACTCACCGTCAAAATCCCAGATGCCGTCATTTGCGGTGGCAGCGACGAGCTCATTGCGCTCGTTCATTTCGTTCAGTACTGCACGATCTTCCGCCCGCTCGAGACCAGTCGCCAGTGACGCGCCGATCAGCTTGAGCAACAGATGCAGATTTGCGTCCCAACTGTCGACCGGGTGCTCATTGGCCAGTGCAAGAAAACCGGCAATCTCGTCACGTACCGAGAAACCGATCATCAGAATAGAGCCGATATGCAACTCCGACAGCCGTTCCAGTTCAGCTTTGGAATTCCTGGAGCCCTTCAGCGTGTCGGCTACTTCTACGACCCGCAGATGACCGAGGCGCTTGCGCAGCCAGGGCCAATTGTCTATCGCCTCTCCGCTGAGCACCGCAGGCTTGCACTGGGCGAAACCGCCAGTCGTAGAGATGACCTTATCGAATTCCGTACCGTCCGCCGAGATCAGCGCAATAAATGCGGCATCGCAGCCAGCCGCATCGGGCAGCTCATCGATATGGGCCTGCAGTTGTTCGTGGACGGAGTCCGGGTCGAGATCGAGAAGGCCGACGGCGATTTTGGTTTGAAGCGCGTCGGCGGCACCGCGGTTGCGGGTTCCGGCTCGCGGTCTGCGATACCGGATACTGCTTGCGTCAACGGTATTAGGCGGATTGCTCACTAGACATAAGTTCCGTACCCAAACGGGTGTGCCGTACGGGAAAGGATTGTGACATGTCGCCGCGGGAATACAAGGTAAGTCGCTGTATTTTTTTACGTTATTTCAGAAATCGCCCTTTGAAGTCAACCGTTTGGCGTCGCCCCCGTTAAAGACCATGTAATCGGACAAACGCGAACAAGGAGAGACGCATGAACTTCGCAACCATTGGGCGCACGACTCTGTTGCTGACCGCCCTGATACTCACCGCCTGCGGCGGAGGTGGCAACACCTCCTCGAATAACGTCCCGGGCCCCACCGTCACCTGCAACCCGAACGATTCCGCGACATTTGATGAGTGTGGGACGGTTCTGATTGGCTTCACGGATGCCGATGGTGATTTTCTAAACTACACGGTCGATGTGCTGTCACTGACGCTCGAAACGGCGGATGGCAGGACTGTCGAAGTAATGCCAAACCAGACCCGCACGAACTTCACCGACTACGTTGACCTGACCGAACTCGTAAGTGCGGCTGTTGTGCCGCCCGCAACCTACGTTGCCGGCACGATCAGCCTCGATTATGACAACGCCGAAGTTTATGTGGAGGTGGACGGTGCCGCTAAAGAGGCCGTCGTCACGGATCTCACCGGCGCCCGGCTTGCGCAGACCGATCTGAAGATCGTTTTGTCGAACCGTGACCAATTGACCGTGACGAAACGCCGCGCCCACCTGCTGCAACTCGACTTCGATCTCGCGGCATCGCATGACGTCGATGTCGTGCCGACACCGGCAACCGCTGCCTCAGCGCAGTTCATCGCCGCTGAGGTGCATCCGGTCGACGAGAAGGATATTCGCGTACGCGGACCGTTGCTTGCAGTCAGCGAGGACGAGATGAGCTACACCATTGCCATTCGTCCGTTCCATGACCGCGCCAGCGACTTCGGGCGCTTCAAGATCTACGTGACGAATGACACTGAGTTCGAGGTTGACGGTGCCATGTGGGTAGGCGTCGATGGCCTGCGGGCACTTAATGCTGCGGGTCAGGGCACGCCGACCATTGCCAGGGGCACCCTGAATGTAACCGAACGTAAGTTCACTGCCGACCTCGTGCTTGCGGGTTCGAGCGTACCGGGCAACGACCGTGACGCAGTTGTCGGTAATATCATCAAACGCCAGGGCAACTTCCTGACGGTTCGTGGCGCGACCATCATTCCGCGGGCTTTATCGGTCGGTCGTCCGGTGCATTTCCACGATGACGTGGTCGTCGAAGTCGGTCCAAACACGAAAGTGTTCAAAGACGGCTATCGCCAATCCGACTTGAGCATTGAAGCGCTGTCAATCGGTCAACGTGTGACGATTCGCGGTAACCAGCCCACGCCGACGACCGATGCACTGGCACCGCAGATCCTGTTCGACGCCACTCAGGGGGCCGTGCGCATGCACGTCACGCACCTGTCAGGCATCGTCAACACGGTAATGACAGGTCAGACGGATATCACGCTGCACTCGATCGATCGTCGTCGCGTCGGAATCTTCGACTTCTCGGGCACCGGACCGACACCTTTGGACGATGCCGATCCAAATGATTACGAGATTCGGACGCACAGCCTGTCGCTGGCGGACTTCTCGACCGGCAAGCCGATCGTTGCCTGGGGTTTCCCGACCGCATTCGGTATGGCACCGCCTGATTTCACGGGTCGTACCCTTATCGACTACACGGATGTTCGCAGCGCACTCGGCGTTGGCTGGGGCGCGGCAGGGACGATGGCCGCGTTTACGAGCATGGGGACCAACGGCCTGATTCTGAACAACCAGAACCGGGATATCGATCAACGTCACTACATCAAGCAGGGTCCGGTCCTAATCGACCTGACATCGCTTGACACCGACACGGCGATCGTTCCACGCGAGACCGGGCGTATGCTGTTCTCCATCAAGTCACAAGACAGCCTGCGTCTGTATTCACACTGGGATGACTTTGTCGGCGACCTGATCAATAGCTACACCGGTGCGACAACCGCACGATCGATGTACGCCTATGGCAAGTACGACGTTGATACCAACGTCTTTATAGCCTACAAACTCGGCGTCTACCTTCTGGAGCCCTGATGACGAAGTGAAGTTGTTCTGAATCCCCCGCGGTTCCACTTCTGCGGCTCAATTGCCCCGCATCGCAAGATGCGGGGCTTTTTTGTTGCCCGGTTGCATGTTCTATCCAACCGTCGTGACCACGGCCTATACAACTTCAAGACCAGTTTCTTGTCCGTTCGCATAAGCACCAGTCGGCGATCGGCGACAGATTGATTTCTGTATCAATTTAGGGACAATGTGTGTGTCCTCGGATCCCGGAGATTCGGAATGCGCTTCGTTTGGCGACTCAAGCAAGTTTGGGCCGTATTGACATGTACGCTCGCAATTGCAGCGTGTCCGGCCACCCCCACCGTACCGCCCGAAGAGAACCTCATCCTCAAAGGCGAAAAACTATTTTTCAATGAGACGTTCGCAGGCAACGGCCGTACCTGCGCAACTTGCCACCGAGCTGAAGACAATTTCGCGCTGTCACCGCGCTTCATCGAAACATTGCCGCCCGACGACCCATTATTCGTCGCCGAATTTAACCCGGATCTTGCGGAAAATTTCGAAAACCCGCGGTTAATTCGCGAGCTGGCGGTGATACTCGAAAACCAGGACGGATTCGATGATTTGGCCAACGATTTCAACATGCGTGGAATTCCGCATACGCTCGCATTACGCACGTCTGTCGTTAGCGCTACTGGGCCGCAAACTGGGTGGTCGGGTGACGGTTCACCTGGCGATGGTTCAATACGATCCTTCGCGGTCGGCGCAGTCATACAACATTTCCCGAAAACGCTAAATCGCGTCGCAGACGTTGATTTCAGGCTGCCGACGGACGATGAACTGGACGCACTCGAAGCATTTCAGTTGTCTCTCGGCCGACAAGAGGACCTGTCGCTGCCGTTGCCGCTCAAAGGAACGGTTGCCGCCAGAGGCCAGGAAATATTTATTGATCGGTCGCTTGGCAAATGTAATGCCTGCCACTTCAATGCGGGCGCCAACGGCGACCCATCGATCTTCGGTCCCACTGCCGGCAATCTGAACTTCGATACCGGCGTCGAGGACCTTCCCGACCAGCCCGCGGATTTGACGGGCGAACTCGTACCGCCCGACGATGGCCTGGGCAGTCCTGGCAGCGGCGAGTTTAATACGCCGCCGGTCGTTGAGGCAGCGGACACTGGGCCGTTCTTTCATAACAATTCGGTTGAGACGATCGAAGGTGCCGTAGCTTTCTACAACGGTGATGCGTTTAACAATTCACCGGCTGGCCAATTGGTGGCCGGGGCAACGGGCGGCGGTATCAACCTGGATGCCACACAAATCGTCGCCGTGGCGGCGTTCCTGCGTGTTATCAATGCACTTGAGAATATCCGCGCCGGTGACGAACTGCTTGATCGGGCCTTTCCGGTGTTTCGAATTGACCGCGAATATCAAACGTCACTGATCAGGCGGGCCGGTTTTGAAATCGAGGATAGCGTCGAAGTCCTCGCTGGTGCCGGGCTACACGCGGCAGCGGTCACACTGCTCCGCAAGGCCCATTCGCTCGCGCAGGAATCCTTAGAATACACCGGTCAACGACGTCGGCAACTCGTTGATGATGCCCGGGTGCAGCTTAACAGTGCAAAAATACGGATGGTCGAACTATGAGCAATCGATTTTTCAGAGACTGCTTCTTTTTGACTTGCCTACTCGTCTTATCTGGAAGTGTTCAGGCGCAGCAAACGACAGAGCGGTATATTCCAATCGGCAAGTCTCCCGGCGTTGCCGATACAGATACGGTCATCGGCGAAATTATCGGAGTCGATTACGAAACACACAGTATGGAAGTCCGAGATTCCGTGGGAGTCAAGACCGTTAGGATGATTGAGTCCACCCGATACTTCCTGGATCGCACAAAATACAAACGATCGAACCAATCCGCTACGATGCAAGATTGCAGAGTCGGGAGCAAAGTCGAAGTGAAATTGCGTTCCGATGACATGGTCGACTGGGTCAAAATCGAATCCGAGTAAATCATCCTGTTAGATGAATGCCGTCTGATAATCACGCCATCGGCAACTTCAGGTCGTTGCGTGCAGGTCGGCGAGATAGGCCTGCACCTGCCCACGCAGTGCAGCTTCTTCGTCCTCCCAACGCTGCATGGCAGCCTGCACGCGCGGGTCCGCGACAATCTCCCTAAACTGCGGCAGGACAAGGGTCTGTTGCCAGTCCAGATGCATCGCGACCGATCGCGTGAAGACCTTTGCCAACGCAACTTCAATCGCCTGTTCGACCTCACCGCGCAACGCCAGCACCTCAAATCGCATCGCCGGATCCTGCTCAAGATCGAAACCGTATGACGACGCTCCCTGCAGCATCATATCGAGCCTCTGCAGCAGTTCCTCGCGTGGTAATGAGACGAACCAGGCATCGAATGCCATGTATTGCGCGCGACGATATTTGAGGGGCACAGATTCGGCGCGGAAATCGAGAATGCCCGGCGCCTGTCGTTCCATCCACGCTATCTCCGCGGCGACTGTGCCGCGAGTGGCGGCGACCCGTAGCAAGTATTGTACGGCCCTGCTAAATGCAAATTGCCGATCGTCGATGTCGTCCTCGATCGCGCGCCGTGCGCTCCGGATGCTGGCCTCCTCGTCACCGCTGTTGATCGCGCGTAGCAATTCGATTCCGTAGGCCATCTCGCTCGTTGGCGCAATTGCCATGACGCGATCACGAAAGTCATCACCGGCTTCGAACAATTCCAGCTGATACAAAAACGCAGCGAGCATGCCGGGGAGTTCATGATCCTTGGGGTCCGTCTCAAGCGCCCGCAGAAAATTTTGTACAGCACCAGCGCCATCTCCCAGCTGCAGATTTACTTTTCCAAGGTGAAGGTAGGCATTTGGCTGCGCAGGCTCTATCTCGAGCGATTTCTCGAGCGAAGCCTTCGCGCTGTCCCAATCCTCGAGACGAGCGAACAGCGTGCCGAGCTCGTAATGGATTTGCGGATTAAAGGGATCGCGCCGCAGCGCGTCCCGCAGTATCGGCACCGACCTCTCGAACTGCTGTGTTCCGTGGTAGGCGCGAAGCAGCAGGAGCCTGGGCTGCAGCTCGCCTGGTGCTTTGGCGACGATAGCCTCCAACTGGCCTGCAAGATCGGATATGCCCTTCAGATCACCCTCAGTCGCTTGCAGCATGGCCTTTGCATACAGATTGAATGCGCGCGCGACGACATCGTCAGGACGTTCAGCCAGCACCTGATCGGACAGCGCTTTGACCGCCATATTCACTTCACGACTGTCCAGCAATCCGGTCTCGCTTTGCGCGACATAGTTGGCCGCAAGCTCTGTCTTCGCATCCAAAAAACCCGGATCGATAATCAGCGCGCCCTTTAACAGGTTTTCCGATGCTTGCAGGCCGCCGTACGAGTACGTCACGCGCTCCTTTCGCGCCTGCAAATAGAGGTCATAGGCATCCGGATCTGTCGTGTTGACGCCGGCGAGCTTGCCGCGTCCGCCCGCACCGAGTAGTGAATGGGACAGTGCATAACCGACTTTCTCAGCGATCTCGTCCTGTACGCCGAAGATGTCGTCGAGCGTGCGATCGTAGCTCGACGACCATATGTGAAAGCCGTCGGAGGCACGAATGAGCTGTGCTGTAACACGCACGCGATCCCCGACTCGCTGTACGCTGCCCTCCAGGACATGGGCGACCTCAAGCGCAGCGGCAATTTGCTGGACGCTGATGTTCTTGCCCTTGAATGCAAAGCTAGAGGTTCGTGCGGCAACCTTGAGGTCTGGTACCTGCGTAAGCATATGCAACAGGGTCTCAGTCAAGCCGTCCGAAAAGTACTCGTTGTCCTTGTCGTTGGACATGTTGACGAACGGCAACACGGCGACAGAGGCATCACTTACCGCAACTTCAACAGGCGCGCTGTCATCGCCAGTTTGCCGCGCACTAAATAGCCCAACAAAGACGATCAGAATCACGACTGACGTGACCGTAATATAATCCAGTTTCTTGCCTGTCTTCGTCGTGATTATTTCGTCACGCTCGACTTCGCGCTCTCGCTTGATGCCCTCCGAGGTTAATTCGTAAAACCAGGAGAAGACCACGGCCGGAATAAACCCGAACGCAAAAATCAGAATGACTGCCCGTGCCGCCCAATCCGGCGCCCCGAGCGTCGGCAGGATCGTCGTAAGAACTTCGGTTAATAGCCAGCCAACGACCAGATAAGCAGCCGCAACGCGAAACACGTTGCGGCGTCTGAGTTCGGCAACCAGGGACATCAGGGCACTCTGCAATTGCGCGTAGAAACAAAGACTACACGATACTTAGATGCGTAACCGGCGGCAAAGGTTTCGCTTGAGTAGTACGATATTGTCCTCCGACGCCTCATAACAGAGCGAAAATGACAACAATCGTCAAAGTTGCAGCAATTCCCGGCGACGGCATTGGCACCGAAGTCATGCCCGAGGGCATGCGCGTGCTCGAGGCTGCGGGCAGCAAGCACGGCATCAGCTTCGACTGGCAGGAATTCGACTGGTCTTGCGCGGCGTATCTGAAGACCGGCCGGATGATGCCCGCAGACGGCATCGAGCAACTCCGCAGCTTCGACGTGATCTATCTCGGCGCCGCAGGGTTTCCTACCGTCCCGGATCATATCTCGCTTTGGGGGCTGCTGATTCCAATCCGTCGGGAATTCGATCAGCACATTAACCTGCGGCCCGTGCGCCTGTTCGATGGCGTGCCGTGCCCGCTCATCGGTCGCAAAGCGGGTGATATCGATTTCTACGTCGTACGCGAAAATGTTGAAGGCGAATATTCGACGATCGGTGGCATCGAGAATAAGGGCACCGATGAAGAAGTCGTAACTCAGCAAAGCGTATTCACTCGCCGCGGTGTCGATCGTGTATTGAAATACGCATTCGACCTGGCACAAAGTCGACCGGCCAAACATCTGACCTCCGCAACGAAGTCCAACGGCATCGTCCACACGATGCCGTATTGGGATTCACGCGTAGAAGAGATGGCGAAGAGCTACCCGGACATCGAGGTCGACCAGTATCATATCGATATCTTGACCGCAAACTTCGTACGCATGCCCGACTATTTCGATGTTGTCGTCGGTAGCAACCTATTCGGCGACATCCTCTCGGATCTGGGTCCGGCGTGTACCGGCACGATTGCGATTGCACCGTCCGCGAACCTCAATCCGGCCAAAGAACATCCATCGATGTTCGAACCGGTGCACGGTTCGGCACTGGATATCGCCGGCCGGGGCATCGCCAACCCAATCGGCACAATCTGGGCCGGCGCAATGATGCTCCAGCATCTCGGACATCAATGTGCCCACGATTCGATCATGGCGGCGGTCGAAGACACACTCAGGGAGCGCGCTAATCTCACACCCGACATGGGTGGCACGGCAAAAACCGAGGAACTCGGTAAGGCGATCGCCGCGAAAATCTAGCGTTTCGGATCCCCGCCAATTTCGAGCATGGCGATTATTTCGGCTTCTTCCACTTGTCTGCAAATTCAAGCGGTGCGGCGACTTTGGTGCTTACAAGTTTATCGCCCCTCTCGGGAGTCCCGGTCAACAATATTGGAGCTGCGATAGAGAATTTCTCCTCAACCTGCTTGACCTCGATTTCGCCGATAACAGTCGAACTACCACCAAGTGAGATCCCCGTTTCGGGATCGATCAGTTGCTCACCCACTTTAATCACTTGCAGGCGCTCTCCAGGGGCGACCGAATCCTGGCCCAGATTGGTATAGATCTGAGTGGGTTCGGCTTTCACAATAGAGCCTTCGGCCGGTTTAGCTCCCACCTGTTTAACCAATTCGAAGACCGCCTGGTTTACACCGGCAATTACCGCCTGACCGATCGGCGTTTTTGAGTAATTGGAAAGAAAGCCTCCAAGCGCCACATCGCTGCCCCAACCTGCGCCGGCGAAACCGATATTGGTTTCTTTGATGACCGCCTCAATCTGCTTCGTAAATGTAATCTCGCTGGTCTCGGCGTCGATCAGACGGATATTCAAGCCAACGCGTCCGCTGCTGCTGCCTGCCTTTACGCCACCTATTAACGGAACCTTGTTTTTCAGGAGACCGCCGACCCCTTTATCGGAACCTGATGTGCTGGTCTCGTAGTCAGTAACCACAAGCTGGACCAGGTATTCGGCGCCCAACACTTTGCCTGTTTTAGCGCCCGATGGTTTTGCTATCCGGCCGCTAGCGGCCAGATCTTGTTCATCCAAGACACTGCCAAGTTCGGTTCTTTCCACAAGCCGGAATCGACCTGTTCGCGACAACGCATCAATGACAATCGCTTCGATCCCATTCACCGGCACGCCGGTTGCGGAATCCGAATAGTCGATGTCGCCCATTATGGTCGAGACGGTATAAGAGCTGCTGGGACTGTCGTTATCGACTTCCATCACGCCGAGTCTGGCCTTGCGGCCCGCATATTCCCCCCATTCGATATCCAGAAGGAATTTCGTACCAATATTGTCCACGTGCTCCGGGAGTGGTGACCTGCCCTTTTTGCTGACCGAATACGCCACGTAATCGGCGACCGCGTATTGCATGCCAGTCAGTGCCAGAACAACCGAAAGAAATACCGGTAACTTCCGAAAATTCATCGTATTCACCTCTTGTCAACTTACTTTAAACGTAGACCGATGGGCGGCGAAGAGCAAGAACGCGGATGCCACCAGCAACAGAGGCGACGACAGCGCGCCCGGCGCCAAACGACCTAGATAAAGCGATGCACTAATGTGACCAAGGCCATTCGCCGACATCAGGATACCGAGGAAGTAGGACACCGGTCGCATAAACTGCTTGCCGGCGAAGACCTGCGGCGACAGCACAAATATCGCCGAAATTCCAACGGCCAATCCAGCACTCCATTCCCCGAAACTGAACGTGGGCAGCGGCACCCACGACCAGCTTTCAGGCCTCGAACGAACAAGAGAATTATACAGAGGAAGAAAACCGGTCATCGCCTCGTCGATGACATGCAGCGCCAGAGCGCAGGCGAGCGACACCCAGGCTATACCCCATCTGCGGTAGTGTTTCATCTTGATGCCGAGAACCACGGGTGCCTGCCGAACTGATCCCGGGGACCCGGCTCATCGCGCTTTATGTACCACTCAAATCCTTTTAGCACTGAGCTCAGATAGAACTCCAGGATTGGACGCAGCCGCAGCCTGTACGGCAGCCAGCGAACCAGCGCGGGGATATTCTGTAGCGTGTGTGGCAGCACCGTGATCGCGAGCGTACAGTTTTGCGCATCAATCGGTGAGATACACCAGGAAACGAACGACGTTCCGCCGCCACGGCGGCCGATTTGCAGGTCATAGCCCTTGCCTTCCAGCCACTTCTGGAAGCGACGCTCGTATACCCAACCGCTAAGGTAATGAACCTCGTCGCGCGAGTCCGCTCCGGGCCATACATGGACCGGATTCATGTTGCAGAATGGATGGCAGACCTCTAGGTTGCCAGGCATCGATATGGCCCCCCAAACTCGCTCCGCCGGAGCCGCAATAGGATGCACAACTGTGACCGGCCACTTGAAGTTCGAAATGGACTCTTGCATCGACACCGCAGCCGATTCTGTCAGGCAATCATGCACATAATGCAATACCGGCCCTCGGCCACGACCGGGCCCGCAAAGGATCAAGACGAACCGAACTCAGGACACCCGGTAGACGGTGTCGTGCTCCCTGGCGTGTTCGATCACCGTGAGCCCGATGTCGTCGCCTGGTTTGGCAACGTCGATCGTCTTGTGATCCATCTCCATTGAGTCGACTTTCTGCTCGAAATCGGAGGTGTGGCCCTTTATGTGTATGGTATCGCCCTTATGAAGCTCGCCATCGGTGAGCATCACACCTGCTACGTGTAAGTGGGTGTAATAATGGGTCACCGTACCAATTTTTGTCTCTGCCATGTCGCTCTCCCGACGCACACTGCGTAAATGAAGTGTCCCATGCGCCAGGAAGCAGTCAATTCTGGGAATTACGTAGGCCCAGCCGGTCTACGCCGCGGGCTCACCGGCAACGCCCAGCGAAGGGCCGATTTGACTCGGAGCTTCGCGGTTTCTCAGGAACGGGATGAGCAGACGCGGAATGATGACAAGCACAGAATCTAGATAAAGGACCATCGCATAGTCCACTCGCTCTGCGACAATTCCCTGCCAATAATTGCCGATACTAATGGCCAGATTCGACATCGCCATGAAGGAATGCAGCACTCGACTATTTATCCAAGTATCCCGGACGTTGAGACTCCGCCGTGAGGCCCAGCAGATTCGCTGGAGCTCGGCGGTCAGGGCGCGACTCTGGAAAGCTTGTGCTGGCAGTTTCAAACGCTGTTATTCCTGCCGGTTAAATGGCCGCTGCGCGCCCGATAGCAGACGCTAAGCCGGTATCATGCGGGGAGGCTGCTCATGACCAAAAGCGGAGATCGGCGTGATTGGATTTCTTCGATGGGCACCGCTCGTGACCATGCCACAGACAGCCGCCCCACAGCAGCAAGTATAAGTGTAATTCCGAATTGCGTAGGCCGACTATCAGGCGCATAAACTTCCAGTGCATGGTTCGGTCACGTGGTGGTTTCGTGACGGAATCAGCGTAATGGGAGAGATATTATGAATACGCTGAAACTCACGTACGATGGCGATCAACACGCCACGGCGTTGAGAGAGCCACACCAAAATAGCGTGGCTATCGACTGCCCCTATACGGCCAAAGGTGACGAATTTTCACCAGGAAATTTGCTTGGCATTAGTGTCGCCGGTTGCATGCTCTTGTCGATGGGCGCCGTTGCTCAACGTGATCATTTGGATCTCGGCGGTACGATTGTCGATATCGAACTCACGGAAACAGATAAGCCATTCCCGCACGTAGATACCATCACGATGGCATTTGATATTCCACGAGACTTTTCAGCAAGGGACCGGGACAAGCTTGAAAGAGCAGCCGGCCTTTGTCCGATCAAACGGAGTTTTCGAGACGAAACGACAATAACAGCGACGTATAATTACGCAGTATCAAAAGCCGCCTAATAAGCTCGCAGGGAGTCTGACTTTGCAATTTCAGCTCATGGATGAAAAATCATGCCCGCAGAATCACCTTCTCGCTTTCGTTTGTCACTATTTTCTTTGCTACAGCCTGTACGTTTGACGATATCGCCCCAAAACCGTCATTACCTAATTGGGTGCGATCATCATCTGCATACTGTGACCTAGCCTAGGCTCCTGAGATGGGAAAGTGATGACCGAATCAATGTCAACCCCATGTGTCCGATGGCAAAGACGTGCATGGCTTGTTGGAACTACCGTAATCGTAATGTCAGCGACTGACACGAAGCGGAGACAAGGTCTGCCTGGCGCGCCGGCGTTGAGAAATTGGTTGGCGTGTGATGAGTGATGATGCTGAACACGGGCGCTCGTAGCCCGAGTAAACTGTAGCCGGGATGGTGATAAGTCCAGGCGCAAGGCGAGGAGATTACGATGGCATTTTCTAATTGCTCCATAAAACTGCTTACCCTGATCGTGGCGCTGGGAGTCATCGCGGCCTGTTCGAAGTCGGGCAACCAAACCAGCGTAGCCGCTGATACTGCGATGGATTCACTAGTGACTGCCGAATGGCTCAGCGAACACCTCAATGATCCCGATCTTGTGGTACTCGACTGTACCGTCCTCGTCCAACCTGGCGAGGACGGAGGTTTCAGCATTGTGAGCGGCCGGGCCAACTACGAGAAAGGGCACATACCGACTGCGGGATTCGCCGATCTCATGGGTGATCTGTCTGACGCCGGGAGCCCGTTACAGTTCGCCGTACCGACGCCGGAGCATTTCGCGGCGGCCATGAGCGCACTCGGGGTTGGCGACGACTCTCGCGTGGTGCTGTATGACAGCAGCGGTTCTTCGGCCTGGGCGGCGAGAGTCTGGTGGATGCTTCGCTGGATCGGGTTCGACCGAGCCGCGTTGCTTGACGGTGGGCTCGCCGCCTGGACCGCCCAGGGGCACGTGCTCTCGACTGAGCCGGCGCGCCGGCCGGCGGAAGAACTAACGATTGCGCTGCGACCGGAATTGATCGTCGACAAGGACGAGGTACTCGCCGCTGTTGGTGACGACTCGGTCAATATCATTGACGCGCTGTCCGAAGCCCAATACCGCGGCGAGAGGTCCATGTACGCAAGACCCGGCCATATCGCCGGCGCCTCGAATGTCCCGATGACGTCACTCCTGGACGAGACGGGCCGCTACCGGCCGCTAGACGAAATCGACGAACTTCTCGTGGGAGACCGCGATACCCGTTCCATCACTTATTGCGGGGGCGGCATTGCTGCATCAGCCAACGCCTTCATAATGACCCGACTCGGGTATAAGAATGTCGCTGTCTATACGGCGTCACTCCAGGAATGGGCGGCAGACGCATCCCTGCCGATGGAGGTTACGCCGGACCTCGAGGCAATCAGCGAATAGGAGCTGGTTGCGTCGACCGGGCCCAAGTAAACCCGGCACTCGAATCGCTTGCAGACGTCGGCGTCCGGTAGATAGCTGTTTATGAAATAAGGGCTTCTCAGCGCTCTTGGATGTCCGCTCCATAGCCGAAAGGCAAACATCGCTCCCGCCAGCATGTCCAAGTTAAGGCAGAGCCCAGATCCGGTGTCTTACAGTGGACTACGAATCGTTGTCAAATGCGGTAGCGCAACCCTCTCGGGATTGGACGCTCGATTCATCTGGTTGGTCCCTCCAGCGTCTGTGTGACCACAGCCACTGCTCTGGATGTTCGATAATCATCTGTTCGAATGACGAATTGAATAACGCCGTCAACGCAGTTACTTTGTCGATTTCCAATTCGCCACTTCGACTCGTCGCTTTCGCGTCCATCACTTCAATTGGCTCGTAAAAAGCCATTTCGTGTTCGTGAGATTCATAGTCCCTGTAAACACACAGCGGCACTACTGGAGTTCCCGTGCGCAGGGCAAGCTCAGCAAGAGTTGCGAATGTCGGTGTAACTTCACCGAAAAACGGTACCCGTACCGAGTTTGAACCAGCCGCCCCTGCATGTTGGTCTACAGTCATTACAATCACATTGCCTTTGCGTAATGCATGAATCACATGGCGCAATGAGCCTGCCTTGTTCTCAATCACGACAACGCCTTTGCGTGAGAGACGTCTGATGCGCCAGTTCCGAATCCATGCAGGGCGAATCACACGGGAAATTACATACGTCAGGCTATCCGTCTCTTTCGCAATATGATTTGCAGCATGAATCAATCCCCATTCCCAGTTCCCGGTGTGCGCAGTCAGCAACAACGCGCCCTTTTTCTGATGAAGCGCATTTGTGAGGTATGACATATTCAAAATGCCGGGCACAAATCTCTTACGCCAATCAACGAAGTGTTGTTCGACGAATAACTCCCAAGCCAACTTGACAAAGTGGCCGTAGTACGCCTTGACGAGCTGAAGTTCTTCCGCATCACTTAGAAACGACCCAAAGGCCCGATGAATATTATTGCGCACGACGAGTCGGCGATACGGTATGAGAAAATACCAGAGACCACTCCAAGGGGTCGCATATGCTATCGCTTGCTTTACTTTCCGTTGTTCCTCTGGTCTAAATTCCCTCCCCATGCCCGCGCTCCATTGCTTACGTATATGCACGTTTTCCGCGACTATTATGGCTTGCGGCTGTCATCCTTTTCCACTGTGACTCGCAGGTGGCTGTCGGGCCTCTATGCCTTCACTATGCCACGATCCCGATTGGCTTCCGTCTGCTTGTGGCCATTAGCTGCCTGTCATTATCTTAATTTCGCCAGCGACTGAACGTCCGCTATTGGTGAAAGCAGACGTTCATTTCCGAAAATATTGAGTTCCTATTCCAATGTAATGCGACCCGCAATACGTCCGCTTTTCTTGGAAGCGGTCATTCGAAATACGCGAAGTTCAACGATCTGAGGGTCTGCTAACGGCCAAAAGCGGCCACCGAAGAGTGACTACTTGAGCGAAGAATAAGGTGGCCACGGATACAAGACTTCACGAATAGTCGCCTTACAGAATTCGTAAGGCCATCGAAGATCGGGGACAGCCAGAGTAGTGATGACAAAGTGCTCACCCGTCACCAATCTAACAATAGCGAAGCCATATGTCTGCCATGGGTACATCGTGGTTTCATTTCTCGAAAGTGAACGATGAAGGACACATTCGACATTGTCGATTTCCACGTCGCCGACCACTCGCGTGACGCCGGCCCGACGAACTTCTATTTGATGCTTATTCTTGAAAACGAACGACATTCCTCTGCTTACGCTGTTGTATCGGACGTGCAAGATGGCGTGTGGAACGAACACAGCTAAAAAAAGTGGTACAGCGACCGAATAAGCCAGAGGCAGGCTTTGCGCACCGTGCTTGTACCAGACGATAGCCGGACCGAGAGTTAGCGCCTGAGCGTAGATTAGGAATGTCCACGTCTGCCTAAAATGATTGGCGATTGTTGGTTTAAAGCTAGCGCCTGTCACGAGCGACTCCCAGGGCGTGGCATTGGATTTTGGATAGAAACTGCGACTGTGCGTCCGGCGCCGCGAGCGTCTGCTTTGGGTCATTTGCGGCCATCGCTCAGTTTATTAGCCCAACGGCTGCTTTCGAGGGTAAAGCGGTCATTCAATCAGGAAGAGGCAGATTCTTTTCATTTCTGTGCAGCGAATACCTGTACCCAGTAAATCCCTTTCTTGCTGGCCGGGTTGACTGCGTAGGCCACGCCCGTGTCGGAATAACGCGGGCTCATCAGGTTCGCGCAATGCCCGGGACTTGCGAGCCACGTATTGACGACTTCTTCAGCCGTTGTTTGACCGCCCGCGACGTTTTCAGCGACTGAACTCCACGTATAGTTCGCTCGCATCGCGCGATCGGCCGGCATGCTTCCATCGGAACCTTTGTGGCCGATGTAGCTGTGCGCTGCCATGTCTTGCGCGTGGGCGAGAGCCGCACCTTCAAGGGTGGCAACCTGCTTCAATGGCGTGGTGGCAGGGAACTTCTTGCGACCGCACCTGCGCGCCTGCAAGCGTGCCTCGTTGATCAGTTCCAGCACGCGGTGGCTGACGGTAGAAGCATCGTCCGGGTCTGGAGGAGAAAAAGGCGCCGCCAGTACCATCCACGTCTCTTTGCCATGCCGATAGACACCGATCTCACGCAGGTTTGGATCGGTGACAATTTCGCAGAACCGCTGCGCGAGCATCTGCGTAACACCGTCGTCGCCTTTCGTGGTTTGGATGTGGATCGATGCCGACTTCTTGGCGCGATAACCTGATCCCGATGTTGCCGCTTGGAGCCCGTCTCCGTATGCGATGCGCCGCGCTGCGTCGTCCAGCTGTGTCTGCGCGCGTAGGGGCCGACCTACGGCAGACAATTCTCCGCAGCCTTGCGAACGGATCGCATTCGCGACATCAACCACATCGGCAATGCCACAGGCCGGCGCTACAGCGACAATCACGGCGAGCGCGCCGCCAATAATCAACTTCCGGTGCATGACTATTGGACTATACCGCGAGATTCACTCGCTTGGTCAAGTAACAGGAAAGGGCGCAAGTAAATTTCGGCCCGCCAGAGGTATATTCTTGATGTCCGCTTTGGGTCATTACCAGACGCCGAGTATATCAGCGAGCCAAGGGCTGATTACGGCCAGAAGCGGCCGGTCAGAATTAGTCCATTGCAGGCATTTTCTCAGGGTCTACTTGCGTTATGACGTGAACCGGGCCGTCTTCGACAGGCGCAATGTAATATATGTCACCCGCAGCCCAGATTCTCGCCGATACGCTTTCGTCTCGCTTTATAGTCATGTTCGCGAAGATATTTGCGTCAGGTTCTTTTCCGAATCCGGGCGTTGTCGTAACAAACATCGCGTTCGACGACCAATAGCGATGGTTTACCTTTACGAGCTTAAATTCGACAGAGAAGTCATCGAAGAATCCAAGCTGTATGGGATCTACAGCGTCAAGGTCATCCGAATCCCGCGCAGATTCAAGCAGATTCCAAAGGAACTCAACATCTATCTCAACGAATCGGTGCCGGATAACCAAAGAGCTATCAAGATGCTCCTGCAATTCCGGCGGGACGATTACCTCTGACTCGATCGCAGTGAGAAGCTCGGCAGAATATGCAGGTGCTGATAGCAGGCAAAGCGCTAAGAGTAGTACTGCGGTGTTCGATGCCCGACTCAAGATTGCGCTCGACTTAGATTCTCGTGACTGGCCGCTTTGGGTCAACAGCGGAAAGTATAGCGCGGATCGATTGACAGGCGGGTATGCGAAGTAAAGCGGTCAGTCAACGATGCATCCTCCGAAACGAACGTTTGAACGGCAGCTCCCGCGGATAGCGGTCGTTCGTTCATCTTCCTGGTGACCGCCTCAGTACGGCCAGAAACGGTCGTAGAAAAATGAAAGACAGCCCTGGTCCACGACCAGAACTGTCAATTGTTAGGCTTAAGGCCGGAGAAATGCCCCGGCGCGAGGCCGGGGCTGTCATCCTAGTCGAGCGTAAAACGGTATCCGTAGTGCGGATCCAGTGCGGTTTGTGAATAGAACGGCTCATCCTCAAACGGGTTGTCGTCGGGGTAGAAGAAGTCGAAGGTCGCAGTGATCGTTTCGGTCATGCAATTGTCGCCAATAACAACGTCTCCCGAAGTGCGCATTGAGTACAGGTGGTTGTTATTCACGTCAACGACGACAGTCATGAATGAGTAGGTGAACGTATTCCCACCCGTACGCTTCCAAACACCCCGGTTGACTGAGCCGTCATGAGCCGTCGGGAAAAGCCCGCCAAACGTTGAATCAAATGTCGGATATTCAAGGGCATTCGTGCCGTTTTTCTCCGACTTTCCGCTCACGCTCACGACCCACCCGGTGAGTTCTTTGTCATCGAAGTTATTCACGCCATACCAGGTGCCCTGAATTGAACAGCCATTCTTGAAGCCGTCGGCAGATGCAGCGCCCGATATCGCCAAACCGAGCGCAAGTACCGTTCCAACGAGCAAATGCATCATGTACCTATTCATTGGTAACTCCTCGCTGCGGATGCAGCTCTCATTTCCGAATCATGTCGGCAGCCCGGCGATCTTGGGTCCTTCGGGGAGTGGACGGTGGCTTCTCGGAGGAAGCGAAGACCCGTGGCTTTGCGTCGCTAGCTTTCGCTAGTTCTACCTTTATCGCAGTACTGATTGTCGTACGATTGTGAAAGTAGTCAATTCTGGGATGTGCTTATTGATGTCGGCTTTGGGTCATCAGCCGACATTTTACCTCAGATCGGTCGACCGACGGCTTCCGGCCAGAAGCGGCCTCCCACGCGATCCCAACACCTATATTCTCAACATCTGCTTTCGGGAAAACGGCCGTTCGGAGAAAAATCTTATACGCCATCAGTCTTCGATTCCCAGGACTCTCAGCACCGTCAGGTTCGCTGCGAAGGTATTTATTACGAGTGTCACGCCGAACAGGATCGTGACAGCAGTCCGAGCCCTAGCAACCCAAACCGCGAGAGCGGATAACGGTATGAGAATAGTAGCCGTGACGTTCGTCAGACTAAACCCCACACCATGAATCCAAATATTGACCCCCGACACCCCCAGCAGCCAGTAGGCGCTGTATATGAGCACACCCCATCGACCATCCTTCTCGAAATACTCGCTCAGATCGGTGGGATAGCGATCTTCGCTAACAGGTAGAACGAGCCCACCCGCCAGAAATAACATGACGGCCAGCACGATCATGAGAATGAAGATCGTGCCCGTTATGCGTTCGAGATCGCTCAAGGCACGGACGCCGCCCCACCAGTACTGAATCTGGGATACGAAGATGTAGACCGCCCATGCGATAGCAATCGGGTCTAGTTTTGCTTCGTGTCGAGCACGAAATGCGACCAGAGCCGACCTGAGCACTAGAGTGACACCAAGACCCAGTACCAAGGACAGAGCGACGGAGACAAACTCCCATTCGGTCATCCCGGCTCCCCTCTCAATCTACCTCAAATCAGCTAATCAGGCCTTGGCGTACGGCTGCTTGCGGCCACTTCGAGCCACTGGCCCGGTCCCGATTATAGCTTCCGCGACCGGCGGCTCTGGGTCAGTAGCAGTCTTTAAGTAGTTTATCACTCGACAGGCTGCTTTCGAGCGCTTACCAGCCGTTCACTCTCAGCCAGGCTGACAGTCAACTAACGGCCAGTAGCGGTCGTTTATTCAATGATCCAGTACAACAAGAGAAATACGCCGATTCCGAGAATGGCCCAAACAAATGGTCCGCAGCCAGCACTATTCGTTTCAGGAAAGTTGACGTTGGTCAGATCTTCCCCTTCCTCGCCGACTACATCGGCGCCGAGTAAAGCGGCCAAAGA
>JAOTUB010000095.1 GCA_029864095.1 Gammaproteobacteria bacterium | reverse complement strand
AGACCTGAGTTGAGTTGTGCGCTTTGCCAAGGTTGCGTCTTCACTCCGACCCGGGTCGTGACACCGTCCCAATCGGCACCATGGGCTGACTCTATCTCACCGAACATCTGTACGGCGTCGGTCATCTTGTAATCCATGCCGAGCAGCATACGGTCGGGGTAATTGGTCGATGCGCTGTCGCCATCAAGTGACGTTTCAACGGCACCGCGCATTTTCAGGACGTCGTCGAGCAAGCCCATGCTGCCGGACAGGAAGATCTGATTGGACTCGCGGTTTTCGCCGGTGTTGTATTCGTCACGTGCTGCGATCAAGCCCGCGGCCGCATTGCGATTACCGTCTTGATAGAGAACCTTCGCTTGCAGCACATCCTGGCGCGCATCATCGACTAGGTTTTCGTGGCGGAACGCACCGCCGACCAGGCTGAAGCGGTCGGTCCACCCGTAACGGCCGTCAACACCGTACTTGCGCATGCCGGTTTCCGAGCGATTTTGCTGACCGAGGCCGAAGCCGGTTTCCAGTTCCTGGTAAGACGCGCGCAGTTCCAAATTCTCACTCTGGTGATCGAGTGATGCGAGCATAGCGGAGTTGCTGCCGGTCAGGTCGGTGTCCGTGGAAGCGAGTTCGGCGCGCAACTCGGTTTGCTCGTTCAACGCAATGCGCAGGTCCGCGCCGAGCAGATCGGCAGAATCGCCGTCGGTGCCCTGGTGAATGAAAGATGTGCCGACTTCGATGCGGCCATCATCCGCGGTCCACGAGCCACGGCCGCCGGCGCTAATGTTCTCGCCGGTGCTCTGCGGCGTCTCGTAACTGGCAACGATATAAATCGGATTGAAATTACTGTCCCGGCTCGGTACCGGGCGTTTCATTAGAATCGCGCCGGTCGCGTAATCGATACTGTAATCGAGGTACTGCGCCAGCGGCTGCGTCTCCAAAATGACTTCGCTGCGGAAGCGGTCGCGGGTTTGTAGCTCGAGCTTGTCACTATTGATCACGATCGGACTGGCGGAGAGGTAATACAATCCGGATGTTCCATCGCCATTGATTTCGTCGCGGACGAAGGCCTTGTCGGTATCGCTCGCGAACGCGTTATACGCGAATCGGTCACCGTGATACTCGGATTTCAGACCGTTCAGGCTGCGGTCATAACGCGACAACTCGGTCACGCTAAGGCCGGTGTGATAGTCGCCGAACAATGCGTAGAATTCGCGGCGCTCGATCTTCACGAACAGGCCGCGACGCGAAGACGCCTCGAAGCGTTGCTCGGTCGTATCGCCATACAACGTGTAGTAGCTATTGGGATCGACGGTGCCGAACAGCTGTCCGTCGGTTTCCTCTTCGTCGATGTCGCTCTTGTATGCGAGGGTCAGCAGATAGTCACCTTTTACCTGGCCCTTGGCGAAGAACGATACCTGGCCGTCGGTATAAGAATCGTCCTCGAATCCGGAGTCTGTTGCAGTCACTATATTGTCTTTCAGTGTGTTGTAGCCGAGTGTCCCTTCAGCGAAACCGACCAGGATCCAGTCGCGCGGCGCCGGCTCGATCCAGGCGCGGAGTTCCTGAACGCGATCGGCGGCAAATTTCAGTCGGATTGTGGCTTCACCGGTAGTCGTGGTCGGCTCCAGTCGCAAGTAGGCAATACCGTCCGGACCAACGCGGTAGATCGGTTCACGGTCGCCGACAGCCACGAGCTGATTCTCGGTCAGCGACTCGACTTCCCAGAGCGAGCGATACGGTGCATCCACGGCGAAGGCGCCGGTCGTCGACGGCCTTGCAGGTTCGCCGTAACGGTCGAATAGCCGCACGGCAACAACCGGTGGGGTCTTGCCATCGGCGATCAGCCGCGAGGCGTCCCTGTCGAAAACCGCCCTGACCGGGCCGCCGCCATAGTGGACTTTTGTTTCCAGCGTCTGGAGTTGCTTGCGTTCAGCGTCGCTGATGGTCGCAGTCAGCTGGTTTGCGCCTTCTTCAAGATCGACACCGCGCCAGCGGCTTATCGCAACCGTCTTGCTGCGGTTAACTTCGGTGCCGACGAAATTCAGCGGGTCGACCGCGACGCCATTCACCGACAGTGCGACGACGGCATTCGGCTCGTGCTGGATGGCGATCTTCATACTCGGGATGGGTGGACTGAAGTTATCGACCGGTGCCAGCCACCGCAGGCCCGGCTGAAGGGTCTCGACAAAACCGGGCTCGCTGAATACCGCTGCATCCGCTTGCTCGAATTCGAATTCGTGCATGTCATCCGCGTCGCTGGCGTAGGTCCCGGTGGTCTGCGTTTCGACCCGGTTGCTGCCACGACTCGCGTTATCGAGTTCCGCGGCGCTGACCAGGACTCGGCTTTGCAACTGCAGATCGACACGGCGGTTCTTTGCGCGGCCGGCTTTGGTGCCGTTATCGGCGACCGGTTCGTCCGGGCCACGCCCGGTGACGCGCAACTGCTTGCCGGGAATTTTGAGTTCACTCGCGATGTAGCGCGCGACCGCAGTGGCGCGCGCCACCGACAACATGTAGTTGTCGGCAAACTCGGGATGTCCGGGTACGATCTTATGAGCGTCGGTGTGTCCGATGGCGACCAGGATTACGTCGCTGCCGCCTTGCCAATCGGCTATCAGCGTGTTCAGTTCGAGCCGATCCCTGTCCGTAAGTTGCGCGCTGAGCGTGGCGAAATGCGGCGAGTAAGTGATGGCGCGGGTTTCACTCAGTTCAGGCCGGTAGTCGAATTGTTTCTTCGCGGGAGGAGTGTGGCCGTTCTCGCCGTTCGGCATACGAAAAGTGGCAACCGCATTGGCGACCAGTTCACCGTCTGCGTCAGCGGTCAGACGCGCATCCAACAGAATACGTTCGTTCCAACTTTCGGGTTTGTCGCCGAGCCGGTAACTGATCGTGTTGGCGCGCAGTTCCGGTTCGCTGCTGCGTGTGCCACCGACAACTGACGAATTTGGCACGTATATCAAGCCTTGCGGCAGCACAAGGTTAACGACAAGCTTGTCTACACTCACATTGCCGCCGCTGAGACTCAGTTCGTAGCGAACCGTATCGGCGCCCACCGGTTCGCCATCGAGCTCGAGTAAGACATTGCCGGTCGGCAATGGCCGTTTCCGCAAATGAAAATCGGTCCGCCACAAGCTGCCGGCGCGCAAGTCTACAAACTGTGAGTAGTCTCGACCGGCAAAACGGGAGTTGGTCTGACAATCGATCAATTCGAGATGCTCGGGTATCGTATCCGTATCAAGTTGCACGACATGCGTGCCGGGATCGAGTCCTTCGAAGTGGAAACGCCCACCCTCGTCGGTGATCGCATAGCGACCATCATCCATGTAGATGCGCAAACCGCCGACGCCTTCGAGATCGTTGCTGACTTCGTCATCACAACTGTCGAGTATGGCGCGGCCAGCAATGATCGCCTTGCTGGTAAACAATTCTTCGACCAACTGCAGCGTCGCGCTCGCCTCATTGGACTGCACGCCGCTTGTGCTGTTGGCGTATGCGATGTTGGTCGCGGTCCTGCCCGCGGCGCCAACCGTGACTTCGGTGACGTAGCGAACACTCACGCTGTCGCCCGGATCGAGATCGCCGACGTCGAAGCGGAGTGCATGACCGTCCGGTCCCACGATCGGTTCGGGTGCTGCGATGTCGTCGACGTAGGTCGAACCCGGCACGAGGCGGAAGCCGACCGGCAACAAATCGGTAACTGTAATCTGGGTTTGCACAACGGCGCTCGTATTCTCGATGCGTAATGTGTACTGCACGAAGTCGCCGGGGCTGGCCGTAGTACTGCCTACGGTTTTCTGCAGGAAGAGCAGGGAGGCTTCGGGGTCCAGCGGCAGGTCGAGGTTGATCGCGAGCGTGTTATCGACCGCGAATTCAGCGCCAAAGGATCCGGTGTCGAGTGCGAAAGGTGCGCCGGGCAGACTCTGTAACACGCTTATGCCGAGTTGGGACAGGCCGAAGTAACCGGGCGGTGGATCGACCTCGATCCGGTAATCACCTTCGGGCACTACCGGGAACCGATATCCGCCGGGCGGAAAATTATAGGGTTGCCCGCTGCTGTCGCTGACGCTGCCGCCGCTCGTTATGCTTGCGGGGAAGCTCGATGTACCGTCAGCGCCGTACACGATGGCGGGCGCGCCGGTCATCGCGTCGACGAGCCGTACTGTGGCTCCATCGATCGTGGCACCGGTGCCGGAGTCAAATACGATGTTCATAGGATCGACGACTGCCTGGTCTTCGGCGGTATCGACGGCGTCATTCGGATCTTGGTAAAAGCCGTTGACATCGCTGTCGCCAATTACCTGCAACAGGCAATCTCCAGGTGTTGGCGCACCCGATGCCGTTTGCACGTAGCCTGCGAACACGCCGCTATCGACGGCTGTCTCGGTCAGTCGCAGCGTTTCCGCATCGCCTGGCGGCGCGCTGCTGATGGTTACCTCGATGGTCTCGCGGACCCCGGAATCCAGATTCTGGTCAAGGTCGCTGAGGGTGATGAACGCCGGTTCGCCGGCGTGATACAGACCGCTCGGCGTCAGGGTTTGTGGCTGGTTCGGATCGATAGTGACTGCACCGAGCAATACCGGGTCGGGCAGCGGCATAAATGCTCCGCCTCCCATTGCGCAGGCGGTCGGACCGACCGGAACGCCAGTGCCGCTTGCCGTGACGCGATGAAACGTCAGTGTCGCGACGGTGCGCGTGGCAACTGTGATGATGTTGACAGGGTTGGACGGTACGGTGATAGGAGTGCCTGTCGGATCGACGTAGGAGATCCCGGCCTGGTTGCCGATAATTGTCCCAGGGGCCGTTTGTCCTAAAGCGTTTCCAGTGGGCAAAAGCGCAAGGATCCACAGCAGCAAGCGCAGGCTTTGCATTGAAAACCCACGATCTCCAGACGCAGCAAAGCCGCAGCGGGCTGGTCTACCCGCCGCGGCCGAATCGCGCCCTAAGGCAGTGTGCGGCTCGCATTTGCGTTGCCGCCACGGCCCCGTCGGTGCTGTGGCCGTGCTATCTGAGGTCATTCAGATCACATAGATCTTGTTAGTTAGCACGTGCTAGTTGATCGACACCTGGAAGCGGACGATGACTTGGTCATCCGGCGCCGTTGTGCCTACCGTTAATCCAGTCGGGTACGGAATGCTGATCGGAATCGAGACCGTCAGGCTGTCACCAGCCACATCACGGAAGCAACCGTCGGCGTTGGTGTCTACGCCGCCGATTTCGGCGGTGCAGTAAACTGCCGGACTCGCGCCCACGACGATTTCAACGTCCGATGTTGCGCCGTTGTATGTGCCGGTCTCGAAGGTCAGATCACTTTGGATATCATCGGTGATGACCAGTTCGGTGGCAGCCATGGCGCCGGTGTTGGTGATCGTCACTTCGTACTCGACGAACGCACCGGGTATGGCCAGCGCGGCCGGCGCCGTTTGGCCCAGCGGATCGCTGAGCACTTCGGATGCCTTCAAGGCAGCGAGAGTGGCACTGGCCACGAGGTAGCTGTCCTGGTCCGAGCCCGTACTGTTCGAAAACACGATCTGCACTGTGGCCGGATCATCGTCTACACCGGATTCTGCTTCGATAGCGCCGAGCCCGGCGCCGCCGGCTTTATGCGCGGTAGCGGTGAGTTCGATGTTCGCCGCAGCACCATTCGCCGCACTAACCGGGATATCTGCCAGGATAAACACGGAGACCACGTTGTCCAGCAACGGATCTGCGGTGATGTCGTCGGCACTCAGTTCGTCGATGAACGACTGAACCAGATCCGTGCCCGCGTCATACACGTCATTGCCGTTGGCATCGATAACGATCGTCAAAGCATCGGCGTTGATGGTGTCGGTGTTAGTCAAAACGGTACCGCCCACCAGGTCAGCAATCGTCAGACTGAAGTCCTGTGTTTCGTTACCGGTGTTGGTAACGGTGAAACGGGCGATGGCACCGGCTTCACCCGGGCTCACGTTGGTATCGACCCCGTCCGCCTCAGCGACGGTCAGGTCCACGACCTGGTCAACGACGAAAATCGTAACCGGGCTGTTTTCCGGAGTCTGATCGATTCCGCCGACTTTGTAGTCGACCGTTGCGACGTTGCCGATTGCGGTACCGGCGTCGGTGCCGACGGCCATTACGGACGTGGAATACACCACAGCGCAAAATGCCACCGATCCCAGGGCGAGGAGCCTTTTCAGGCTTAGTTTAAAAGCACACATAGAGCGAGATTCCTTTTTAAAAAACGTAACGTATTCTCTGATCCGCAGACCAGTGACCATTTTTCCCGCCTGAATGTGCTGCGCCCATATCAATCCGGGCGCGGCTTTGTGATTAGGTCTCTATTCGACTACGGCCGTAAACCGCACCGTGCCGCTGGCGCCAGCAGAGACATCGCTGTCGACGACCCAGCGTATGTGGGTATAGTCTTTGGCAAGTGCCGGTCTCTCGGCGCCGAGTGCATCCGTGACCAGCAGATCCTGCGCAGCACCAAAAGTCTCGCCACCGTCCACTGAAAACGTGACGGATGTGTTGTCGCCGGTCGCCGAATTATCGACATAGGACATATGATCAGGGACCGGATTGGTGATCGTAACGTCTTCGGCCGCCTGATCGCCGACATTGGTGTAGGTAACGCTAAACAACACTTCCTCTCCGGGCAGCACACGTGCGGCCTCGACGAGCCGGGTCTGCTCGATACCCTCGGCGTCCGTGACGCTCTCCCATTGCTCGGCCTTGTGCTCGAGTTGTATCGTGCCTTGCTGTGCTAACGCATTGCCGGCCAATATCAACAGACTGGTGAGCAACAGGCCTTTTGCACTCATCATTGCCGGGTCGTTCATTTGTGTTCCTTCAGTCATCACTTCATTCACCTTTTTTCACGCGTCAATTAATGGTGACGGTAAATTCAATTGTCTGTGCGCCACTTGCCTGGATCAAGTCGCCGAGATCCACTGATATCTCCGGCATCGGTGTCGCCGTGTACACACCAACATCGGCGTCGGCGGCATCGGTCAATGCTCCGCTATTAAGCGTAATACTGTTTGCCAAATAGGTGGTATTCGCAGGAATCGGATCGGTGAACACAGTATTCGTGGCTGTTTCCGTGCCAGTCGGCGTTACTACGATTCGGTAAGTAATCTCAGCGCCGGGTACCGGATCGCTGCCGCCAAACGGGTCGAGCACGGTGGCGCTCTTGATCACGTCGAGACGGATGTCGCTGATCAGGTATTGACCGCTAACCGCATCGTCTGCGCCACTTGTTCCGACAACCGCGTCGATACCGCCATCGCCGTCGCCAGGAAATCGGTCTCCCGGATCGCCGGTGCCGGTAAGCGCTGCGGCGCCAAGTTCACTCAGGCCGATTGCGCCGTCGGCAAGGCTGGCCGGTATGTCGTTAACGAGCAGTACATCAACCGAGGCATCGGGCGCCAGCTGCGGGTCGTTGCTGCCCGGAGTGTATGCAATATCGCCGGCCGAAAAATCACCGCTGGCGTCCGTGTCGAAATAGATAGCTGCCGGTGTCGACGCGACGGGATCAAAATCATCGCCACTTAAGGCGTTGTTGATCGCAAGTTGGAATCCTTCGGTGCCGTTACCGGTATTGGTAACGACAAAAAGCAGCTCTTGCGTGGTCGAACCAGAGACAACAGAAGCCGGACCGCTCAAAAGCGTGACATCGACATCCAGCACCTCGGCCACTGTCAGCGTGACCGTATTGGACGTTACCGTTTGTGGCGTGCCGACGACTTCGTAGCTGACTACGGCCGTATTGTCGATGTCTGTTCCGGCGATGGTCCCCGCGGCTGTGCCAAGTTGCGCAAAGCCAAGACCTATCATGCCAATAACCAGCGATTTCCTATTGTTATCCATGGTCGATACCCGATCTTCCGCGGCTCGCAACTTCCGGCGTACACTAAGGTCAGATCTGCATTTTTCATCGAGCCGGTCTGGCGCCCTGTTGCCGTTGGGCTCGACCAACTCTTCTTATAATCAAGGGGTTACATTCTATTAGTAATGCGCCTTGGAATATGTTGAGCAAGTTAACAGTTTTCGCATCCGGAACAGGTTGGGGGCCAGGCTATTGCTGCATCTGAGCACTTCAGACCATATATGCCACAGACGAAAAAGCCCCCACTTCCCGGCTTGGGTCAGGTTCGGAAACAACACAACTCCTGCAATGCCCGTGGGCCGGTATCCAATGCCCTTGCGAATTCGGCCACAGCGAAACGTGCGGCTGTCTTCCGGCATTACTAGGACGAGAAACTCTATGCGCGGCCCAAGAACAGCGGCAGCGGCCCCGCCATGATGGCAGATGCAGCATTGCGCGTTAGCCTTTTCGAACCTACACAGACGAACGAATTTCGCAGGACCAAATTTTTCCGTTGTTTTGATATGGATCGCTGAATTAGTGATCTTAAATCGGAAACGAACCGTGTAACCTTGGCACGGTGACAGATCTCTCCGAATTCTTTGGCGATGAGAGCCCGCTGAAAGATTTCCTGCCCGGATTCCAGCCCCGCGCTGGCCAGGCTTGGATGGCTGAAGCGGTTGCCGAGACTATTGCCAACCTCGATAAGCTGATCGTCGAAGCCGGGACAGGAACTGGCAAGACGTTCGCGTATTTGTTGCCGGCCCTGCAAAGCGGGCGCAAGACGATCATATCGACTGGCACCAAAGCGCTGCAGGACCAGCTCTATCATCGCGACCTGCCGCTGATTGGCAAAGCCGTCGGTCGCCCGGTTACGACGGCGCTTCTCAAAGGCCGCGCCAACTATCTCTGTCTCGAGCGGCTCGATCACGCCGAAGCCACAGAGGCTGTAATCGATGATCTGATCGCAGTGCGCGAATGGCGGCATCGGACCGAAAGCGGGGATCGCGCGGAACTCACCGACGTCAGCGAGGACTCGAAGGTCTGGCCGCTAGTGACATCGACGGTGGACAACTGTCTCGGACAAAAGTGTCCCGAATACTCCGCATGCCACGTAGTAAAGGCGCGGCGCGCGGCGCAGGAAGCGGACCTCGTCGTCGTAAATCACCACTTGTTGCTGGCCGACCTTGCGATGAAGGAGGAGGGCTTTGTCGAATTCTTGCCGGGCGCCGAAGCCATCATTCTGGATGAGGCACACCAGATTCCCGACCTCGCCGTGCAGTTTTTTGGCGTCGCGCTGGGATCGCGGGAACTCGAGCAAATGATTGACGAGATTCGAGTCGAGACGATGCCATTGCGGCAGCCGGAGTTACAGCGGCGCATCGATGCGCTGCAGACCGCGATCCGGGTTTTGCGTGCCGAGGCGCCGCAGCAAGAGGGCAGGCATCAGCTCGACGAGGTGATCGCTGACATTCGCGCGCCGCTGGATGGGCTGCAGCTTGCGCTGGGTGCGCTGAACACGGCAATCGCGGAAATAGCGGATTCATCTCTCGAGCTCGACAAGCTCCATGAACAATTGGCTAGCGCGTCGGAGCGCCTCTCGCTGCTGGCAAGTGACGATGCCTGGGATGGCTTGCGCTGGGTGGAGGTCAATCCTCGCAGCCTGCGTATCAACCTGACGCCGCTCGACGTGTCGGCAACGCTCAATGGTCTTATAGACAATGGTCACCAGGCCTGGATATTCACGAGCGCAACCCTGGCGGTTGCCGAGGACTTTTCGCACTTCGCGTCGCGTATGGGTCTCAGAGAGGTCCGTGGACTGACGTTTCCCAGCCCCTACGCCGTCGAGCAGAACGGGCTCGTTTATTTGCCGCCGAACCTGCCACAGCCATCGGATTTCGGGCACACCGACGCAGTACTCGAAGCCGTCGTGCCGTTGCTCGACATGACGTCTGGCGGCATGTTCTGCCTTTTTACGAGTCATCGGGCGCTGAACTCAGCAAGGAAATGGTTTCGCTCGAACAAGAAATTTCTTGCCGGGCGCAAGCTGCTAATTCAGGGCAGTGCGCCGCGCGATGATCTGTTACGGCGTTTTCGCGAGGCCGGTAACGCCGTTTTGCTCGGCACCGGCAGTTTCTGGGAAGGCGTCGACGTGCGCGGGCAGGCACTGACCGTCGTCGCAATCGATAAGCTGCCGTTCGCGTCGCCAGCCGATCCGCTGATGATGGCGCGCCTGGAGTTTATTCGGCGCGAAGGCGGTAACGGCTTTACCCAGCACCAGCTGCCGCAGGCGGTTCTGGCAATGAAGCAGGGCGCCGGGCGGCTGCTCAGAGATCAAAACGACTATGGCGTCATCGTGCTTTGCGATCCGCGTATTTCGTCGAAGAGTTACGGCCGGATGTTTCTAAAGAGCCTCGAACCCATGCCGTGGACATCATCCATCGATGATGTTGCGAAGTTCCTGGCCAGACATGGACGTGAGGGCGCCGTCGCGTGAGGCTGCTGGCACTCGATACGTCCTCGATCGCCTGTTCTGTGGCGCTGCAGCTTGATGATGCTGTGTCGGAACTGCATGAAGAACAGCCCCGCGAGCATACGGCGATACTCATGCCCATGATCGAATCCGTACTGCAAACAGCCGGCGCATCGACTACCGAACTCGATGCGATCGTGCTTGGCAACGGACCCGGCTCGTTCATCGGTATGCGTATCGCGGCGTCGGTTGCTCAGGGCCTCGCATTCGCGTCCGGCTTGCGTATCGTACCCGTGTCGTCCCTGGCCGCAGTCGCCGAACAGGTGTTTGCCGAGCATGGCGCTGCCGAGGTTGTCGTCACCCAGGACGCTCACATGCACGAGGTCTATCTCGGCGTGTATCGGCAGCACGATGACACTGCGACGGCAGTTCTTCCCGAGTGCTTACACGATATCGCTGCAATTGATGCCGGCGATGACAGACCCCTTGGACCGCGCGTTGCGGCGGGATTCGGCTGGCGCCGTTATCCGGAGCTACTTGTGGCAAATCAGGAAAACTTCGACGCCGTTGTGGATGTGCTGCATCCGCGGGCGCGTCATCTGCTGCGGCTGGGCGCTGCCGGATTGGAGAGCGGCCGGGCCATCGACCCCAGGGACGTATCGCCGGCCTACCTCAGGCAAAAAGTCGCGGCAAGACCTGCCGGTACGCCGTAACAGAAATGTAATATTAGGCAGACTAATCGCGCTACTCCCATGACCGCCAGCAAAATACTCATTGTCGAGGACGAGACTCCAATCCGGGAGATGATCGCCTTTCACCTCGCACGTGCCGGTTACGAAACGCTCGAGGCCCCGAACTGTCAGGTCGCGCGGGAACTGCTTGCCGACGAACGGCCGGCTCTCGCGCTGATTGACTGGATGCTGCCCGACATGAGTGGCCTCGAACTGACCCGTATGCTCAAACGTAATTCGGAAAACGACGATCTCGCGATCATCATGCTGACGGCCAAAGCGGACGAGCACGACAAAGTCACCGCCCTTGAAAGCGGTGCGGACGATTACCTCACCAAGCCTTTTTCGCCGCGCGAACTGGTAGCGCGTATTCAGGCTGTGTTGCGGCGCGCAGCGCCAAGCGACGGCGAGACCGTGTCAGCGGGTACCTTGGAGATCGACACGGCAGGGCAGCGCGTCACGGCAAACAGCCGCGAGATTCGCCTGGGACCCACCGAGTACCGGCTGCTCAAGTTCCTCATGACGCATCCGGATCGCGTGTACAGCCGAACGCAGCTGCTCGACCGCGTCTGGGGCGCCAACGTGTATGTCGAAGAGCGCACCGTCTATGTTCACGTGCGCCGCCTTCGCAAAGCGCTAGGCGCAGAGGCTGCTGACAATTATATTCAAACAGTCCGCGGATCCGGATATCGGTTCTCGGCCCGCGGTCATTGAGCAAATGCTGGATTCAGGGCGAAATTTTGTTTTGGGGTTGCTATTACTACTCGGCGCAGGGGCTCTGATTGGTTGGCTCAATGGGCGGGCCGACAGCGGCCTGCTTGTGGCGGCGCTGCTGGGGCTTGGTTGGCAGCCGCTACAAGAGCGAACATCGCAGACTGCGCAAGGAGATTCGCAAATCGGCCAACGCAATGCCCGATGGCGCCGTAACCAGAACACCCGGAGTACACAATGAAACGAAAGCTTCTCCTGTTGATCGCAATCAACGTATTTGCCTTTTCCACCGCACTCGGCGCGGTTAGCGACGAAGACTTCGAGCAGCTGCGTAAGCAGCTTGCGACTGTGTCGCAGAGGCTCGATGAGCTTGCGGCGGAGAACGCAGAACTGCGGCGCTCCCGGGTTGAGACGGCAACAGCAGTCGCCGATGTGCAGACGAGCGTTGCAAAGGTGCAAGCAGCGGATGCGCCGGCTGCGGAGTCGTGGTCGGACCGGATCGCGCTGGACGGCGATTTTCGATACCGCTATGAGAACATCGACGCCGAGGGAAGCGCCGAGCGCAACCGCAACCGGATTCGTGCGCGCGCCAATATTCACGCCTATCTGGCAGACGATGTCGAAGTGGGTTTCGGCCTGTCAACGGGCAGTGATGACCCAGTGTCGGCGAACCAGACTTTGGGTGGTGGCGGTTCGTCGAAGGGCGTCGTGATAAACCTGGCGTACGTCGACTGGGAAGCGGCCGAAGGCTTGCACTTGCTCGGCGGCAAATACGAGAATCCGCTGCTAAAGGTCGGCAAGCAGGAGCTGCTGTGGGACGGAGACTGGACGCCCGAAGGGCTCGCACTGACGTACAAGCGCGACTGGTTCTTCGCGAACGCGATCGGTACTTACCTCGAGAGCGACAGCAGGAAGGGCAACAGCAACTTCAGTTGGGGCGGGCAACTCGGTGCGTCGGGCGAGATCGGCGGCGCGAAGGTCAAGGGCGGCATCGGCTATTACTCGATAAAGACCAAGGGCGAGAGCACGGTATTCGGTGACGCTGCGGATCCGGGCGACTATTTTGGTAATACCGCTTTAGAAGCCGGCGGTCTGCCTTGCGGTACCACGCCCGACACGAGTTGTACCTATCTCTACGACTATTTGCTGACGGAGATCTTTGCTGAAGCCGCGTTCGATCTTGGCGATTGGCAGACCCTCGTGTTTGTCGATTTCGTCAACAACAGCGACGCGTCGGATAACGATACGGGTTGGACGGCAGGTGCCCGCTTTGGTCAGACCGAGGACAGAGGCCAGATGCAGTTCTCGTATATTTACGCGGACAAGGAAGCCGATGCCATGCTCGGACTGTTGACGAACTCGGACTTCGCCGGAGGTGGCACGGACAATAAGGGTCACCTCCTGCAGCTGGACTATGGCATCAATAAGAGCTGGACGATCGGGGCTAAGTATTTTATTAACGAGACCGACGTCAGTTCCGGCAGCAAAAGTGACTACAATCGGCTTATGCTCGACACCCAATGGAAATGGAAGTAGCGGGTGTGCGCGGCCTTGACGTCGGGATCAAATTCAAGTGACATAGGCACCGCAGCCAATAGCGGGGGCGACGTATAAAATGGAAGCATCCGACCTGACAGATCACGTATCACGGCGTTTCAATAAGGACATCGAGGACCCGAGGAATAGCGTGCTGGCGATGGGCGGACTCGTTGAAGCCCAATTCTCGCGCGCCATTTCCGCAATCGTCAGCGGCGACAGCGAACTGGGGCTCAAGGTCGCGAAAGACGACCACAAGGTCAACGATCTCGAAGTCAATATTGACGAGGAATGCAGCCGCATCCTGGCCACGCAATCGCCTGCGGCTGGCGACCTTCGCCTTATTGTCGCCATCATCAAAACGATCACGGACTTGCAACGCATCGGCGACCACGCGAAGAATATCTGCGAGTACGTGATCTACATGGTGAAGGGCAGGGACGTACGTCATACCGGCATTTCCGACGCAGCCGATCGCGAATCTGCGTAACGAACAATGAATCTTCCCGGACCGCGCGTTCTTAACTTCGCAGGCTTCTTGTGCTGTGTCGGTATGATGGGTTTCGCGCTTTACGCCCAGCACGTGTTGCTTCTCGACCCGTGTCCTCTATGTGTCCTGCAACGGGTTGCGGCGATTGGACTGGGTGTCGCATTCCTGCTCGCAGCCCTGCATAACCCGAGCGGTTGGGCGCGGCGCGCCTACGCGATACTGATACTGCTATTTGCGGGCGACGGTGCGACGATTGCCGGATGGCACTGGCGGCTGCAGAATTTGCCGCCGAGCGAGGTCCCGTCCTGCGGCCCGGGTCTCGACTATATGCTCGACAACTTCCCGCTCGGCGAAGCTCTGCGCATGGTTTTTCAGGGTTCGGGAGAATGTGCCGAAGTTGTCTGGAGCTT
>JAOTUB010000094.1 GCA_029864095.1 Gammaproteobacteria bacterium | reverse complement strand
TCTTCAGCCAGCCCTCGGATGTGCGCAATACCGTATTCCTCGTCGACAAGCACATCGATCGCGACGACGACCGCTGGCTCTATCTGCCCGGGCTTGATCTGGTCAAACGGATTTCCGCCAGTGACAAGCGCACCAGTTTCGTCGGCGCACACTACTACTACGAGGATGTCTCCGGGAGACGCCCGTCGGAGGATGCACACGAGCTGATCGACACAAGCGATGAGTTCTACGTCCTCAAACACGTGCCACACGACGCGCAGAGTGCCGAGTTTTCGAGTTACGTCACGTGGATCGACCGGCAGACGTTTTTGCCGATGAAGATCGATTACACCAATCCCGCAGGCAAGCTGTATCGGCGCGTCGAGGTCATGAAAGTCGAGAACATCGACGGTCATCCGACCGTTACAATTAGTCGCGTATCGGATTTGTCGACCGGCGGCGCCACGGATATGCAGTTTCGCTTCATCAAGTACGATATCGGTCTGCCAGAGTCCGTCTTTACAGAACGCTCGCTGCGCAGTCCGCCGAGCGATTGGCTGCAGCGCCCTGAAGGTTGAGTGAGAACCCGCCGTGAACCTCTGGCCACTGCTTTTGGTGATACCCACGATCGTGTTCGCGCAGGAAGACATGTGGCACGACGACGACTGGGGCGAAGAAGATTCCGGTACAGTCTGGAGCGGCTTTGTTGAGGCCGGACTCGGAACGCGTCTTGACAGCGACCCGTTGCTCGACGATCGCAAAACACTCGAAGAACTCCGGCTTCGCATCGAAGCAGAATGGCGGCCCGGCAATACCACGGTCACCCTCAAGGCCGACGGCATTTACGATGCTGTCGAAGACGACTGGAATGCCGAAGTCAGAGACCTGACCGCGGCGTTTTCGCTTGGCAAGAATGTCGATGTCAGAGCCGGGCGACAGGTGCAGACATGGGGTACTGGCGACCTGGTTTTTCTGAACGATCTGTTCCCCAAGGACTTCGTGTCTTTCTTTGCTGGTCGCGATGATGAATATCTCAAAGCGCCGGGCAACGCGATACGCTTGACGCGATACTCCGATCCTGTGAATGTCGATTTCGCCTGGACCCCGTTATTCGAGCCTGATGTGTATTTGTCCGGCGAGCGCTTCTCTTTCTTTTCGCCGCTCGCGGGCGGCAATGTCGCGCCAACCCCACCCTTCGAGGCCGCGGAGCCGAATGAGTCCTTTTCGAACGGCGAGTTTGCGCTGCGGCTTTTTCGCACCGTCGCGGGCCGGGAGTACGCGCTGTACGCGTATCGTGGATTCTTCAAACAACCGACGGCGTTCACGGCGTCACTGGAACCGATCTTTGCGCCGTTGGCGTCGCTCGGCGCGAGCTTGCGACGACCGCTTGGCCCAGGGCTGTTCAACATCGAAGTGTCTTATTACGTGTCGCGCGACGACCGGTCGGGAACCGACTCCTTGGTGCCGAACGATCAGCTGCGCTTCCTCGTTGGCTTTGAGTGGGAAGCAAAACCGAACTTCACGGTTGGCATGCAGTACTACGTCGAGTCGACGCTTGACTATAACGGGTTGATTCAGAATTCGCCGTTTCCCGGATTCGAGCCGGATCGTAACCGCCACCTGCTGACGAATCGCCTGACTTACCGGGCCGGCCGAGACAAACACACCTGGTCTTTGTTTACGTTCTTCTCACCGAGTGATCACGACTTCTACATACGCCCGGTTTACACGTATCGTCACGATGATCACTGGTCCCTGATTGCAGGCGGTAACCTGTTTGGTGGCCGTGACCGCAATACATTCTTTGGTCAGCTTGCCGATTCGAGTAATGCGTACGTGCGCGTCCGGTATCACTATTGAAGCACGCGGGAGCGGCTACTCCACAAGCTGTGCGGCCGCTGGCGCCATCTGCGCGTTAACGTGGCCAGCATTGTCGACGATCATGAGTCGCCACTTTAGATCGGCACCAAGTTTCTCGGCATTGGTTTTCGCCACGTTGAACATCGTAAGGCCTCTGGCAAAGCGGTTCTTGCCCTGCCGGTTTGCCTCCGGAGTCTTGCGAAGATCCGGGTCCGTGTAATCCACGTCTTCCCGTCCAAGTAACAGAACCATGTCTTTCCCGAATGCAGCGATTAGTTGATCTTTGTCGATCGCCGCGTCCTCGAGGCCGTAGGGATACTCGGTATCGAAATCCGGCATCGTGTACCAGCCGGCATTCGCAGCAATGAAACGCCGTACGCGCGCTTCAGGCATGTAATACAGGAATCGATGCACGAACTGCGACCCAGCCGAGTGGCCGAAGAGTGTGTACTGCGTTTGTTTGCTTCCGGTTCTCGCGACGACTTCATCGAAAAGCGGCTCGATTGCCGAAAACGTCCACTCTGGTTCTGGTCGCTTCCTGCCGGTTTTCTCGTCGAATACGTGCCCGAGGTTGTAGTGCGTCGACGACGGAAAATCTTCAACCGGGAAGTGCGGCACGACGACAATGAATCCGCGTGCAGCGCCGAGTTCGCGCCAGTCGGCGAAGTAACGCTGCGCCTCGCGGCTCCAGCCGTGCATAACGATAACAATCGGCGTTGAATCGCTTGCGTCGTCAGGAACGAACGTGCGAACGGCAATGGCGGGACCTGCCCAGCCGGCGAACTGCCATTCTGCGTCGCCAGCAGCGAGGGCCGAGTTGACTCCGGCTGCCATCAATAGTGCAGCCAGGATAATGTGTTTCCGGAACATGGTTTCGATTCTACACGTCAATCTCGGCCTCTTACCCGCGCGACGGGCGTTATACTGCGAGTGCATCGTTGCAAACCAGGCTGACAAGAATGCTCGCGCAAATCAAAAAATACACCTGGCTCTGGTTACTTCTTCTTTGCGGGTTCGTTGCCTGGTACGGCGCGCAGCTCGACCCGGCTGTTATCGAGGCCCAGGGGCATTTCAATTTCATGTCGCTGGTCCCCGCGCTTGCAACGCTTGTCATATGCTTTGCGACGCGTAATGTCATTCTTGCGTTGTTCATGGGCATTTTGCTAGGTGGCCTGGTCACGACGCAGTACAACATCATTCAGGAATTCCTGATTCCCAGCATCGGCTCGGAACGCTATGCGCAGATACTGCTTGTTTATCTCTGGGCACTCGGTGGCCTGCTCGGCATGTGGAATCGCAACGGCGGCGCCTGGCATTTCGCCCAATACGTGTCTACAAACCTCGTCAAGTCACGGCGCTCGGCGTTGTTCTTTGCATGGCTCATGGGCATTATCTTCCATCAGGGCGGCACAATCAGCACGATACTGACCGGAACGACGGTCCGACCGGTTGCCGACCGGGAAAACGTCGCACATGAGGAACTTGCGTACGTCGTCGACTCGACCGCGTCACCGGTCGCAACGATCATTCCGTTCAATGTCTGGCCTGTGTATGTCGCCGGCCTGATTGCAATTCCATCAATGAGCCAATTCATTCCGGATCAAGACTCAGCGATCAGCTTGTTTCTCAGAGCCATTCCGTTCAACTTCTATGGTTGGCTCGCCGTCCTTTTTACGCTGCTCTTCGCGCTTGGCAAACTACCTGTCGTTGGCAAGACCATGCGCGCCGCGCAGATTCGCGTTCAGGAAACCGGCGAACTCGATTCGCCGCATGCAGAACCGATCGTTTCCAAAGAACTCGCAACGCTGAACGTCGCCGAGGGATACTCACCTTCGCTGCTGGACTTCTTCGTACCGATCGGCGTGCTCATGAGTTTTGCAATCATTCCGTGGCTCGTTACCGGTTCGCCGATGATTTTTGAGGCTTTCGGGCTCGCGCTCGTCAGCAGCGTATCCCTGTCGCTCATCCGTGGCATGAGTGTGAGCGACGCTTTCGACGGACTCGTCGATGGCATCAAGGGCGTCACGATCGGCGCAATCATTTTGGGCCTCGCGGTCACGCTCGCAGAAGTATCCGGCACGCTTGGCGCTTCTTCCTACGTCATCAGCGTCACGGCTGACGTTCTCACAGCGGCGCCTTTCGTGCTGCCGGGTATCCTGATGATCATTTGTATGATCGTGTCGTTTTCGGTCGGTTCGTCCTGGGGTACTTATGCCGTGGTATTCCCAATCGCGTTACCGCTGGCCTACGCGATTTCGCCGGATCCACTGTTCATCACGCTCGCGTTTGGCGCCATTATGGGTGGCGCCGTGTTCGGCGATCAATGTTCGCCGATCTCCGACACGACGATCCTGTCGTCGCTGGCCTGTGGGTCGGACCTGATGGATCACGTCGTTACCCAATTGCCGATAGCCATGTCCGCCGCCGGAATCTCCATACTTATCTATACCGTGACTGCATTGGTATTGACCTTGTAATATAATCGCCCGCCTTCCCCGGGCCCGCGTCCGGGCACACAAGAAACACCATCGCCGGAGCAGTAAGTTGAGTCGGGACCAGAAATTTTTTGATATATACTCGCTCGTGATCGGCATTCTCGCCGCATTCGCGCTCGCGATCCTCGTACTTGCAATGAAGATATCCGATCTGAAGCAGGGGGTGTACACGAGGGACACAGCTGAATACCAGGCCCAAGTCACCGCACGCATTCGCCCGCTCGGGCAGATCTACCTGCCCGGCGAGCAAACCGAAGCATCGGCTCCGACGATCGAAACGGCTGTTGAACCAAAACCCGTCGCAACCGCGCTGTCCGGCCCGCAGGTTTATAACTCGGCGTGTCTCGCATGCCACGGCGCTGGCATCGGCGGTGCGCCGATTCTCGGTGACGCCGCTGCGTGGGCACCGCGTATCACTCAGGGCGCAGACGTTCTCAAAGACCACGCGATCAACGGCTACACTGGCCAAGTCGGCTACATGCCTGCCAAAGGCGGGCGCATTGACTTGTCTGATGAGGAAGTCGCGGACGCTGTCGAATACATGGTCAGCGAGGCTCAGTAATCTGCCGCCTGCGTTTATCCAGCTGCCGCAGCGACAGCGCCTCGGCAATATGCGCAGGCGTTATATTTTCTTCCTGTGCAAGGTCGGCTACCGTTCGCGCGACGCGCATGACGCGCTGATAGGCTCGCGCGGACAGATTGAATTTATCGGTTGCGTTTTCCAGTAATTGCAACGCATCTCCCGATAGTTTGCACGTGTCTTTGAGCGCCGCACCTTGCAGACGCGCATTACACACGCGGTTGCGCAGCAGCTGAACCGCGCGCGCCTTTCTAACCCGTTTTGCAACCTGACGGCTCGACTCCCCAGTCGCCGCGCCAGTGCGCAGCGCCTCTTTCGGCGGCCGGCTAACCTCGACATGCAGGTCGATGCGATCGAGCAAGGGTCCTGAGATCTTGCCGCGATACGTCGCGACGCGCTCGGCGCTGCAGCAGCAATCGCCGGCTAGATCACCAAGATAGCCGCACGGACAAGGGTTCATTGCTGCCACCAATTGAAAGTTGGCAGGAAAGTCCGCTTGCGCTCCGGCACGTGCGATTGTGATCACTCCCGCTTCGAGTGGTTCGCGAAGGACCTCGAGCACGTTGCGGTTGAACTCGGGCAACTCGTCGAGGAACAGTACGCCGTTGTGCGCCCTGGAGATTTCCCCGGGCTGTGGCCCGGGGCCGCCGCCGACAAGCGCCGCGGGCGACGCCGTATGATGCGGCGAGCGAAACGGCCGCTGTCGCCATCGCGAAATATCCAGCGAACGTCCAAGCACCGAGTCGATCGCAGCCGTCTCCAGCGCTTCTCTCTCGGTCATCGGCGGCAGGACACCCGGCAGGCGCCTTGCGAGCATGCTCTTACCCGTGCCGGGCGGCCCGACGAACAACAGATTGTGCCCGCCTGCCGCGGCAATCTCGAGAGCGCGTTTCGCCTGGCCCTGACCTTTCACGTCGACAAGGTCACCTCCGCGGTATGGTGCGACCTTCGCCCTGACCGGCTCGACCCGGGGGATTTCCGCACAACCGCGCAGATGCGCCGTTACTTCGAGCAACGTCGTCGCCGCGCGCACATCGGTCTTCGCCAGCGCCGCTTCGTTCGCGTTCGGCGCCGGCACGATCATGCTGTTGCCACAATCATGAGCCTTCAAGGCGGCCGGCAGGATAGCCGGCACCTGCCGGAGATCACCGTTCAGTGCCAACTCGCCGTAGAACTCGATGCCGTGCAGCGCTTCAACGGGAATCTGTTTGCTCGCGGCGAGGATACCGAGAGCGATGGCCAGATCGAATCGACCGCCGGACTTGCGCATGTCCGCCGGCCCAAGACTGACGGTGATGCGTTCTTGGGGGAATTTGAAATCCGAGCTAATCAGTGCGCTGCGAACCCGGTCTTTGCTTTCACGCACCGCTGTTTCGGCCATGCCAACCACAGAAAACGATGGCAGCCCGCCCGACAGAAAAACTTCGGTCGTTACGGGCGGTGCATCGGTGCCGAGCTGTGCCCGGCTGCGCAGAATAGCAAAACTCACTGCCGCCCTCCGTGGCCCGACTGCCCGCTGGTCCATCCCGCTTGGGGGAGGCGGGCTGCTACAAGTTCTTTTCGTATTCCTCCAGCCGCTCTTCGAGTGCGTCGAGTTTTTCGCGTGTGCGGGCGAGAACCGCCTCCTGCACCTCGAATTCCTCGCGGGTCACGAGATCAAGTTTGCTGAGCCCGGCCTGCAACAGCGAACGAAAGTTCTCTTCGAGGTCCTTTTGCACGGCGCGTAAACCTTCGGGCACTGCTTCGGCGAGCGTTCTCGCGAGATCTTCTATTGAATTGTCGCTCATGGCCATTTGATACCCCAGCGGCCCGCAAAACGCCAGCAGCATAACGGGCTTCCCGGGGCCATTTCTCCGCGCCGCTCACCAAGATGGTGCAGGTCTCGGATTTCGTGCTCCCAATCGGTGCGACTATACGACCCCGACATTTTTAAGCAATTGTTATTGATCGTATTTTTTGACTTGGCACGAAAGGTGCTTTTAGGAGGGTGAATATATTCATCAATCTATTGGGAGCGACAACAAATGAAGATCTTGCTTAGAACCGGCCTGTTTGCGGCACTGTTATTGCTGAGCGGTATCGCGCAGGCGGAATGGTCCGCCAACATCGGGTATGCGAGCGAGTACTACTATCGTGGCATCCCGCAAAAGAACTCGTCGGCGAGCGGTGGCATCGACTACGAGGGTGGTGGTTTCTATGCCGGCACCTGGGCCGCAGACGTTGGTGATGGCCTCGAAGTCGATGGCTACCTCGGCTATGGCGGCGAAGCCGGCAACTTCAGCTACAGCATCGGCTACACGGGTTACTTTTATACGGGTGACTTCGACACCGAGTATCAGGAGATCAACCTCGGAGTCGGCTTCGGAATCGTGTCACTTGATGTGGCCGTAGGTCAGCACGAACTCGACTCGAGCAGCGATGAGGACTACACGTATTACGCCGTGACCGCAGAGAAGAACGGCTTCTACGGCAAGTTCGCCGGATTCAGTCAGGACTGGGAGGGTGAATACCTTGAACTCGGTTATGGCGCCACGGTAGCCGATATCGATCTCGGCATATCGCTGGTTTTTTGTGACGAGATCGCCTCCAGTGATCTCGGAGTCCTCAACGCAGACGATGAGGTGCTCTTGTTCACCATCGGCAAGTCGTTCGATCTTCAATAACCCATCGGGGCGGCGACGCCGTCCCTTTTTCTTTTCGAGGGGAAATGCAATGAAAATGATCACTGCAATCATCAAGCCGTTCAAGCTCGATGATGTCCGACAGGCAGTCGCGGACATCGGTATTCAGGGCATAACGGTGACCGAAGTCAAAGGCTTCGGTCGGCAGCGCGGTCATACCGAGCTTTATCGTGGCGCCGAGTACGTCGTCGACTTTCTGCCCAAAGCCAAAATCGAACTGGCCGTCGATGACGACATCGCGGACCAGGTCGTCGAGGCAATCGCCAACACGGCACGAACGGGCAAGATCGGTGACGGCAAGATATTCGTCGCCGAGCTTTCCGAAGCCATTCGCATTCGCACCGGTGAGACCGGCAGCGAAGCCGTCTAATTACACGAATAAGCGGAGGAAATACTCGTGGAAGATATAACCCAAGTTTCGGGGCAGGTTACGCAACTCGCCTATGCCCTGGATACATTCTACTTTCTCGTCATGGGCGCGCTGGTCATGTGGATGGCTGCCGGGTTCACGATGCTCGAATCAGGCCTCGTCCGCGCCAAAAACACGGCCGAGATTCTCACCAAAAACGTCGGTCTGTATGCGATCGCCTGCATCATGTACATGCTTTGCGGTTACTCACTCATGTACCCGGGCGACTATACGGGCGGCGTATTCCAGAGTCTCTCGACGCTGGGAACCGGACTGCTAGGCTCGGCTGACAACGATGTTGCCACCGTAATGGCCGGCGACGCTTACTACTCGAACCTGTCGGATTTCTTCTTCCAGGTCGTGTTCGTCGCGACCGCGATGTCGATCGTCTCAGGTGCGGTGGCCGAGCGCATGAAGCTCTGGTCGTTCTTTCTGTTCGCCGTCGTCCTGACGGGCTTCATCTATCCCGTGCAGGGATTCTGGAAATGGGGCGGCGGATTCCTGAACGAAATGGGCTTTCTCGACTTCGCCGGATCGGGTGTTGTACACCTTTGCGGTGCGGCCGCGGCCCTGGCTGGTGTTCTGCTGCTCGGCGCGCGCAAAGGCAAGTACGGACCGGGCGGCCAAGTCAACGCCATTCCGGGATGTAATCTGCCGCTTGCGGCGCTCGGTACGCTGATCCTCTGGCTTGGCTGGTTCGGCTTCAATGGCGGTTCGGAACTCAAGGTATCCGATGTCGGTGAAGCGAACGCGGTAGCGCTGGTTTTCGTCAATACCAATATGGCGGCGGCAGGTGGCCTTGTGTTCGCGCTGCTGCTGTCGCGTCTCTGGTTCGGCAAAGCCGATCTGACGATGGCGCTCAACGGCGCTCTCGCGGGTCTCGTCGCGATTACGGCTGAGCCTCTGACACCGACACCGCTGGCCGCGACGCTGATCGGCGCCGTAGGTGGCGTGATCGTCATCGGCTCGATCGTGCTAATGGACAAGATCAAGGTCGACGATCCGGTTGGTGCGATCTCGGTCCACGGTGTCGTGGGCATGTGGGGCCTGATCGCCGTCTGCTTCACGAACCCGGACGCGAAGCTCGGGGTACAGCTGATTGGCCTTATAACCATCTTCGCCTGGGTCTTCATCACTAGCGGCATCGTCTGGTACGTGATCAAACTGATCATGGGTCTGCGCGTAACGGAAGAGGAAGAATACGAAGGTGTCGATCTCTCGGAATGCGGCCTCGAAGCCTATCCCGAGTTCAAACCGGCCGATTAATGCGGGTCCAGCCTGCGGACTTGCCATAAACGCGAGTCCGCAGGCACTCTGCCGGCCCGCCAATAGCAAAAATTCCCCAAAAAGCAAGGCTTTAGCGGGCCATATGGCCCGCTTTTTTTTCGGTCATAAAATTGGTCACACGACACGAAACCCCATGTGACCGCTGTCACAACAAATTGCATCCTGGCGTGGTTAAATGTTTTATCGTTGTACCGCGTCGGGATGATTTCGATGAAACGCTACTCGCTGTTAATTACTTTTGCTGCGGCTCTCATTACGAGCGGCACGGCCGTTGCGAGCGAGATCTACAAGTGGACGGATGCCGACGGCAATGTGCACTACGAGGATCGCCCGACATTTGGCGCGCAGATCGAGCGCCTCGCCATTGCGTCGAAAAAGACCGATAACTCGGCCGTGCAGGCTCGTCTGGAAGCAAACCGCGAAGCCAGGGCGACCGCAGAACAGGTTGCGTCGGAGGCGCCACCCGAGATGAGCAGGGAAGAGATTCGCGCAGAACAAGAGAAACGCAAGGAACGATGCCAGATGTATCGTGCTCGTCTGGAATCTTTCGTGAAGTCGCAGCGGCTGTATCGTGAGGATGCTGCCGGCGAGCGCGTATATCTTGAGGAAAATGAAATCCTCGCTGCCCGCGAGCGAGTGGAAGAGCAGATCAAAGAGTACTGCGGCTAAACACGCCCTGCTTAAAGACAATCGTCCGGATCGTCCGCGCCGATAGCTGGTGCCGGACCGGTCAATTGCATTGCCACTCTGTTAATAAGGTGGGCTCCAACAGGTACAATTCGCGCTCCAGCCCTATGGAGCGCCGCGCTTGACCGCAACCCCGGAGCCCGAGAACACGGAGTCTCAGGCCTATCTGCCTGACTTCTGTGCTACCAGTACCGTATTCATCGTCGTATTGGCTGCCGAGCTCGTTGCGATTTTGCTGACGATCGCCTCCTACGACACCCCGGGTCGTTTCCTGATCGAACTTTCAAAGACCTCATTATTCGTGCTGTGGCTGGCGTTATTGAGCAGCGCCATCATGTGCATCTTCAGGAGCAAGCTCGAGAGTGCCGGAAAGACGCGCGCGTTTGTACTCGGCTTCGTCGTGCTTCTTGCGCTATGCGGCGTCCTCGCGGAAATCGCCTTGCAGCTGACTCGGATATTCGGCCAGTCCGTCATCATTGAAGATTCGCACTCGCAGTTCATCTTGCGCACGTTGGGGATCAGCTCGATCGTTATCGCGCTGATGATGCGCTATCTCTATGTCTCGAGTGAATGGCGCCGCAGCATCGTACTCGAAGCTCAGGCACGCATCAGTGCGCTGCAGGCATTGATTCGACCGCATTTCCTGTTCAACAGCATGAATACGATCGCGTCGCTGACGCGCACCGACCCGCGGCAAGCCGAAGAGGCTGTGGAAGACTTGTCGGACCTGCTGCGCGCCAACCTCGGCGGTTCCGGCGACCGCACATCACTGAAGGCCGAACTGGAGGTCGCTGCCATTTACCAGCGCATCGAAAAGCTACGTCTTGGTGACCGTTTAAACGTGCGCTGGAATGTAGCCGACTTGCCAATGCGTGCCCTGATTCCGAGTTTGACGATACAGCCGCTGCTCGAAAACGCGATTTATCACGGCATCGAACTGCTGCCTGATGGCGGCGATGTAACCGTATCCGGCAAGCGTGATGACGGGTATCTGGAGATATCGATTTCGAACCCGGTCGCTCCCGGTGAGACGCGCGCGAAAGGCGGTAACAAGATGGCGCTTGCGAATATTCGCCAGCGTTTCGAGCTCGCTTATGGCAGTCGCGCAACGGTCGATGTTGTCGAAGGCTACGACGAATACGCCGTTCGACTGCGTTTCCCGCACGATGAGAACAGACCGTGAAAGTCCTTATTGTTGACGACGAGAAGCCCGCCCGCGATCGGCTTCGACAGCTGATCGACGATTTCGAGATTCACGAGGTCGTCGGCGAAGCCGCCAACGGCGAGGAAGCCGTCGCGATGGCGTCGAGCCTGAACCCGGAGGTCGTCTTGCTCGACATCCGCATGCCCGGCGTCGACGGCATCGAGACCGCGCATCATCTGAATTCGATGCAACAGCCGCCGGCGGTGGTATTTACGACCGCGTATGATGAATACGCCATCGATGCTTTCGACGCCCAGGCGATCGGCTATGTGCTCAAGCCTATCCGTCGCGAGCGGCTGGAGCGTGCCCTCGAGCACGCTTCGCGTCTGACGGGCGCGGCGCTAAAGGAACTCGCCGCCGAATCGCGGCTCGAGAGCCAGCGCAACCACGTCTGCGCGCGCGTGCAGGACGAACTTCGGTTGATACCAATTAGTGATATCAGTTTCTTCAGCGCAGATCAGAAGTATGTTTGCGTGCACCATGTGAGCGGGCAAGATCTGATTGACGATTCTCTCAAGTCACTTGAGCAGGAATTTGCCACGACTTTTGTGCGCATACATCGTGGCGCGCTCGTTGCCGTCGACAAGATCGAGAAACTCGAAAAGTCCACGGACGGCAGGACATGTGTCATATTGCGCGGCGACTCGCGTCCGGACAACCGTGACGCGGGCGACGAACTGATAGTCAGCCGGCGACATCTGGCCACCGTTCGCCGCCGCTTGAAAGGAAGGTAAGCAGTCGTGGACATTCGTATTGCAACGCGCAAGAGCGCGCTGGCGCTCTGGCAAGCGAAGCACGTAGCTGAAGCGCTTGCTGCCCTGGCGGAAGTGAGCTCAGTCGAACTCGTGCCGCTGTCAACGCGCGGTGACGAAATCCTCGACAAGAGCCTGCAGAAGATCGGCGGCAAGGGCTTGTTCATCAAAGAACTCGAGGTCGCAATGCAAAGCGGTGCGGCGGACATTGCCGTTCACTCGATGAAAGATGTGCCGGCCGAGGTCCCCGCAGGATTCTGCATTGCTGCAGTTCTGCAACGCGCGAATCATGCCGATGCGCTCGTTGGACGAGACAGACACAGGATCGACACCTTGCCTCAGGGCGCTCGCGTCGGCAGTTCCAGCCTTCGCCGCCAGGCACAGCTGAAGCTGATGCGCCCCGATCTCTTGATCGAGCCGCTGCGCGGCAACGTCAACACGCGTCTGGCCAAGCTGGAGAGAGGTGACTTTGACGCGATCATTCTTGCGGCGGCCGGCCTGGAACGTCTCGGTTTGCAACATCACATCAGCCAACAATTTACGCCCGAACAGATGCTGCCGGCCGCGGCCCAGGGCGTCATTGGTATCGAGTGTCTCAAGTCGAACAGTGAGCTTCCCGCGATCCTCGGAAAGCTTAATCATGCGGCAACGGAGCAAACGACCATCGCAGAGCGGGCCATCGCCAGAGTTCTGCAGGCAAGTTGTCAGTCACCCGTGGCAACGTACGCTGTAATTGATAATGATGCGATGACTGTTACCGGTCTTGTTGCTTTGCCGGATGGTAGCCGTTCAATTCGTGACACGGTCAGTGGCGCAGCAAATGACGCACAGCGTCTCGGCGAAGAACTTGCAAATCGCCTGCTCGAGAGCGGCGCCGCTGAACTGCTCGCCGCGGCGGGCGCAGCTCATGATTGACGACGGACTCGCCGGGATTGGCGTGCTCGTCACCCGCCCCCGGCATCAGGCAGCCGAACTCGTCGCAGCGATTACGGCTTCTGGCGGTGTCGCCATTGAGTTTCCGGTCATCGACATCATCCCCTGCGATCGGGAGGTGATCGACAGAGCTCGTGGCGCATTACGCGATCCCGACATCGTGATATTCGTCAGTCCTAATTCTGTTCGATATGGACTGGCATATGCCGAGTCTGCCCGCATCGCCGTCGTCGGCCCGGCAACCGCAAAGGCGGTAGAGTCTGCAGGGCGGAGCGTCGATATTCGTTCGCCATCCGGCTACGACAGCGAGCACCTGCTCGTTGAGCCCGAGCTTCAGGATGTCAAAGGCAGGGTGGTACGCATCGTCCGCGGCGCCAGCGGCCGGGAACTGCTCGCCGACACGTTGAGAGATCGCGGCGCAATTGTCGATTACCTGCCCGTCTACGAGCGACAAATTCCCGACTACCAGGCGGCCGATATCGAACATCTGGAACGACAATGGCGTGCAGGCGCCATCAATGTAATTACGATCATGAGCGTCGAGTCATTGCACAACCTCTTCGCTGTGTTGCCCGAGTGGTGCATATCTCGGCTTGAATACACACCACTGGTGACGCCGGCCGCTCGTGTGATACAAGAAGCCCGTGACCGCTTTCCGGATATCCCGGCAACGCTCGCGCGCGGACCGGGCGCCAGCGAGATAGTCGACGCGATCATGGCGTGCACTAAAGACTTAACCGGATGACCCTGATGAGCAAGAAAGACAAAGACGAGGCAACGGAACTTCCGGACGAAAAAGTCGTTGCGGAGGGCCCTGTTATCGACGCCGACCCCGAACCAGTCGTGGAACCGGAGCCCGAACCAGTCGTGGAACCGGAGCCCGAACCAGTCGTGGAACCGGAGCCCGAACCAGTCGTGGAACCGGAGCCCGAACCAGTTGCGCCAACTGCGGCCGCAAAGCCCGGCAATAGAGGCTCCGGTGGGATTGCATGGCTCGCACTGTTCCTGTCGCTCGCAGCGTTAGCCTCGGTTGGCTACACGGTGGTCGACGGCTGGCGTGCAGCGCGCGACGCAGACCAAAGCGCCAGTACGTTGGCCGATCTCAGGAGCCGCATTGCATCGTCAGGCGAATCTCTCGCGAATCTCGATCGCGGCCTCGCCGGTCTGGCAGCAGCCGACGCAAGCACCGCCTCTGAGCTCGAGCTACTGCAGAACGATTTCAGCAGCAGAGTGCAGCTGCTCGACTCGCTGCCAGCTCGCATGTCGACCCTCGAGCGCTCACTGTCGGCGCTGCAGGGCGTGTCCGCCGGCGCGCGCGAAACCTGGCTGGTCGCAGAAGCCGAATACTACATGCAA
>JAOTUB010000225.1 GCA_029864095.1 Gammaproteobacteria bacterium | reverse complement strand
GTACGCGACGCCCCAGCCATCCTTGTGGGGCCCGTCGTGCCCGCCGCGCCGGGCGAGCGTTTCCAGGGAGAAACCGACGGACGTCGGATACCGGCTCGACATTGCAAACAATTCGCACACGTCGTTAACGATCCACGGGCAACAAACTCCGGCGAAGTATACGCACTCCGATCACCGCATTTCGACCGATTGCGTCGCCGATATAAGGCCATTTAACCTATTTGAGGTATCGAACCGGGAATGGCGCTTGCCCGCCATTTATTTCAGAAAGCGCTCAAACTCATCGGCCGGGACCGGCTTGCAAACGAAATAGCCTTGGGCGTAATCGCAGCCGAGCTTCTTCAACTCATCGAGCATCTCGGCCGTTTCGACGCCTTCTGCAACGACGCTAAGACCGAAGCTCTTGGCGATCTCAATCGTGTGTTTGACGATCTTGTAGTCGCCCTGGTCGGATAGCATCCCCATGACAAATGTCCTGTCGATCTTCAACTCGTCCGCCGGTATTTCCTTCAGATAAGAGAGCGAGGAATAGCCAGTGCCGAAGTCGTCGATCGAGACGCGCGACCCGAATTTCCGGATCCCGGTAAGCACCTGGTGGCTCATTTTGCGATCCGCCATAAGAGCATTTTCAGTCACTTCGAGTGTCAGAGCCCCGGGCTCGATGCCCCAAATGCTCGTCGCGTTTTTCAAGACGTCAATGATCTCCGTGTCCAGAATGATGCTCGGCGTAATGTTGATCGCAATATTCAGATCGCCGATCGCCGCCAGCCACTCACTGGCCTGGCGACACACGCGTTGAACTGCGAAGTGTGTCAAATCGATAATCTGCCCGGTGCTTTCCGCAACTTCGATGAAGACGTCGGGCGAGACCTGGCCGATTTCCGGTTCGTACCAGCGCATCAACGCCTCGGCGCCAACGATCTTATCGTTGCGCAGATCGATTTTTGGTTGATAGTGAACCTCGAGGTCTCCCGTTCGCATAGCGTCATCGAGACGCCGTTCGAGGTTCCAGTCCAGGATCAGTTCATCGGCCGATTCGGGTGCGTAAAAGCAGATTGTCTCGTTATTTCGCCGTCCGTCGAGTACTGCGATTTCGGCGCATCGGAGCAGCTCATTCGCGTCGTCACCGTGTTCGGGACTGTTGACGATGCCCATGGTCAGTTTCGAGAGCGATTGGTCCTCAGCGCCGTCAAATGTTTCCTGCATGACCCGCTCGATTTTTTGCGCAGCAAGACGTACGTGACCGGCGTTTCGCAGCCCATTGAGGACTACTGCGAATTTCCGGTCGCTTAATCTCTCGACAGCGGTCTTTCGGCGACCGAGGGAGGCCAGTCGAGTCTGAAAATCATCCAGCAACTCCCCGGCCCTGGCGTGCCCGAGCGTTGCACACAGACGCTCGATCCCGTGGATGTAAATCAGCACGATCGCCAGATCCTGTGACTTGCTGATCTCGCGGCCAATATAGTGGCTCGCGCGACTGAGGCCGTCGTACTCCGGTAATGGCATTTTGGCTGTAGCGCTACTCATCGCCAGAATTACTCAATGTAGAACTCGGTTGGATCGATGCCATGGCTGCCCGCAGGCAAAGCATTTTCGATCCAGAGCGAGAGCTGCGTATCGGACGATACGGTTTCTTCGTTGAGGTCAATAACCCGAAACTGGTCGAGGAACTGTTTGTCTGCGCCCATGATAATCATGACTTCGGGCCGTAGACGGCGAATACGGTTTTGTTTTGTGACAACCCCGATCTCACCGGAACTGAGTTCGACCAGCGTGCCCGTCGGAAACACACCGATCGCCTTTGTAAATTGTTCGATGATCTCGGCCTGAAACTCGACATCTGCGAGCACACGCAGCCTGCGCAGCGCATGGTAAGAGGATACGAGCTGCGCATACGGCCGCGGAGTAATCATCGCGTCATAGGCATCGACGATGCCCGCGATACGCCCAAACACCGGAATCGCGGTGCCCTTTAACCCCTGCGGATACCCTGTGCCGTTATGGCGCTCATGATGGTGAGCCACCATGTCGAGAACGCGTGCGTCCACACCGCTGGCCTTCTCGAGCATGTCGAGGCCGAACTGCACATGCCGCCGCATGAGTTCGAGTTCCTTTTTATCGAGTTTGTCGGGTTTTTCCAGTATCTCCGCCGGCAGCTGAGTTTTGCCAACGTCGAGCAGGATCGCGCCCATTGCAACAATGTCGAGGTCTTCACGATGCAGCCCGATCTGCCGACCCAGGATGGTTGCCCAGATCGACGATGCGATTGAGTGATGGTACAGGTAATCGTTAACTTTCTGCATGCGCAGCAGGCACGCCAGAGCAGCCGGATTGCGCAGCACGCTGTCGACCATAGGCGTGATAACCTCCTCGACACGACCGAGATCGAGGCTGCCTGCTTGGCGTATGTCACTCATGACGTCCTTAACCGTGACGATTGCATTTCTGTGAACGCCTGTCGCCGTGAGCATCTCTTCTTTGAGCGTCGCCTGTTCTCTATAAAATACCCCGGTCTGCTTGAACCTGTTGAGCGCCTGCTCGTCTTTGATTTTTTCATCTCGCCTGAATAACGAGCGCCAGCTGAATCTCCGTTTCTTGGACGCGTGCGCTTTGCCGTTGCCGTTTATGGGCAGTAGTCGCGCATTCGGAATTTTCAGCTGCGTCGTAAGCTCGTCGGGCACATCATCCTCAGACACGTAGACGTGCTTGCAATGCACTTTGAGCTCGTCGATTTCGTCCTGATCGCGAACGAAGAAGCCCTGGAACAGGAACGGCGTTTCCAGCCACGGCCGATCGAGCTCGGCGATATACATGCCGACTTCGAGTTCGTCAACGGCGACCACGCGAGTTCTGTTCACCCAAATATCCCAGTTGCAGACAGCCACGCAATTATCAGCAAGTTTCAGAAAAAACTACAGAAACATGGCTAATAACCGTGAACTGCCGCACACATCACCGACAATATGGGCCGTTGTTGTCGCCCAATCAGTCAGACGGAGCGTTGCCCCGATTCGCAGTGACGACCACGCCGATTTCGACTGGATCAAGTACCAGGCAATTGAGTGTTGATGCCTGAACTCAATGGGGCGAGATCCGGAAGTTTTGCGTAGCCTTTACAGAATGCCGTAGCGCGGCCGAGTGTTGCGCGGGCACTGTCCGGCTCTCCACGTTCCAGATAGGTTTGTGCCATGCGGCGCAGCGCGGACGCCGACACAAGCTTCGCTGCGATTGCATCAATCTCATCATCTATCGTGTTTAATACCGACTCGGGTACTGAACCGGGATCGAGGCGTGCCAGCATCGTGTAGTAATAGGCTCGCGCGGCCTGATCAGCGACCGGTGCGGTGCCGCGCAAGTAGTCGCGCTCGGCGATTTCCGCGGCCCGAACATAGGCCGCTATCGCTTTGTTTTGGTCACCGCTTTGCCGGTACGAGTCCGCCAGGTTGCCCCACATTTCATGAATTTCAGGGTTGCCGCTCGCGACGGAATCAATCGCTTTTTGCCG
>JAOTUB010000093.1 GCA_029864095.1 Gammaproteobacteria bacterium | reverse complement strand
CCAACCGCTTCACGCGTACGACCTGCAACTCGTAAACGGCCCCATTCGTCCGAGACTGGCCAAGCAGGGCGAGAAGGTCACGCTTTTGGACGGAAAAGAAGTTGCGGTCAACGGGGACACGCTAGTAATCAGCGATGACAGCGGCGCAATCGGCCTGGCCGGGATCATGGGAGGCCTGAACACGGCCGTCAGCGATGCGACTGTCGACGTTTTCTTCGAGGCAGCATTCTGGCCACAGGAGTTCATGACTGGACGGGCCCGTTCATATGGGCTGCACACAGACGCGTCCCTGCGCTTTGAACGCGGCGTTGACCCGGCAGGTCAGGCGCGCGCTGTAGAACGAGCAACTCAGTTACTGCTCGAAATTTCTGGCGGCGACGCGGGTCCGTTAGTATTGCAAACAGCTGACGAGTTTCTGCCAGTACGCAATGCAATACGGGTCCGTCGCACTCGGGTTGCGACACTGCTCGGACTGGAGATTGACGACGATACCATCGTGAATACTCTGCAGCGCCTGGGTCTGTCGACGACTGCTGTTGAAGACGGCTGGGACGTCACGGCGCCTGGTTATCGATTCGATATCGAAATTGAGGCGGATCTGATCGAGGAAATAGCCCGCATTTTTGGTTACGACGCGATTCCCGAGGCAACAGCAGTTGCGGAGACGCCCCTGGAGGCAGTCACCGAATCCAGTGTCGATGTCGAATGGGCTGCAACGACCCTGGTCGCGCGAGATTATCAGGAAGTCATTACCTACAGTTTCATTGACGTGCAGGCGAATAGGAATCTGACTGGTGCCGAGCCGGAACTGGTATTGAGTAATCCAATTTCCTCCGAAATGTCAGTCATGCGCGCATCGCTTTGGCCCGGCATGCTAAGCGCTGCCGCATCAAATGCGTCGCGGCAACAGGATCGAATTCGTTTGTTCGAAATTGGCAAATCGTTTCACGGATCGCTCGATGATCATAGCGAGGTCGTGCGTATCGCAGGTGTCGCAATGGGTTCCGCGCTTCCGGAGCAGTGGGACGGCCAAAGTCGATCTGTTGATTTCTTCGACATTAAAGGCGATGTGTCAGCGTTGCTGCAGCTTGCTGGCGATACGTCAAAAATTGAATTTGTCGCGACCGAGCATCCCGCCTTGCAACCCGGGCAGGCGGCAAACATCATGCGCAACGGGCAGCAACTGGGTGTCATCGGCAAGCTGCATCCACGTCATTTGAAGTTCTTCGAACTCAAGCGCGACGCAATCTTGTTCGAGCTGGACGCGGCAGCGGCGCTCGAATCAAGCGCACCCAAAGCAGTCGCCGTGTCGAAGTTTCCGTCGATTCGTCGCGATATTGCAGTCGTTGTCGATGACAAAATCTCTGCCGACGAACTCGTCGCAACGGTGGCAGCAAGTGCCCCCGATTTGATTTCCAGTGTCAGGATTTTCGACATTTATCAGGGTCCCGGCATAGAAGCAGGGCTAAAAAGCGTAGCTTTAGGCTTGATTTTACAGGAAACATCGCGCACCCTTACTGACGATGACGCGGACGCGGCAATGGCCGCTGCAGTGCGAAAATTACAAGATAAATTTGCGGCAGAGTTGAGAGACTAGAAAGCAATGGCACTGACAAAAGCAGATATGGCGGAATCGCTGTTCAACGAGCTTGGCCTGAATAAGCGGGAAGCTCGCGAACTTGTTGACATGTACTTTGAGGAGCTGCGAGCGTCGCTGGCAGTTGGGGAACAGGTCAAACTTTCCGGTTTCGGAAATTTTGATCTTCGGGATAAAAAAGAACGGCCGGGACGTAACCCGAAAACGGGAGAAGAAATCCCGATTACCGCGCGACGTGTGGTGACTTTTCGGCCGGGACAAAAACTAAAGGCCCGAGTAGAAGCATATGCTGGAACCGGGGAATAACGCCGAACTACCTCCAATTCCTGGCAAGCGTTACTTCACGATAGGTGAAGTTAGCGATCTTTGTGCCGTAAAACCGCACGTGCTCAGGTATTGGGAACAAGAGTTTCCACAGCTGAAGCCGGTCAAGCGTCGTGGCAATCGCCGCTATTATCAGCGTCAGGACGTCCTGATCATCCGCCAGATACGGAGTCTGCTGTATGACGAAGGCTTCACCATAGGTGGGGCTCGACAGCGTCTGTTGGGTGACACCGCGAAAACCGATGTGACGCAAAGCCAACAAATTATCAAGCAGTTACGCTTGGAACTTGAACAAGTTCTAAAGATACTGCGCCGCTAATAATCCGCTTTCTTATGTGCCAGACGGCAAGTATCATTGCCGCCCACAGAGTTTGTCTGAAACCGGTCGGGGCGTAGCGCAGCCTGGTAGCGCACCACAATGGGGTTGTGGGGGTCGGAGGTTCGAATCCTCTCGCCCCGACCAAATTTCGTCACCCAAAGCCGCAGCAGGGACATCTGTCTCGCTCATGTCTCGATCACGCGTGTCGGGCGCTCGCTGCGCTGCGCTTTGCTTCGGCCGACCAATGTCCCACCTGCGGCCTTCTGCACGATTCTGCGGATGACGTTGGGTCTTACGCCGGCGTGATAGCCAGCGCCAGTTTTCTGTCCTCGATACCCAGCAGTATCGGCTGCGCCGTTTCCCTGTAAATGTTGACCTTGGCGTTATAGGCAACGCGTGACAGGCCGTGCTTGTCTGTGATGTGCAATCGACGAATATTGAACTGTCCGCCACCCATGTTTTCGCCGGTCAAATAGCACTTGATTGCCGTGACACGCTCCCCAGAGAACTCCATCCCACTCAGCTTGGAAAGGTTGCCTTGCGCGCGTTGCAGGAATGTCACGGCATCCAGGTTCGCCTGGGTCTGCGCCGGATCGATATATTCATCCGCGATGTCCGCAAGGAAATCACCGACGAGTATCTGACCAGGCAGGGCCGCATCGATCATTCGCGCGAGTTCTATCGTTACGTCGCCGACGATGAAATCGTGCATCGTTGGATTGAGTCCCTCTGCCTGATGAAACTCGTAACATGCGCCAACATGAAAACAGGCGCGAAGTCTTGGCACGGCTTTCGATGTCGTTTTGCTGCGCGCGATTGCATTGTCCGCAAGGACGATGTGCATGAAGTGATAAAGATTGACATTGGCTTCGAGACCATCGTCGCGATTCCAGACATAAAACCCGTCACCGCTCGAGGAGCGCGCAAAGTTGATGCCGACATCCTGCTCGAGCATCTTGGCGTGCGCGGAATTTAGTGAGTAGGCCAGGCTGTTGAGCTGCGTCATTTGCTCAAACGGCGTTAATAAACTGAATCCCACGATATCGAATAGCGTAACGGCGCGACTGGCGACATAGTTGATACCGTAGCGGCGAATCATCTTTTCGATAATCTGCGTCTCGACCGGATGGCCCGTCAACGGCTGGCGCAAATTCAGCACCTTCGGTTCGACCTCGAGCAAACGCGCAACTTTCTGCATTTGCGACAAAGACAGCTGTCGCTCTCCGGATATCAATTCGGTGATAAATCTTGCGGACACCCTGCCTGTATTGTTACCAGATTGCGGCGACGTGTAATCGGCGATGGCGTAATGGGGAACGACCAGGATTAACAGCCCGCCATCGAGCGGGGCCCAACTCAAAATATTATTTTGACCGAGGGACCAGTGCCGGTGCAGACACTGCTCCAGGTGGACGAGATTACTTCGCTGACGCAGACCCATCTCCTGCGCGAGGCCCGCGAGTTGATCCAGATACGGCGAAAAATCAGCTATGCGCCGGATGCCGGATTGCGATAGATCGTCAAGTTCCATGCGTGTGCCCAAAGCGACTTTCGTGCGACTGTTTTCTCTGCCACAGTTCACACAGCCAGCGCCGGTATCGCTATTGCGCCGATACCGACAGTCGAAAGTAATCAACTCTTATGTATAGCGCAAGTATTATCAGGAAGTGCGCGTATCTATTTTATATTGCGGAGATTCCTTGAACGCAACGGCGGGACGATTTTACATAATCGGGGGGCCAATGAGGGGGCCGACCGACGATGATTAGGGGACCCCGAATCACAGAGATACAGGCGTTGCGGAATTCGCTGGCCAGCGACCTTATTCGCACTCCGTTGCTTCGCTGTGCCGCACTGGAAGACCTGATGGGCGAAGGCACGCGGATATTCGGCAAACTCGAGTTCCTGCAGCGCACCGGGACGTTCAAGGCACGCGGCGCTCTCGCCGTTTTGAGCAGTCTGAGCGATGCTCAGCGGGCTGCCGGTGTAACTGCAGTCAGCGCGGGTAATCACGCAGTGGCGACTGCCTACGCGGCACAGGCTGTCGGCGCAAGTGCAAAGATAGTCATGATCAGCACGGCAAATCCGGTCCGCATCGAGGCTTGCAGGATGCATGGCGCAGAGCTGGTCTTGGTCGACGATGTGCATGAGGCATTCCACGTCGCAGAGAGAATCCGGGAAACGGAAGGACGGTTTTTGGTGCATCCTTTCGAAGGCCCGGCGATCGCGACCGGAACCGGAACGGTCGGGCTGGAAATCTGCGAGCAATGCGACCAATTCGATGCGGTGATTGTGCCGATTGGTGGCGGGGGACTGATTGCGGGCATCGCTAACGCGGTTAAGCAATTACGACCGAAGTGTGAGATCTTCGGCGTGGAGCCGAGTGGTGCGGACTCAATGCACAGGAGTTTCGACGCCGGCGAGCCGCAGGCGATCGACAAGGTGCGAACGATTGCCGATAGTCTTGGTGCACCATTCGCAATGCCGTATTCGTTTGAACTATGCCGCCAAAACGTTGACAGGCTTGTTCTGGTTGACGACCTGCAGCTGCGAAAGGGGATGGGCACGCTGTTTCAGCGTATGAAGATAGCGGTGGAGCCCGCCTGTGCCGCAAGTACTGCCGCATTGTTTGGTCCGCTGCGTCAAGAGCTGTCCGGCGCGACCGTTATCCTGGTATTTTGCGGCAGCAACATTGACTGGGACACCTTCGCAAGACAGGCAATATTCGAGAAGCTGAATGCTGGTTGACGACCTGAAGGCAATCGTTGGTGAAAAAGGCTGGTCAGTTGATGCTGATGAGCTGGCGCCGCACCTGACAGAATGGCGCGGCAGGCTGCGGGGCGAGACGCTTGTCATGGTCGCGCCGAACACAACCGCGCAGGTGTCCGAAGTGGTCAAAGCGTGCGCGGCGGCTGACGTCGCGGTTGTTCCGCAGGGTGGCAATACCGGACTCTGCGGTGGCGCAATCCCTGATGCCTCGGGTCAGCAGGTACTGCTGTCCCTGGCACGACTCAATTCGATACGGCGGATCGACCCGAACGACTCTTCAATCATCGTCGAAGCTGGCTGCATTCTTGCAGACGTGCAGCAAGCTGCACGCAATGTCGGTCGCTATTTCCCGTTAAGTCTCAGCGCTGAGGGCAGCTGTCAAATCGGCGGAAATCTCTCGACCAATGCTGGCGGGATCAATGTGCTGCGCTATGGCACGGCCCGGGAACAGGTGCTTGGCCTGGAGGTGGTCCTGGCCGATGGCACGGTTTGGCATGGGCTGCGGTCGCTGCGTAAAGACACGGCGGGATACGATATGAAGCAGCTGTTCGTTGGCAGTGAAGGGACGCTGGGCGTGATTACGGCGGCAACGCTGAAGCTATATCCGGATCCGGGTAAAACGGCGACGCTTTTCGTTGCGCTGCCGACTGCGAACGGCGCCGTGCAATTGCTCGCACGAATGCGCAAACGACTAGCCGATCGAATTCAGGCATTCGAACTGATATCCGAACGTTGTCTGCAATTTGTTGTGCGCCACATTCCGGACTCGGCACTACCATTTGGCAAGGATTATCCCTGGTATGTCCTGTGCGAAGTAATCGTCGGCGATTCGGTAACCGAGATTGAGAGTGCACTCGCCGATACGCTGGAAGACGGACTGATCAGTGACGCGATAATCGCCAAGAACAAGGGCGAGGCGGATCGGTTCTGGCGCATGCGGCATTCGCTTTCTGAAGCGCAAAAACCTGAAGGAGCGAGCCTCAAACACGACATAGCAGTGCCAATCGGCAGTATCGGCGAGTTTCTGGAACGGGGCGATTCGTTGCTCGCACACATGTCGCCCGATGCACGCCTGGTTGCGTTTGGTCACGTCGGAGACGGTAACCTGCATTACAACGTTTCGCAGCCGGCTGGTGCTGACGGGGGGCGGTTCCTCGCCGACGGCATAAAGCTGACCTCGGCAATCTACGAACTCGTTGCCGAGCTTGGAGGCAGTTTCAGCGCCGAGCACGGCATCGGGGTGTTGAAGAAGGAGTATCTGCGGCAGTATCGGGGGGGCGCGGAAGTCACGCTGATGGAAGCTGTAAAAACGGCGCTGGATCCGAAAAACACGCTCAATCCCGGCAAAGTAATTTGACGACCAGTTCCGCGTGTGTGCTTGACCGAACCGGTAGAATTCGTTCAATTTGGATAAATCCGCAGTCGTCGCAACGACACTGGGGTGGCCGCAAGGAATTATGAACGCAGAATCGGACAAAATTCGCGAATCGCTCGTCGATCAGTTGTCGAGTTTTGATGACAAGATCGACGACATCGAAATGCTCGCAGAGATACAAACGAGCATTGGGCGTCTGCTCGGCAGCAGCGGTGGTAGTGAAGCGGAAATCCGGCGTGTCCTGCAGGACCGCTACGAGAGCGGGGCTCTGCGTAAGGAGACGTTTCAACTCGTAAAGTCGATGCTCGATCGCTTTGTAACCGAGCAGATATCGACGAGCCCAGGGATTCCGGAACGGGCCGCACGGATCGAGCGGTCGATCCCATCCAAGCCCGAACCAGCTGCTGCTTCCGCCGAGCAGTCGCTCAGTTCCACGATAGTGATTCCACGCTCAGACTTGATCGAGCCGCAGTCGTCGGACGGGCATATGCAAGTCGGTTCCGTGCTTCGCGACCGATTCATGCTGCAGGAGCGTGTGAAGGGCGGCAGCATGGGCGTCGTTTATAAGGCCATGGACAGACGGCTTGCTGAGGCAGGAACGGAGTCGCCGTGGGTGGCGGTGAAGATCCTGTCGCCGAAGCTGTCGCAAAACGGTCCGGCGTTGCGAGCGCTGCAGCAGGAAGCTGCCAAAGGGCGATGCCTGGTGCATCCGCATATCGTTCGTTTCATTGATCTCGATCGAGACGATGAACTGTACTTCATCGTAATGGAATGGCTCGAGGGCCGGACATTGGCGGATATCCTCGATTCGCCGGATTCAGGGAGCATCGATACGGAGCGCGCATTCAAAATCGTGCGCCAGATCGGCAAGGCGCTCGATTATGCGCATCGTTGCGGAATCGTCCACGCTGATGTCAAACCCGGCAATGTCATGATATTACCTAACGGCGATGCGAAGTTGTTTGACTTCGGTGTCGCACGGGTGCGGCAACAGCAACTGGAGAAAGATCCCAGCTTTGATCCTGGCGTCCTCGGATTGCTGACACCGGCCTATTCAAGCATGCAGGTGCTGACCGGCGAAAAGCCGGTGCCGGCTGACGACGTGTTTTCTCTGGCGTGTCTGCTTTATCGGCTCATTGCAGGTTATCGGGTGTTCGGACCACGCAATGCAGCCGAGGCTGCCGAGGCAGGCATGGAGCCGCAGCGACTGGATAAACTCAGTGACGAGAATTGGCGCGTCTTGAAAAAAGCGCTGTCTTACTCGCGAGTGACACGATTCGAATCCATGGCGGAATTTGTCGAGGCTCTGGATGCAGAGGCAACCGGGGAGAAAATAACCGTCGATATACCAGCGCCTGCACGATTTAGTGAGCCGGCTGAGACGTCTGGTTTCGGGCGAGTGATCACTGGGCTTATCATCCTGGCTGGGCTCCTCGGCGTGGCTGGCAATCAACTTGGTTGGTTCGATCCACTCAAGGAGCGCTTCTTGATTCAGGAATCTCAGGAGGTGCTGGAGGAGCCAGTCATAGAGGCAGCTCCCATTGCAGAAGAAGCCCCACTTGTAGAAGAGCTTGTAGCCCTGCCCGAGGAACCGGTTATTGAGGAAGTCGTCGACGAATTGGTTGTCGAGTCGGACGCGGCAAGCGAGATTGTGGCTGCCGTCGAAGCCGTCGAGATACCGGAGCCAGCGGTTATCGCTGTTCCGCTGGTCGATTTCTCGAAGCTGCCGCGAGCTAACGCCGAAGTTCGTATTTTGGCTGGCGGAAGCAACGCCGAGCCCGTTACCGTGAGACTTCGCGAGGATGGTGGTTCCGCCACGGTAGACCTCGTGCGCAGTGACGTGGAATTTCCGCTCACATTGCGCGTGGAAGAGGCTGGTTTCACTGGCAATCGTTCCCCGTGGGCTGCGAAGCAGTACGAATTTTCGAATAATGGATACCTGGACTTCCCGGTGGGCCAGGACCGCGCCCGCGTGACCCTGACGATGATGTCGGATCGTGTCCGGGAGGCGGATCAGCAATCGACGTTGCGCGTGCGCGAGTCAGACGCAGCGACATCGGAGCTAGCGATTATCAATGTCGTGCTCGAGGACGACGATCAGCGAGCTTTCGAGGCAAAATTGCCGGCCAACACAGTCGCGTTTGCGGCGAGTCAGGTTTCCGTGAACGAACAGGATCCGGCGGTCCAACTCGACGTCGTCCGATTCAACCCCGATGACACATCCTTGGTCGTTGGCTACGTTCTCCGGGACATCACGGCGACGCAAGGAGAAGACTATTTCGCCCCCGGTGGATTCACCATTGAATTCGGTCCCGGACAACGGTCAACCAGACTCCTGATCCCGCTGGTTCAGGACTCGGAATATGAAGACAACGAAGCGTTCAGTGTGGAATTGTCGAACGTGGACTCTGGCGCGGCCGTCGACGTATTCACTCGCGTTGCCGTCATGATTCGGGACGACGATCAATAGGGCCCAACAATCGGGGCGCGTGGCGCTTCGCTGGGTAGCGATTCATTGCTAGACTTTCGCCCTTGACCTGACGCAGTGTCCGGTCCCTGCCAGCAGACTACAGGGCGATCACGATGGAAGAAAAAGAACTGCGGCGCTATTCGCGCGTCGTTGTCGATGGTGATGAACAGGCCTCGAGCCGCGCAATGTTGCGTGCGGTCGGCTTTAGCGACGAAGACTTCCAGCGGCCGCAGATTGGCGTTGCCTCGACATGGGCTATGACAACGCCGTGCAATATGCACATCAACGATCTCGCGGCGGAGGCGGCAAAAGGCGCGGATGAGGCTGGCGGGAAGGCGGTGATATTCAACACCATCACTATCTCAGACGGTATCTCGATGGGGACACCGGGCATGCGCTATTCCCTCGTGTCGCGCGAGATAATTGCCGACTCGATCGAGGCTGTGACAGCTGGAGAAGGATTTGATGGGCTTGTAGCGATCGGTGGTTGCGACAAAAACATGCCCGGCTGCATCATGGCCATTGCGCGACTGAACCGACCAGCAGTATTTGTCTATGGCGGCACAATCAAACCAGGCGCGAAGCGGCGGGATATCGTATCCGTTTTCGAGGCCGTAGGTGCAAAATCGAGCGGCAGGATCAGTGATGCGGAGCTTCTCGAAGTCGAGCAGACCGCGGTTCCGGGCCCCGGTGCGTGCGGAGGGATGTACACCGCGAATACGATGGCATCGGCGATTGAAGCATTAGGTATGAGCCTCGCCAATAGTTCTGCGCAAGAAGCCGTGTCCGAGCAAAAAGTCGACGACTGCCGCCGCGCGGGCGGTGCGGTTCTGAACCTCATCAAAAACGACATCAAACCCCTCGATATCATGACGCGCAAGGCATTCGAGAATGCCATAGCAGTCGTCATCGCACTTGGTGGCTCGACGAACGCAGTTCTCCACCTGATCGCGATGGCACGAGAGGCGAATGTGGATCTCACGATCGATGACTTCACCGTGATTGGTGCGAAAGTGCCGATGCTTGCTGACCTCAGGCCCAGCGGCAAATACCTGATGTCAGAGCTGATCGAAATTGGCGGCATTCAGCCGCTAATGAAGCGCATGCTCGATCATGGATTGCTCCATGGCGACTGCATGACCGTTACTGGCAAGACCCTCGCGGAGAATCTCGAAGACGTCTGCGACTATCCGCCCGGTCAGGACATCATCCGCGACTTTGACAATCCGATCAAAGCTGACAGCCACCTGACGATTCTGTACGGCAATCTGGCGCCCGAAGGCGCGGTGGCCAAGATCACTGGCAAGGAGGGCCTCCGGTTCGAAGGCAGCGCGCGTGTGTTCCATTCCGAAGAAAAGGCCCTTCAGGCCATTCTCGATGGCGACGTCAAGGCCGGTGACGTCGTCGTCATTCGCTACGAGGGGCCAAAAGGCGGGCCTGGAATGCGCGAGATGCTAAGCCCGACCGGCGCCATCATGGGAAAAGGACTCGGCGCGGACGTTGCATTGATCACGGATGGGCGGTTCTCCGGTGGCAGCCACGGTTTCGTTGTAGGACACATATCGCCCGAGGCCGCTGTGGGTGGCCCGATCGCCTTGATTGAGGACGGTGATGCAATCGTGATCGATGCGGAAATCCGGCAGCTGCAACTCGACGTCTCGGCAGAAACAATGGCTGCGCGCAGGGCAAAGTGGGTTCGACCACCGTCGCTGGTCAAGAGCGGCGCCCTGGCCAAATACCGGGCCGAAGTGTCCTCGGCATCCGAGGGCGCCATAACGATACCGCCGCCGTGGGATGACTGAGCAACTCGGCGATTTGAGCCCGCCGCAACCCGCCTGGGACCAGCCTGCGGACGAACGCCGCGCCTGGAGATCCGGGCAAAGACTTGACCTTTTCGACCTGATTCGCTCTACTTGATCGACGAGCGTTTCCGTCACCCACGTAATGTGCCAACACGTCGAGTTAATCGACGTGAAAAAACACATAAAACATATGGCGCGCCAGAGGTGCGTGGGTGCGAATGGCAATAGTACCGGCTAGTAATAAAGTCTGGACATTGTCAACGAACCCGCGAGGTGATTCCTGGCGGGTTTTTTTTTGCTGACAAATCTCGGTGATGATTGAGCAATAGCATGCACGAATCGATTGCAGAAGCGGACTTTACTGGCGGCGAAGCACTGGGTTCGCCCACAGAGATCTCGGCATCGCCCTGGGTGGTGATGAAGTTTGGCGGCAGCAGCGTCGCGACTGCCAAGAACTGGAAGACGATCGCCGGGCTGATAAGGAACAGACTTGCTGACGGATTGAAACCGGTGATTGTCCATTCAGCCTTGCACAGAGTCTCCAATGGACTGGAAGCCTTGCTGCGAAAGGCAGCAGCTGGAGAAACCTCTCAAGAGCTCGCGGGCATTCGCAAACAGCACTACGACCTTGCAGATACACTTGGTCTCGATGGACCGGCCCTGCTCGGCGATATTCTGCACGAGTTGCAACAGCTGGTTGCTGGTGTCCGGCTGGTGCGTGAGGTCAGTGTGCGCGTTCGGGTCCGTATCATGGCGCTCGGCGAACTCATGGCGACGCGACTTGGCGCCGAGTACCTGCAGAGCGTCGGACTGCCGATAGCGTGGGCGGACGCTCGTGACCTCTTGACCAGCGTCGCTAGCAGTGGCGGCCAGCGCACACAGGACTACTTGTCAGCGAAGTGTAATGCGGACCCGGACCCATCGTTTCGCAATACGCTTGCCGGGATGGGCAAGGTCATCCTGACGCAGGGCTTCATCGCCCGCAATGAATGGGGTGAGACCGTACTGCTCGGCCGCGGCGGGTCCGATACATCGGCGAGTTATTTCGCCGCGCGACTGCAGGCGCGCCGCCTCGAGATCTGGACCGATGTTCCAGGCATGTTTACGGCGGATCCGAAGGTCGTGCCGTCGGCACGGCTGCTGCTTGCGCTGCATTACGACGAGGCACAGGAGCTGGCGTCCGCAGGAAGTTCCGTGCTGCATCCGCGCTGCCTGTCTCCTCTGCGGGCATGCAGCATTCCGCTGTTTATTCGTTGCACCGCGTCACCGGAAATTTCCGGAACAGTGGTGTCGGCAGTCACCGATGAGGTCGAGCCGCAGGTGAAGGGAATCTGTCTGCGCGATGGGTTGACGCTGATATCGATGGACGGAGTCGGAATGTGGCAGGAAGTCGGATTTCTTGCACGTGCGTTCGCGTATTTCAACGAACATGGCGTGTCGGTCGATCTCGTTTCTACGTCTGAAACCAACGTCACAGTATCTGTCGATACGACAGACGGCCAGTTGCTGCCAGACACGAAACGAGCCTTGCTTAGCGATCTGGAGACCCTTTGCCGGGTCCGTGCGATCAGCGATTGCTCAGCCGTCAGTCTGGTTGGCCGCAAGATCCGTACGATTCTGCCGCGGATGGCACCTGTCTTCGCAGTATTCGAGGAAGAAAAGATCCATCTGATGTCGCAGGCGGCAAACGACCTGAATCTGAGTTTTGTCGTCGACCAGGGGCAGGGCCCGCGACTCGTGCGTAAATTGCACGCCTCGATCATTCGCAAAGTCGGAGGCAGTCCGGTATTCGGCCAAAGTTGGGAGAGGCTGTTTCATGGCGATCAGCCAGCCGTACATGCACACGACGCGTGGTGGATGCGTAAACGTGGACAACTCCTGGAGCTGGCCGACAAGCAGCTCAATGCATACATCTATGATCGCGACACGGTAAGCGCCGCAGCTCGAAGCCTGTTGCAATTGAGCAGTGTCGATCGGGTCCTGTATGCGGTCAAGGCGAATTTCAACGCCGAGTTGCTGCGGGCATTGGCCGAAGAAGGCGTCGATTTCGAGTGTGTGTCGCCGGGCGAGGTCAAGTTGATAGAAGAGGTCATTCCCGATGTAGACCGGGGTCGGATCCTGTTTACACCGAACTTCGCCCCGCGCGACGAGTACGAATGGGCCGTCAGGAAAGGATTGCAGCTGACGCTGGACAATCTGTATCCACTGCAAGCCTGGCCGGAGCTGTTCGAGGGCACCGAATTATTCATTCGCGTCGACCCGGGCCAGGGGCGCGGGCATCATGAAAACGTCAAGACCGCCGGTAATCACTCCAAATTCGGCATTCCGCGATTCGAGATTGACGAATTGAAACGCCTGATTGACGCTGTGGGCGCTGATGTAATCGGCATTCATGCGCACAGCGGCAGCGGCATTTTTGATCCGGATAACTGGCGTTCGGTCGCTGTCGAACTCGTGCAGGTCGCGCAAAAGTTTCCGCGGGTCAAATGGATTGATCTTGGCGGTGGCCTTGGGGTTCCGGAGAAACCGGGCGAAACTCCGTTTGATCTGCAAAAGCTCGACGATACGCTGAACGAAATTCGCGTGTCATATCCACAGTATCGACTTTGGTTGGAGCCCGGGCGTTACCTCGTTGCTCAGGCCGGTGTGCTGATCAGTCGCGTCACGCAGATCAAAGGGAAGGGCGACATGCGTTACATCGGCATCGGCACTGGTATGAATTCACTGATCCGTCCTGCGCTCTATGGTTCTTATCATGAAATCGTCAATCTCACGAAAGCCCATCAGGTGCCGACGGAGACCGTGACCGTCGTCGGCCCCATATGCGAAACTGGTGACCGCATTGGCAGCGATCGCTTGCTGCCGTTGTCCGAGGAAAACGACGTCATCCTGATTGCCAACGCCGGCGCATACGGTTATGTGATGAGTTCGCCGTATAATCTCCGCGACGTCGCACAAGAACTCGTCATTTGATTCGAGGGAACAGGCCATGAAACTATTTTGGGCACCGCAGACTCGCTCGTCGCGCGCCGTTTGGCTGCTTGAAGAAGCGGGCGTGAACTACGAGCGGGAGTTGGTGGATATGCGCAGCCCGGACCGTCACGATACCGACGAGTTTCTTGCTGCCAGCCCTATGGGTAAAGTACCCGCACTCGTGGATGGCGATGTGATGATGTCCGAGTCGGCTGCCATTGCGTTGTACGTTGCGGATCGTTATTGCTCCGGGACTCTGGCGCCGGCGCTCGACGACGCTGCCCGGGGCAAATTTCTCTACTGGATAATGTACGCGCCAGCCGTTGTCGAGCCGGCAATGGCGGAGAAATTCAGCGGCATCGAGCCAAACAAGGTCCGCAACGGCTGGGGCGACTTCGACCTGATGATCGCAACGCTGGAGAACGGGTTGCGCGACAGGATCTGGTTGCTCGGAGAGCAATTCACGGCGGCCGATGTGATGGTCGGATCGAGCGTCGTATTTATGCGGATGTTCGACATGCTGCCCGGGTCCGAGACTCTGAATGCTTACGCAGACCGCTGTCTCGCCCGGCCTGACTATCAAACAGCGCTGTCGCTGGAGAAAAGTAACTAAGCGGTATGTCGTGACTCGAGCTCGCGA
>JAOTUB010000224.1 GCA_029864095.1 Gammaproteobacteria bacterium | reverse complement strand
CTCATTGTCGTCAACCGAACGCGCGTACATTTCGGCATAGCCCTTGTCATCGATCAATGCATGTTTTTTGGTCTCTGCACTTACAGGATAGATATCACTCATCGTCTACGGCCTTTCTATTATTGGGCAGCAAGCCGTTTCGCAAGCTGCAATACTCGTTTTGCCTGCACCAGGTGCGGGCGGTCAATCATCTCACCGTCCATGCCCAGCGTTCCGGTCCCGGGGTTTGCGGCAAACAGCGCCACGATGCGCTCTGCCCGCTCGAGCTCCGCGGCTGTCGGTACGAACGCCCGATTAATGACGTCGACCTGTGCCGGGTGGATCGCGAGCATCCCCGAAAACCCGTCTCGCCGGGCGTTCGCTGCATACGTTGCCAGACCTTCAACATCGCCGAAATCCGTAAACACCGTATCTAATGCAGGTACTTCTGCGGCCCCTGCGGCAAACAAGCACAGCGAGCGCGCCAGCTCGAAAGGCGGCAACCAGCGGCCATCGCTGTCTCGATTGCTGCTTGCGCCGATGGCCGCGCTCAGGTCCTCGGCACCCCAAGTCAGGGCGCTCAGTCGCGGCGTGGCTCCGACGTAGCTGCCCAGCGTGAAGATCGCCGCCGGGCGCTCGGTGCAGAGCGCGATGATGCCGGTGCGCCCGGCCTCGATGCCGTGCCGGTGCTCCAGGTCATCGAGCATCGACGCCAGGCTGACGGCGTCCGCTGCGCTGCGTGGCTTCGGCAAAACGATACCGGCCGGAGCGGCGGGCATGATGGCCTCAAGATCGGCAGCAGCGTCATCACTATCGATCGGATTGATGCGCACCCAGACGTTTGCTGCCCCTGCAAGATAGTCGCGGACGAGTTCGCGTGCGGCGGGTCTCGCAACCGGCGCAATGGAGTCCTCTAGGTCGAGAATCAACGCGTCGGCCCCGGCATCGGCAGCTTTCTTCATTTTGCGCTCGCTATCCGCGGGCACGAACAGATAACTTCGGTTCATGCTGCCTTCTTGAGCATCAATGCCGTTCGCTCGCACTCGCCGACAAGGTCATCGTGCTGGTTATAGGCGCGGTGGACGAACGTAACGATACCGTTGTCGGGGCGTGACTTGCTCTCCCGAACAGCGATTACCTCGGTCGCAACACGAATCGTATCGCCGTGAAACAGCGGCTTTGGAAATCGCACCTTGTCCCAGCCCAGATTTGCGACCGTCGTGCCGTGCGTGGTGTCGTTGACAGAGATGCCGACCATGAGCCCCAGCGTCAGGCAGCTGTTCACAATCGGTCTGCCAAACTCGGTGTTCTTCATGTACTCGGCATCGAGGTGCAAGGGCGCCGGATTGTGCGTCATCGTTGTAATCAGCACGTTGTCCGCTTCTGTGATCGTGCGCCGTATCGGATGATCGAACGTCTGCCCGACGGAGAAGTCTTCGAAATAGAGTCCTGGCATTTCCTAACCCTTAGATCAGAGTCCGAGCTGAATGATACGTTACTGTGCCCGCTCAATTGCTTCAAGGATCAGGCGCTTGGCATCGTCCGCGCCCAGCCAGTTGCCAACCTTGACCCACTTTCCGGGCTCCAGATCCTTGTAGTGCTCAAAAAAGTGCGCGATTTGTTGCAGCGTTATTTCCGGCAGGTCCGTTGCGTCGAGAACGTGGTCGTAGCGTTTGGTCAAAGCGTGTGACGGGACTGCAATGACCTTCTCATCCTGGCCGGCATTGTCCTCCATGATCAACACACCGATCGGCCGGACATTGATGACACACCCGGGCACGAGTTGCCGCGTGTTGCACACGAGGACGTCGATGGGATCGCCGTCTTCCGAGAGCGTATGCGGCACAAAACCGTAGTTTCCCGGGTACGACATCGGCGTATAGAGAAAGCGATCGACGACAAGCGTGCCGGCCTCCTTATCGAGTTCGTACTTGATCGGATTGCCGCCGACAGGCACTTCGATAATGACATTGACGTCTTCGGGTGGCGTATTTCCGATCTCGATAGCATCGATTCGCATGCGCTTGTCCTGTGGGCCGATTCGATTTCCCGACTGCAGCGACAATAGTACACTTGACCGAATTCGAAAGCGTATTTTGCAAAGGAGTCGCATCTTGAGGTATCTGCTCATTGCCGTGCTGTCCATTCTCTTAGTCGCCTGCGCCGTGGCGCAAGACGACTACCCGTTTGTCATCGAGGCGGTCGCCGAGTTCGAAGAACCCTGGGCACTGGCATTCCTGCCCGACGGGCGACTGCTCGTCACCGAAAAGGAGGGCCGACTGTTCGTCGTCACGCAAAACGGCGAGAAGTCCGACGCAGTTCCCGGTGTGCCCGACGTGGACTATGGCGGCCAGGGCGGACTTGGCGATGTCGCGCTGCATCCCGACTTCGCAGATAACGGCGTCATCTACCTGAGCTACGCTGAGGCAGGCCAAGACAATACCCGCGGCGCGGTCGTTGCGCGTGCTCAGTTGACGCTGGGCGCTGATGGCGCGTCGATCTCCGCGACGCAGGTAATATGGCGGCAGGTGCCCAAAGTCACGGGTCGCGGGCATTACGGGCACCGTTTGCTGTTTTCCGCCGACCGATATTTGTTCGTTTCCTCAGGGGAGCGTCAGAAATTCGACCCGGCGCAGGACCTGCAGAGTAATCTCGGCAAAATTCTGCGCCTGAATCCGGACGGCAGCATTCCGGACGATAATCCGTTTGCGAGCCAGGGCGGCGTTGCGTCCGAGATCTGGTCACTGGGGCACCGCAACCCGCTCGGCATCGCGTTCGACGCCGACGGTCAGCTGTGGAGCGTTGAGATGGGGCCGCGCGGCGGCGACGAGCTGAACCGCATCATTCGAGGTGAGAATTATGGTTATCCGCTCGTCTCGAATGGCCGCCACTACAGTGGCAAGGACATACCCGATCACGATACGCGACCCGACCTTGAGGCGCCGACGGTCTGGTGGACGCCTGTGATCTCGCCGGGAGGCTTCATGATCTATTCGGGAGATCTTTTTTCCAACTGGAAAGGCGACGGGTTTATCGCGGGCCTGTCATCGGAAGCCCTGTTGCGAATCGAATTCAACGGTGAGAATGCCCGCGAAGCGGAGCGCTTCGACATGGGCAGGCGCATGCGGGCCGTCGTACAGGGTCCGGCCGGGGCGATCTGGCTGCTCGAGGACGGAAAAGACGGACGACTCCTGAAGCTGGTTCCCCGTTAGCTACAACCAGTGTGCGCAACTAGCTGTTCATCGCTCGCGCGAGCTTTCTTTTCGCTGCGATCAGGGCCTTCTTGTCCGGACCCGGCTCTCTTTGCGCCGCTCGCAACTCTGCAAGCGCCGCTTCTACGTCGGTGCCCACGAGCCACGCGACTACTTGCGGTGCCTGATCGGCATTGTCGCTCGTTATCGCGTCGAACTTGCCATCGAGAATCGAGATGCGGTGCTTGCAGAAATTGCTGTACTGACCCGCAGGACAATTACAGATAGCTGTGAGCTTGTCCCCATCCTTGAGAAAAATGACTTCGTAGGGCTCGGGCGAAGAGCCCTTGACGAGAAAGGTGACTTCTTCCAC
>JAOTUB010000092.1 GCA_029864095.1 Gammaproteobacteria bacterium | reverse complement strand
ATTGCGGTCGGCACGGGCATCTGCGGCGCGACGGCGATCGTCGCGATCGCGCCCGCGATCGGGGCAAAGGATGACGAGGTCAGCTATTCGGTTGCCTGCGTCACGATGTTCGGCGTCATTGCGATGCTGATCTACCCGTTCGTGGCGCACTGGATGTTTGCGGGTGACTCGTTCGCGAGCGGCCTTTTTCTCGGTACGTCAGTACATGAGACGGCACAGGTTGCCGGCGCCGGCCTCGTCTATCAGCAGTATTACGATGATCCGCAGGCGCTGAACGTCGCGACGGTCACCAAGCTGGTTAGAAATCTCGGCATGTTGATCATCATTCCGTTAATGAGCATCATTTATCACCGTAAGTCCTTGGACGGCAGCCAAGCACCTAAGTGGTGGACGATGATTCCGTTGTTCGTAGTGGGTTTCGCGCTGATGAGCTTGTTGCGCACGATTGGCGACATGGGCGATCCCGCGTTCGGTTTCCTGCGGCCCGAGCAGTGGCAGACGCTTGTTTCCTATACGAAACAAACAGCGGAAATCTGCCTGGCGATTGCGATGGCGGCTGTCGGGCTCGGCACGAGCATCAAGGGTCTCGTGCATATTGGACTGAAACCGCTGGGCGTCGGTCTATTCTCTGCACTGCTCGTGGGCGCTGTCAGCGCTACGCTCGTCACCCTGCTCAACTGAGGTCAGCTGCCGCAACCATCAATTAATACATTGGATAGAGCCCTATGTTAGTTAACCCATCGGATCTGGTCGCCAAGGCTAAAGCGACGATAACGGAATGCTCGGTCAGAGAAGCGCACGAGTGCCTGACCCAGGACACATTATTCATTGACATCCGCGAACCGGCTGAATTCCAAAGAGGCTGCCTTCCGGGCGCGGTACACCTTCCGCGCGGGCGGCTGGAATTCGATCTGCATGCAGTAGTCGATCGCGCACGTGCCGACCGGAATATCCCGCATGAGGAACTGGCCATCATCCTGTATTGCGGCACTGGAGGTCGTTCGGCTCTCGCCGCAAAAACTGCCGAAGAAATGGGCTATAGGAACGTCAAGTCGATGGGCGGTGGCATCGTTGCCTGGGCGCAGGCGCAGTTGCCGCTGGATGTTTCCGCTTAGTTCAGGATCCCAGTCGCCCCGCCCTTCTGATGCTTAGATGTTCGATCCAGAACAGCAGCAGGCCCGCGGCTAGCAGGGCTGCAACAAACTTCCACGACTCCGCCGACGAGTGTGAAGCCATCCATACGCAAAGACCCAGCGCAATGATCGGAATCGTGTAGCCGCCTTTGAGATTGAACGCGTGCTGCCTTGCTGCAGAGTCAGCCCGTTTCTTGATCACGGGCAGTGCCGCAATGCACACAGCATAGGTAATGAGCCGGGTCAGCGAGGAAGCGATCGCAAGGCGGACGAACGACCCTGACAGCGCGAGCAGCGTTGCGAGACCGCCAAGAAAAATGATCGAGTTCGCCGGCGAAGAGTACCGGGAGTGAATCCTGCCAAACCATTGTGGCAATAGACGATTCTCCGCCAATGACAATGTCAGTCTGGGCACGGCCAGCATCGTACTGGATAGGTTTCCGCCGATGGAAAATACGGCTGTCACCGTAATTACGATGGCACCCGTCGGCCCGGCCAGCTGGCGTCCGATATCGACGAGCGTGCCCTCATTGACGTCGCCGGGCAGTACCGCGACATAGACGAGTGAGATAAGGAAGTAAAAGATGCCGGTGGCGATTACGGTTCGAACCAGAGCGCTCGGAATCGTCGCACGGGGTTTTTCAGTTTCCCCAGCGGTTATCAGAACAGACTCGAATCCGACAAAGGCATAAATCAACAGCAGCGTCGTGCCACCCAGATCGTCAACCGTCGGCAAGTTGTCAGGAAACAAAGCACCGGGACTCACGTACTGCAAGCCAAGCAAGATCAGAAAAAGGAGAGGAATCATTTTGAAGAAAGTAAAGAAAGCAAGCGTGCGTACACCTCCCTTTACGCCAATCACATTCACGAGCGTCAAGGTCCCGCACACGACAACGATGACGACGGCGTGACCGGTCCCGGTATCAAACCAGGGCCAGAGCGCACCGAGATACTTGGCCATGACGTGTGAGTTTGCAGCGATTGCCGACGCACGGCTAACATAGTACAGCCAGCCAGTACTAAAACCCGCAAGTGGACCGAATGCGCGTGTCGCATACAGTGCCGGACCACCGGATTCGGTGAAATAACTCGAAAGTTCGGCGAGCGTCAGCACGATCATGATGATGAGCAGTCCGGCCCCGAGGAATAGCCAGGGACTCAGAACGCCAGCCCGCTCCGCAATTACAGACGGCAATGCGAATATTCCGGCGCCGACCATCCCGTTCAGCACGAGCAGTGCGCCACCAATGATGCCGATGCCACGGATCAGCTGAGGTTTTTCGGCTCTCATCGAATGATTCACCCGCATGATCTGTCGTGTGACAGATCATACGCTGTGAATCGTGGCTATCGGGCGATAGCAGCGAGGTTTAGCAGCGCGGGGACGTCGCTTGGCTTGTAGAGATCGATCTGCGAGAACGCAATCGGTTCATTCGGTTGTGCGGTAACGACCAGCGTCGATTTGCCCAACAGAAACTCCTTGTAGGGTTCCAGCATATACTCATCGAATTCGATGCCATTGCTCTCGCCAACGAATTTGAAGGAATCCATTTGTGCTTTGAGCGTATCCGCTGCCGACAAGCCGCGTTCACCACAGTATTTCGTGACGCGTTGATTCAGCGACTTATCCGTATATTCCACGCGCATGTCACGCAGCTTCGGCCGGTACATCGCACCTTTCGCTACCTCACTCATAATGTTGCCGGCCAACGAAACGTTGACAATCATATCCCACATCTCGTCCATGCTGACGCTCATATCGAACGAGAAGCGGGATTCTTCATCGCGTATGGTCATTAACATGTCCATTACCTGTTCTTCGTAGCCAAGCGCTACGAGCGCCGTCGGTGAGAAGCCATACTTGCCGGTACATTCAACAGCGGGGCCGGATGCATCGGCGATGCCACGTGCCTGCAGCGAGAAATCGTAGAACTGCTTGTAATAGTCTGCGTCGGCCGGAATCCGGAGTCCTTCGATAAGGAAGCCCATATACTCCGGAACGCCATTTGACTGCAATTTCGACATGTCGTTGAGTTCCAGCAGCGACAAGAAGCTCGGTGTGTCAATGCCGATGCGCTCTATGTAGAGGTCATCCGCAAAACCGTCGACACGAACCCGCACGCCGTCGACAGTCAGTTCTCCGGTCAAAGTCGAGGCGACGCCGTCGTACTCCACCTCGGCGTACGGCGACAACATCAACACCATCATGTCCACGGCGTCACTGACTTCACTGTGCAGATAGAACTTGGCACCAGCGTAGCCGACGACACCCACCAGTACTGCCCAAATTAGGAAATTCTTCATGCTCTGGTCCGGAAAACCGATGAATTAGCGAGGCATTGTCCAGCTACGGTGGCCGCAGCGATACATAATCCGTCACATATTCGGACACTGCTTCCTGATCTTGAAGCCAACTCGCGTTTTGACCCCATCGACCGCAACAGCTTTGCCGTCCTCGAACCGAGGCGCGGAGCGGAATCGCTGCACGACGTCGAGCGAGGCCTGTTCGAATGATTTGTCGCAGTCTTTAAGCGGCGCGCGGCCATTGCTGTCTTGCCTAGATAGAATGCCGCCAGACCCGCTTTGTGGCTATCGTCGCCCAATTGCGCTGTGTAGATTCGGCGGGCATACGGCAAGTATATCTTTCCCGATTGCGTCTTTGACAGCTCGAGTATTCTTATACCGGCGCGGAGCGCGAGCGCTGCATACTCGACACTATCTCGGCCGTGATGTTGCTCCGACCGTCTCAGCGTATGCTTGTATTGCTTGACCTGCGCCTACGTTACGCGCCGTGCTCCCGTAAAGGCGTCGAACAGGCACCGCTTGCTGCTAGACTACGTCGTACTTCAGCCACGCCAGTCATCATGCAAACAGACGCAGACCTATTCGCCGAGATCCGGGATAACGTTGCCCGCGCGCTGCGTGAGGACCTGGGCGGCGGTGACCTGACTGCGCAACTCATTCCGGCCTCGACGATTATCGATGCCACAATTATCACGCGGGAATCGATGACGATGGCGGGCCGACCCTGGGTAGACGAGGTCTGTCAGCAGGTCGATCCGGAAATTCGCATCGACTGGCGCCAGCATGACGGCGATGTCGTCGCGGCGGGCGACGTGATCTGTGCGCTGCATGGCCCTGCCCGGTCGATTCTGACTGCCGAGCGGACGGCTTTGAATTTCCTGCAGATGCTCTCGGCGACGGCGACCGCGACAACTGAATATGTGCAGGCGGTTGCCGGAACAGCCTGCCGCATACTCGACACTCGCAAAACGATTCCCGGGCTCCGCCACGCGCAGAAATATGCGGTTCATTGCGGCGGCGGCGTCAATCATCGCTTTGGGCTGTTCGATGCGATTCTAATCAAGGAGAACCATATCCTGAGCGCCGGGGGAATCGGTCGGGCCATCGAAACATCACGGCGATTGCACCCGGCGATGCCGGTCGAAATTGAAGTTGAATCCATCGGCGAACTTCGCGACGCGCTGCGCGCAAAAGCGGAACGTCTTCTGCTCGATAACTTCTCGCCGGATCTTCTTGTCAAGGCCGTGGAGATAAACCGTGCCGAAGGCAATCCACCAGCCGAACTGGAGGCATCCGGTGGTCTAACGATCGATCAGATTGCCGCCGTGGCGGCGACCGGTGTCGATTACATCTCGGTCGGCGCTTTGACCAAAAACATCCGCGCCGTCGATCTGTCAATGCGCTTCGACCAGGGCATCGACCGTTAACGACTGTTGCCGGCGCCACTCGGGTCTCGGCCGCGGATAATCGTCCCGGTAATGTGCGCCACGACTTTCTTCCCGGCGCAGCGCTGCGAACGTGACGAGTCGAGCGACCAGAATCAGGTTGCGGGCCTCGGCCCATTGCCTGATGCCGTCTTGCTGTGCTGGCGATGTGCCACCGATCAGATCATCGAGCTGCTGGTCGATTGCCGACAGCTCGTCGTATGCCGCACCGAGAGCGTCGCCGCTGCGCACTATGCCGACATGGCGCGACATGATCTTTCTCGTTTTGTCGACCTGCTCTTGCAATGTCGCCGGATCAACAGCGGCAACGTGTGGCAGTGGCGGAATGCTGTTCGGGCGGTCGTCTTGCCGCACAGGCACATCGGTGAGCTGGCTTGCGACGCGGCGCGCCCACACTAGCGCCTCGAGCAAAGAATTACTGGCGAGCCGATTCGCGCCGTGAATGCCGGTCGTTGCAACCTCGCCACAGGCCCACAGGCCGTCGATAGACGTTCGCCCGACGTCGTCGACGTCGATGCCACCCATGTGGTAATGGGCCGCAGGCGCGATTGGCAATGCTTCATTGAATGGATCGAATCCTGCCTTGGTCGCGGTCCGAATCGCTGTCGGGAATGACTTGCTGCGGGAACCGCAAAGGACTGGTCGCAGGTCCAGGTACACTCTCTGTCCAGCGCTGGTTCTCTTTTCGATACAGCGCGCGACGACATCGCGCGGCGCCAACTCGGCCAGCGGGTGCTCCAATAGCATGAAACGTTCGCCCTGCTCGTCGAGCAGCAGCGCTCCGGCGCCGCGCAGCGCCTCCGTCAACAGCGGCAGGCTGGCGCCGCCGCGTGTTTCGACCGCCAATGCCGTCGGATGAAACTGCACGAACTCAAGGTTGGTTAGTCTGGCTCCGGCGCGAGCGGCCATCGCAAGACCGTCACCCGTCGCTTCGACGGGATTGGTCGTGCGCCACCAGGCCATGCCGATACCGCCGGTCGCAAGCACGACCTGCGGTGCTCTGCGAAACACCCAGCCGTTTTCCCGACTGAATGTAATGAGACCCTGGACACGCCCTCTCTCCACGACCAGGTCATACGCAAGTGTATCCTCGAGAACTTTGACCGACGGTACGCCCGCGACGCGGTCGATCAGCGAACTAACCAGCACTTGGCCTGTCGTGTCGCCGCCTGCGTGAACCACGCGAGGAAATTGATGGGCGGCTTCCCTCGCGAGCGCGAGATCGCCATGAATGTCGCGATCGAACGGTATGCCCTCGCGAACGAGCCAGTCCAGGCTCGCGGCGGCTTCGTCGGTCAGCTCCCGCGCACGCTCCGGATCGCTCAGGCCGGCGCCGGCCGACAGCGTGTCCGCCGCATGCGCCTGTGGCGAATCGTTGGGACCGACCGCGGCGGCAATGCCGCCCTGCGCCCACAAACTCGAGCCGCCCTGCAACTTCGGCGTCTTTGTAATCAATGTGACGGGCCGCGGCGCAAGCGACAGCGCACAGACCAAACCGCCGATGCCGGAACCCACCACGATAATGTCGTCGTGCTGCACGGACATCATGGTGTCGGTTGCGCGGCGCATCGTCAGCCTCCGATCGCCAGCATACGCTGGACTGCACTGCGAGCCCTGTCCGCAACTAGCGGATCGATCTCGACGCGCGGCTCGAGGGTCTTCAGTGACTCATAGATTTTCGCGAGTGTGATGCGCTTCATGTGCGGACACAGATTGCACGGCCTGATGAACTCGACGTCGTCTATGTCGGCGGCCACGTTGTCGCTCATCGAACATTCGGTGACCATGAGCACCTTGGGTGGCCGCCTGGTAACGACGAAATTCTGCATTTGCGCTGTCGAGCCAACGAAATCCGCCGCATCGAGCACATCCGGCGGGCATTCGGGATGTGCAATGATCGTCAGGCCTTCGTGCCCGGCGCGATAGTCTTCGAGTTCCGCGGCTGTGAAGCGTTCGTGCACTTCACAATGTCCTTGCCAGGGAATGATCTCGACGTCCGTTTGATCGGCCACGTAAGACGCGAGGTATTCGTCCGGAACAAAAATGACGCGGTCGCTGCCGAGCGACTCTACTATCTGAACGGCATTGCCCGAGGTGCAGCAAATGTCGCACTCGGCCTTCACGGCAGCCGACGTGTTGACATAGGTAACGACCGGGACACCCGGGTACTTGCCTCGCAACTGCCGAACATCATCCGCGGTAATTGACTCGGCCAGGGAACACCCGGCCCGCAGATCGGGAATCAGCACGGTCTTGTCGGGATTCAATAGCTTGGCGGTCTCCGCCATGAAGTGCACGCCGGCCAGAACGATGACTTCGGCATCCGTCTCCACAGCTTTTCGCGCCAGCGCGAGCGAATCGCCCGTGATGTCCGCGACGCAGTGATAGATCTCCGGCGTCTGATAGTTATGTGCAAGAATGACCGCATTACGCTCCTGCTTGAGTTCGTTGATTGCGGCAACGTAGGGCGCATGCACGGGCCATTCGACGTCAGGAATGACTGATTTGACGCGTTCGTAAAGTGGCGCCACCTTGACGAGATCCTGCGTAAGTTGTTGATTCCAAATCATTAATCACCTGCTCATGCGGCCACACTGGAAATACTTACCCGCGAAACTATTATGCTCTTTGAGAGCATATTTTATTATACTCTCAGAGAGCATAAAGTGTGTCAATGGCTGATAACCGCAACAACATAATCATCAACCTGACCGCCGTGATTGTTGCGGTCACCGATGACATGCCCAGAGTCCTGCTCGTCAACCAAACCGGCGAGCAATCGGACTTCCGTGGCCTTGGTCTGCCGAGCGGTCCTTTCGACCCCATCCATCATGACAGCCTCGAGAATGGGCTCCGCGGCTGGGTCGAAGCGCAGACGGGACTGGACCTCTACTACGTCGAGCAGCTCTACACATTTGGCAATCGCAATCGTGATCCGCGCGAAATCGAAGGTGGGCCGAGAGTGGTGTCAGTTGCCTATATTGCATTGACTCACGAAGACAAGGTTGGTGTAGCCGATGCCGAGTGGCGTGACTGGTACAGCTTTTTGCCCTGGGAGGACTGGCGCTCCGGGCGTCCTGATGTCGCGCGCGATACGCTGGAGCCGGCTTTGCAACGCTGGGCCAGGCAACCGAAGGACCAACGCAATCGGAAGCAACGGCAAGAGAGAGTCAATGTGACGTTCGGTCAGGCAGACGCTTCGAATCTTGATCTCGTGCTGACGCTGGAGCGATACGAGCTCCTGTACGAAGCCGGCATTGTGGCCGAAGCGCAGCGTGACGCCGCCGCCGCGGGCCGCAATAGGATCGCGGCAGTTGATGCGACAACCGACATTTCGACCGACGCGACGGGCTTGCCGCTCGCCTCGGATCACCGACGTATCCTGGCGACGGCGCTCGGCCGGCTGCGTGGCAAATTGACCTACCGCCCGGTCGTGTTCGAATTGCTGCCGGGCGAATTCACATTGCTGCAATTACAGCGCGTTGCGGAAGCACTCGGCGGCGTCAAACTGCACAAACAGAATTTCCGTCGCCTTGTGACCAACGCAGACCTCGTCGAGCCGGTCGGCAGAACCAGCGCCATCGGCCGGGGCCGCCCGGCGGAGCTGTTCCGTTTTCGTCGTGAAGTTCTCGGCGAGAAACTCACGGTTGGCGTATCACGGCCAACCATGCGTGGCACGGCATAGGACCGCTACGCGGAAGCATTCTGAGCGGCGGGAATATTCAGAAACTCGAGCGCGTTGCCGCCGAGCAACCGGGCTTTCGCTGCATCGTCGAAACCGGCCGCATTGCGAATGAGTTCGCCAACGAATTCCTCACCGAGGGGAAATGGATAGTCCGATCCGAGCATAACGCGGTCCTCGCCCATGACATCGGCCAGGAAGCGCAACGCGGTCGGATCGAAAACCGCGGAATCGACGTAGAATCGGCGTGCGTAACTCGAAGGCAGGTTTTTCGACTGACCGCGTACGATATCGCGGCGTCGCCAGGCGTTGTCGAGCCGACCGAGCAGGAACGCAAAACTGCCACCGCCGTGCGCGAAACATAGCCTGAGGTTCTCAGGGAGTTTGTCGAATGCGCCTCCGAGTATCATCGACACGATACCAAGTTGCGTTTCGGCGGGCATACCCACGGTCCATGCCATCATGTATTTTGCCGTGCGTTCCGGGGCCAACATATCCCACGGGTGCACGAGGACTGCGGCTCCCTCGTCAGCGCAGTGCTGCAGAAACGTAATCAAGCCTTCGTCGTCTAGGTTGCGTTGTTCGACATGGTTACCGATCTGCACGCCGACATGACCTTCCTGCATCGCCCGGCTTAATGTCTTACAGGCCGCATCCGTGTCCTGCAGCGGCACCTGGCAGAGGGAAAGCAGGCGGCCTTGCCCTTGTCCGCAAATATCCAGAGCTAAATCGTTAAACAGCTGCGCGCAGTCCGCTGCATGATCGATCGGTCTGCTATACGCAAACAGAATTGGCGTCGCGCTGATCACCTGCAGATCTATGCCGTCCCGATCCATCTCTTCGAGGCGCCGACTGGCACTCCAGCACGCATCGTAGACAGGGCGAAATTCTTTGTCGCCCACCATCAGCATTGCTTTGCCTACTTCGGTGTGCCGCATCCACGGCCAGTCCGGCGTGCCGAAGCGCTCCGCAAGATCCGGCCATTGCTCGGGCAGGAAATGCGAGTGAATGTCGATGACAGGTGTCATAGTTGCACCCAGCCCTCCGGCGGCGCGCCTTTACCCGGGTGCACGGCAGCACAGTTCTGGCAAGTCCGTGCGCCCATGTCCTTGTCAAATGCATCGAATATCCTCGGCAATTCCTCGACGATGCCGCTCGGATCGGTCAGCGAAACTTCTGCGCGATGCACGCATTGCTTGCAATCGAAGCAATACCACTCGAAGCCATCCTTCATGCCGAGCATGCGCGGCGATTCGACGACGAGGCCGATCGAGCCCTCCTGCGGCCGCTGCGGCGCATGCCGCACATGCGGCGGCAGCATGAAGACGTCCCCTTCTCGGATCGGCACGTCATAGATGTCGCCGTCGGCCGCGATCTTCAGAATCATGTCGCCTTCGATCTGGTAAAACCACTCTTCGACCGGATCGTCGTGAAAGTCCATGCGCGTATTCGGCCCGCCGACGATCATGACGATCATCCCCGTATCATCATGCAACAAGCGATTCGCCACGGGCGGCTTCAACAGGTGTCGGTGCTCGTCTATCCAGCCCTGCAGGTTAAAGGGAGTCAAAGTCGGGTGGCGGTGTAACGTCATGACGGTGCAGCCTCGGTTTCGGGTTTGTAGGCCGTGACTTTAATCTCGATCAACAGATGCGGGTGCGGAAGTTGATGCACCGCGACCGTCGTGCGCGTTGGCCCGTCGTAATCGAAGTATTCGGCATAAACTTCGTTATAGCCTTCGAAGTCCTGCATATTCACGAGAAACGATGTGACATCGACAACATCGTCGATTTCGGCGCCGACACTTTTAAGAATGTCTTTGATGTTTTCGATCACAGCCCGTGTTTGTGCGCGGATATCAAGTTGCGCGTGCCCCTGTTCGTCGACTTCAACTCCCTCGAACGTGTCGTCGGGCCGCCGTGAACTCGTTCCGGACACATACAGGAAGTCGCCTGCGCGTTTGATATGTGGAAAACGGCCACGCGGCGTCGCTTTGCCCGGCACTACCTTTGCGGTTGGTGTTGTCATAGCTTGATACAGATGTTCGTCGGTTCGGAATAGAAAGCGAGCGAGTGAATGCCGCCCTCGCGGCCGATTCCGGACAACTTCACGCCACCGAACGGCGTGCGCAGGTCGCGCAGATACCACGTATTCACCCATACAATACCGGCCTCGATCTGGCGGGCGACGCGATGCGCGCGCGACAGGTTCGTCGTCCATATGGCGCCTGCGAGACCATAGGCGCTGTCATTCGCCATCGCGATCGCCTGCTCCTCTGATGCAAAGGGCGCGACGTGACAAACCGGTCCGAATATCTCTTCGCGGACACAGCGTGCCGACTCCGGCAGGCCCGTCAGAATCGTCGGCTCTATCCAGGCGCCGTTGTCCCGCTCGTCACCGAAGCTCGGAATGCCGCCACCCGTAACGATGTCGGCGCCCTCCTCGCGCGCCAGCGCATAGTAGGAAAGCACCTTGTCGCGATGAGCTATCGACACCAGCGGGCCGATCTCAGTCTGCTCATCCTCGGGGCGGCCCATGCGCAGCGCTTCGGCACGATCCTTCAGGCGCTCGACAAACTCGTCAAAAATCGATTCGTGAACGTAGACACGCTCAGAGCACAGGCAGACCTGACCGCAGTTGGAGAATACCGATCGCACCGTGCCGTCGATTGCCTGATCCAGGTCAGCATCGTCGAAGACGATCGCCGCGTTCTTGCCACCGAGTTCGAAGGACAGGGCTTTTACGTTGTCTGCGGCCGCACGCATGATCGCGCTTCCTGTAGACGATTCCCCGGTAAACGTGATGGCGTCCACGCCCCGATGCGATGTCAGGAATTCGCCGGCAGAATCGGGACCGAACCCGTTAACAAGATTGAATACACCGGGCGGAATACCGACGTCATGCATGACCTCCGCGAGCAGCGCTGCACTGGCCGGTGTTTCTTCGGAAGGCTTAGCGACGATCGCATTGCCCGCCGCCATGGCCGGTGCCAACTTCCACGTCAGCAACAGGAACGGCAGGTTCCAGGGCGAGATGACGCCGACCACCCCCAGTGGCTTTTGTATGGAGTAATTCAGGGCGCCGGCGCCATCGGTCGTGCCCATTTCGAAGCACTCGGTACCAGACGTGCTGACCAGACTGGCAAAGAAGCGGAAATTGGCCGCGCCGCGCGGAATGTCGAGTGTGCGTGCCTGCGCCAGGGGCTTGCCCGTATCAGCGATCTCAGCGCTTACGAAATCGTCGAAGCGTCCCTCGATGCCGTCGGCAATTTTGTGCAGCAAAGCTGCACGCTCGGCCGCAGAAAATAAACCCCAGGGTCCGTCCAGCGCTTCGCGCGCCGCCTGAACTGCCTTGTCCACGGTCGCGCGATCCGCCTCGTGGACAACGGCAACCAACGATCCGTCGACCGGATTGACATCATCGAACCGGCACGTTGACGTAATGAATTCACCGGCAATGTAATTTTTAATGTCGTGCGGCATGGGCCGTCCTATTGTAAGGTAAAGTCCGCCAAATGGCGGTCTCGACACGAAAATATGACCACAAAAACACGAACCGACCTGCAAGACCTGGACCGAGTTGACCCACTGGCCGGCTTTCGCGAAGAGTTCTTCCTGCCCAAGGGCGTCATCTACCTGAACGGAAACTCATTGGGCGCGATGCCGCTCGCCGCGGCAGAGCGCGCGAAACGGGTTGTCGAATACGAATGGGCGGAAGGTCTGATCGGCAGCATGAACACGGCCGGATGGTACGAGCTGCCGTCCACGCTCGGTCGCAAAATCGCACCCCTTGTCGGGGCCAAGCCGAACGAAGTCGTGCTGACGGACGCAACCGGTATTGATCTTTACAAAGTCGTCGCGGCGGCGCTAAAAATGCAGCCGGAGCGTCGTGTGATTGTCATGGAAGGCAGCAATTTCCCGACCAACAACTACATGGTCCAGGGGCTCCTCGAAGAACTCGATAAAGGCCATGCCATTCGATTCGCCGAAGCAAACGACCTGATGGATGCGATCGACGAGGACGTCGCGGCGATCTGCATCACGCAGGTGCATTACAAGACCGGGCGTATCCACGATATGGCGGCTTTGACTCAAAAGGCGCATGCAGTGGGCGCCGCGGCGGTCTGGGATCTGTGCCACAGTGCCGGTGCGATGCCGGTGGATCTCAACGGCTGTAACGTCGATTTCGCGGTTGGCTGCACTTACAAATATATCAATGGCGGGCCGGGCGCCCCGGCGCTGCTGTTTGCGGCTGAACGGCATCACGGCAAATACACGCAGCCGCTTACGGGATGGTACGGCCACGCCGCGCCGTTCGATTTCGAGCGAGACTACCGGCCAGCCGGCGACATACGCCAGATGCTGACCGGGACGCAAGCGACGGCGAGCTTGTCGATGGCCGAGATCGGTATCGACATCATGCTGCGCGCCGACATCAACGCGATTCGCGAGAAGTCCATGCGCATGACTGATCTGTTTATCGAACTGGTCGAAGAACGTTGCGGCGAATTCGGCTTCGAACTCGTCAGCCCGCGTGACGCGACACAGCGTGGTAGCCAGGTGTCCTTCCGCAACGAGGACGGCTACCCGATCGTTCGTGCATTACATGACAGCGGCGTAATCTGCGATTATCGGGCGCCGGCCAACGTGCGTTTCGGCTTCGCGCCCCTGTATATACGCTATGTCGACGTGTGGGATGCCGTCGACAGGCTTCACGACATTCTCGACAAGCAATCCTGGAAAGAGACGCGATACCAGGTGCGTGCGGCGGTCACTTAGGGAGAACACACCATGACGACAACGGGCGGCATGCATTGGTCCTCGAAGTTCACCTTCATCATGGCTGCGGTCGGCTGCGCCGTGGGACTCGGCAATATCTGGCTGTTCCCATATACGGCGGGGGTCAGCGGCGGCGGTGCGTTTGTCCTGATCTACCTCGCCGCTGTTGTCGTCCTGGCCCTGCCCGTCTTGATGGCCGAACTCCTGATCGGCCGGCGCGGCGCCGCGGGGCCCCCAGCGGCAATCGCGGCCGTGGCCAAAGAGTCCGGACACTCGGAAAACTGGCGCTGGATGGGCGTGGTGCTCGGCGGTGGTGGCGCCATCATCGCGCTTGCGTTTTATGGCGTTGTTGGCGGCTGGACGATGGCTTATGCCTACAAGATGGCTGCCGGGCAGTTGCAGCAGATCGATGCACAGCAGTCGCAGCTGATTTTCGATCGCCTGAACGGCGAGCCTGGATCTTTGCTGCCCTGGTTCACAGCTTTTTTTGCGGCGACGGTGCTGATATCAGCTCGCGGCCTGCAGGCTGGCATTGAAAAAGCCGTCAAGTTCATGATGCCCGCCCTCTTCCTGATGTTGGTCGCGATGGTCATCTACGCAGCCGTTGTCGGTGACTTTGCACGTGCTGTCAATTTCCTCTTCGCACCCGATTTCAGCAAGGTTGACAGTCAGGTCGTGCTCAGGGCCTTCGGCCAGGCGTTTTTCTCAGTCAGCGTCGGCATCACCAACATGATGGCGTATGGCGCTTATATCGAGCGCAGCACCAAATTGCCAAGCGCCTCGGCGATCGTCGTCGGGGCCGATACGGCCGTGGCGCTGCTTGCCGGCCTGGCGATTTTCCCGATTATCTTTGCCTATGGCCTGGAGCCCGGTGCAGGGGAAGGCCTCGTGTTTATGACCTTGCCTTTCGCTTTCGGTCAGATTCCGGGCGGCCTTGTCTTTGGTACCGTGTTTTTCGTACTGCTGTTCTTTGCGGCCCTCACTTCGTCGATCGGCATGCTCGAGGCGCCGGTTTCCTGGCTCAGGGACGCGACGAAATTGTCGCGGCGCTCCGCAGCGCTGCTCGCAGGGTCGATCAGTTTCGTGCTCG
>JAOTUB010000091.1 GCA_029864095.1 Gammaproteobacteria bacterium | reverse complement strand
CAGCGGCGCCGAGACGATTTCCAGGTCAAGCACGTTGAAGAACGCGATCAGCACCAGGAACATCACGAGCCAGAAGACGCCAGCTGCGCCCCAGGCCTCGGCATCGACGTCGTGGTCGGTACTACTGGCGATTCGCTCGTTCAGGCTAACAACCCTTAGAAGCCGGCGCGTGCCAGCGCGCAGCAGAAGTGCTACGAACCACCCCACGACGAGAATTCCGGCCGCTGCAAGTAGGCTCGGCAACGTATCGCTCAATGTGCTTTGTAGTGATGCGAAGATCGATTCCATATTCATGACCGCGTTTATAAGGGCAGCGGCACGCTAAGGTGCCGCTTTGCCCAGCGAAGCGGGTCCTAGTAAGTCACCTTCGGCGGCAGCTTGGCGGCCTGCGAGATCCAGTCCTGGATTACCTTGACAGACGGCGTGCGACGTACGAGGTTTTTGCCTTCATTGACTTCAGCCATCGTGTTCGCAAGGTTCACTGCATTTCGATGCTTCAGTTCTTTGACGGTATCGACGCCAGCGCATTCGAGAAGCTCGGCATACTGGCTAGCGACGCCGTTGATGCGAAAAAGGTCAGCCATATTGACGCATTTCAGTACTCGAACCTCACTGATACCGGTCTTTTCCGCCAACGCACCACGTGCCTGCTTGCTGGCGCCGGCCTCGAGCAGGTCTTCGACTGTTCTGACACCGACAGCGCGGAGCGCTTGGCCGAATTTCGGGCCGATGCCCTCGATGCTTTCGATTTTCTTTGCCACGTTTTATCTCCAATTTGGTATTACTAATGTATTCGCCGCGAAGTTTAGGACAGCTGCCGTGATTTCAATCTCATTGTCACAAATGTTCACAATCACTCTGTAAATGCTTGGTGCAAAAGGCCGTCCGTTCTATGTGTTTCGGGTCTTACTTCAAGACAAATGTGACCTTGAGGTTGACGCGATATTTGTCGACCTTGCCGTCTTTGACCGTTACCTTCATGTCCTGCACCCAGGCGCCTTCGATCTGGTCCAAAGTCTTGTTCGCTTTTTCGATGGCGTTATCAATCGCTGTCTCGAAGTCTTTTCCGGACTCAGACGTAATTTCTGTAACACGTGCTACGCTCATTTCGGTCTCCTTAATTTATTGGGCGAACAGTGTCATGCCAGCCGGATTCCAGGACAATCGACATCGGGCGAATGGCACAAATGTTTACAATTCGCCGCCACCGCCGGTGGGGATCATTGGTGCTGACCGGCCGGTCCCGATTCTGGAAATTACGAAAACAGCCATTTTTTTCACCGTTATGGGCATCTGGGCGCAAAATCGACTAGTATTACAACGGTTTAGGACGTACGACGCGTAACAAGAAAGGGGCGGAGCCCTAAAAAGGCAGGAGCAGGAAATCATGCTTATTCTGACGCGACGCGCTGGTGAGACGGTCATGATCGGGAGCGATATTACGATCACCGTCCTGGGGGTCAAAGGGAATCAGGTACGTATCGGGATCAATGCCCCGAAAGACGTCGCTGTGCACCGCGAAGAGATCTACGAGCGAATTCAGAGCGAAAAAGCATCGGGAGAAGGAGCAGAGGGCAGCTCGGGCGATTAGCGCCGCAAAGGCTTTACCTCGAGTATCCCGATCAGTACTATGACGCCCCCGGTCGATAGGCGGCGGGGACCACCCTATGGAGAGATGGCTGAGTGGTCGAAAGCGCTCCCCTGCTAAGGGAGTAAGGGCTAATACCCCTTCGAGGGTTCGAATCCCTCTCTCTCCGCCACAGCTCATGCAAGATCAAACAATGCGCCCGTAGCTCAGCTGGATAGAGTACTCGGCTACGAACCGAGCGGTCGGGAGTTCGAATCTCTCCGGGCGCGCCAATAAAAAGAACGGGGCCCTTGTGGCCCCGTTTTTTTATTGCAGCTTCCTGCGAGAGTTCGAACTGAGTCGTCCGAAGGACGACCGTTCGACAAATCGGTTACGCCGATTTGGACGCACGCAGTGCGCCCCGAAGGGGTGAGGGCCGCAGGCCCGAATCAATCTCTCCGGGCGCGCCAACTTTTCGAAGTTAGAGCAAGCAGTTAGCGTCTCAGGCGCCAGCTGCTTTTTTCTTTAAAACGAACAGTGCGGGAGTTTTGCGTGACCCTTCCCCGACGACTCGGTTAGCAGCCGAGAGCAAATTGCCTGGTTCGGCTGCTGAGTAGTAGTGGGCCGTGACACTCCCCGAACGATGTCCCGACAAATGCCGCCCGCTCTGCTTGATGATGCGGTGCACTTTCGCCGACATTCGGCATTTCAGCGAGCATTCACGGCCGTTTCGCCACACGCTTGCGCGCGCCAATTTGTGAGGAAGTTTTATCCGTTCATCACAGAACCTGTCGATCAAACAGGCTCAACGGTGCCGCCTGGCATTGTCAGGGACGCAGCCTAGAAGCTGTAGATCGCGGACAGGGAAACCGTGTCGATGAGGTCTGAGAAATCGGCACCGAGGTCGATCTGGAAATTCTCGAATGCCAGTCCGATACCTAGCGACCAGTGGATCTCATCCGCGCCCGGCGGCAGAAGGGCACGCTCTATTGGCTGGCTGGCTGCGGTGGCCCTTGGCTGATGGTCGGGATCGAGCCACACGCCGAGCCGAGCGGCAACAACCGGCGTGGATCGGAGGAACACATACTCGCCGCCCAAGTGGAACTCGTCGCCGTCGTTGAGATCGAGATCGTCAGTGTCGAAGTCCTCTGGGTCGAGGCGATCGAGGATGGTCGAGTACTCGACCCGATTCCACTCGAAGGCTAACGTCAAGCGTCCATCCGGCGTCCGGAAGACGAAGCCCAAGCCGTAGACGTTCGGAAGAGCGCTCGGAGAGTTGCTTTGTTCCAGGAGCGTTCCGGCGGCTGGCAGGCCGAATAAGGAACCGCTTGGCCCGCTAAGGGTTTCGCCACGCAGCTGGAAGCCAGGACCCTCGCGATAGAACCCTCCCAGCCGCCATCGCGGCGACAGCGTCCACAGGAAGCCGGCCGTCAATCCCGTGTCGCTGTCGTCAATGTGCTGCGACGCTTGCACAGCCATCCTCTCCGGCAGATACGAGGTCGGCGCGAAGTTCTGCAGGATGTCGTCTTCGTCGGGCAGAAATAGTTCCCATTGGAGATTCACGTTGCCGTCGAAGAAGACGAGCGACAGACCGAGGCTCAGTGCGTCGGTCACTCGATAGGCACCCGAGAGCCCGTAGCTGACAACCTCGAGATTGGTCTGCGCCCGCTGGTCGGTGAATCGGCAGCAGGTGGTGCCCGCGCCCGCGAAGAGTCCCTGCGTCTGGCTAAAAGAATCGAAATCCGCCAGTTGGTGGCGATATAAGGCGAACGACCAGTTATTCCGCGGATAGACAAGCGACAGGAAAGAGACGCCGGTTACGTCATCGGAAGAGGTGCCGCCCCTCAACCCGGCCACGACATCGACGCCGATGCCCGTGGGTTCGCCGTCTACCCGTCCGTGCTCCGTAAAGGGTGTGGAGTAACCCCAGGAACGCCCTTCGAGAGAGACCTCGGGCCTGGTGATCTGGACGAGGCCGGCAGGGTTGGCGAAAGCGGCGGTGGCGTCATCAGCCAGGGCAACGAAGGCACCACCAAAACCCATGCTGCGAGCTCCAGGATTGGAAAAGCTAAACTGCAGGATGGGCGGCACCACAGACTCCGGCACGCCTTGGGCGAGGACTGCGCCAGCCGCCAGACACAGCGCCAAACCTGTGTACAGGGTCGTTCGAATCATTTCTACTTCAAAAGGTCGCGGAGACGACGAGGCCCGTGGCTTTGCGTCCATCGCTTTGGCCAGGATTGCCTGTGTCGGATGTCGCTAACTTTTATGCCGCAATAAGGAGAGACCGACAATTCGGGGATGTACCTAGCGACCAATGTCGACTATTGGCCGTTTTCTGCCGCTCACGACGTCATTTTTCTGGCCGATCGAGCGGCCCTGCGCTGCTTATTGAACTGCCTGGCTAGTAACCAAGCAGGCAGGTGGTTACGTCGTGCGTACGATTACTCGGCGGCGTGGCGTAGCTAGCGAATGAAGGTGATGAAAATTCCGACTGAGGTGAAATATGAAATTATGGCCACTATCGCGGATTTTGAAATGCCAAGATTCTGCGAGTAGCGAATTGTCACGGTATACAAGACCAGATGGCTGACGTTGTACGCAACGATGTAGCCCCACAGCAATACGAGTAATGGCCCGCGGCTGGTTGCTTCCTGATACTCGGCAAACGGCACCCATCCGGTCGTCCACAACACACCTTGAATGAAGTCTGGTATGAGAGTGAAGTAAGCGCTGACAAGTGCCGCGATTCCAAATCCACCGAGCATCGTATCGTAGGAACCGTTTCCTCCGATCGCCCTAGAAAACAGGTAGGCGGTGCCACTTGCAACAATCCAGACGACAAAGAACACGGGAATCGCGAAGATCAGCTCATAAAAATAGTATCGGTCCTCCGGAATTTTCAGAAAGGCGGGCATCGTCACGGTTGCATCGCCGAGCGCCCAAAGAACGAACGCGAGCTCATAGAGCACGGCAAGTATGAGAATGTGTTTGCAGCCCACAAACGCCGCGCGAGGGTTACTCGCCAATTCCGTTATCGCGGTCCTGGGCGAAAAAACCAGTTGTAGTTGCTCTTTGAAGATGGCCATTATTCAAGCCTCCAGTTTGTTAGCCGGATCGCGTGTGCCACGACGATGCGCGAAGAACGGGATCGCAATTGCGAAGAGCGCCAATAACGCGCTGAACCAATTGGCGACCGGCGCGTACCAGGTCGTGAGCCAGATTGCGCCGACAACGACTCCGGCACCCCAGGCTTTCCAGGTGAGACGGCGCCAGCACAGCAGTACCACCGCTGTCAGAAACGTAACGAGTGTGCAAATGAATGTGAAGAGCTCGACGTTTTGGACCCACATCGGCTCGATGTTACGCTCGACCCGCTGCTTCACGCCCTGCAGGACCTTACGCACGGCGACGTGGTCAGCGAATTCCGTAAACAATTCGAGCGCAAATATACCGATGGAGTTTGGGTGGTATGTCCAGCGAATACGACTGACGAGACGGGTCCGGTTATTGTCCAGCGGATACAAGGCCCACGTGAAAGCGCCGGGGTCGGCGACCTCGTTTCCCCGCCAGATCAGGTAACGGTTCGGTTCGATCGCGTGAAACGTCATGCTCACGACGGCGCTGATCGGTACCTCGTCGCCAACAACGAACTCCTGAAATCTCGGCAGGATCTCGTCGGCGCTTTTCAGACCCTCGGGACTGCCTGCATTTTCAAGTAAGTCGTAGCCGTAGTATCCCGCGCGGCCATAACCCATCTGCACTAGCCAGGGCCAAATCTCCTCCGGACTGCCGTTGATCGTTATCGCCCGGGTGGCGAGGAAAGACGGATTCAGGTTGAGCTCATCGCCTGCCATCGGTCGCCCGATCTCAGCGTCAGTTGCCCCCCAGTGCAGTTGATACGGGCGGCAGAACACGAGGTAGACGGACGTGATGAACAGCAGAACCGATAGCAAGGCGAGCCCGCGCGTTGCTCGTAATCGCCACGTCTTGATTGTATTCGTATTCATCACTCACCAAGTTCTTACCGGTAGTGCATGGCGGTCAGGCCGCCTCGGGCAAGCCGACGGCTTCGACGTCTGCAATGGTAATTTTCCGCCGGTGCTGCTCGTGGAGACGCGTCACAAGAGAGATGCAGAGCTTCTGAATCAGGTACGGCTTGCCACCGGTAAGCGAGATAATCCTATCGACGACGCCGTCGTCCAGTTTGAACATGCTGCCAATCGGGCGCTCTATCAGCTCCTGCGCCTCCCGAGGTTCGAACGGCTTAACCTCGATTTCCTCGAAGAAGTTGTACCACGGGCTTCCTTCTCTCTCCCAGTGCTTCTTGATTTCCACGCCAGAAACCACGGCAACGAGGCTCTCCGCAAAACTCTTCATGAAGAGGCTGCGAAGCTTCTGATTGACCCGGGGGTCGTAGTCATTCAGCTCATCGACTTCGTCTATCAGCAATACCAGCCGGACCTTTTTGGAGGTTCGCATTTCAAGGGTCTTTAGAACAGCGCGGACGTCGCGAACGAAGTCTCGATAGGCATACTCGCCGGATTTGTCGATGCCGGGCCGCAGGCCATCGAGCACCGGTGCCAGCTCCTGAAAAATGTCTTCGGCGATGGTCTGGAAAAAGTGCGTCTCCGGCGTGCCTTGCAGGTCGACAAAGACCGGATGGAAGTCATACAGTGGATCGTCGAGCCGGCGCAGCCGTTTTTTGAGCTGATGTTGAATCGAGGTTTTTCCGATTCGTCGTTCGCCGTATAAGAGCAGGCTGTTGTTGTGAATCGTCTGCAGGATGCGGTCCACCAATTCGCGCCGGCCGAAAAACATATCCTCCTCAAGGACCGGCGCGCCCGCCACGTAGGGGTTGAACCTGCGTCTGCGCATTTGCAGGCCGCGCCGGTAGCGTCGCCACACGAACAAGACACCAAGTGCCACAGCGCTGCCGGCCACGAGGGCGTAGAACCAGGGCGCCCGAAAGAAAGGGCGAGCGTAGATCACCACATACTCGCTGCTCGAGATCAGATCTTCGGCATCGGTTGCCACAAGTCGGAAGGTCGAGAGGCCGGGCGAAAGCGCTGATTCGAGGTCGAACTCGGTAAGGTAAAACTCGCCGAGTGGCTGACTGTTGAGACGCGTCTCAATCACCCTGCCGTCGTCGTCGTAAAAGACTACCTCCACCGGCGAGTTGTCAATGACCACACCGTTTAGCCGGAAGTCGGGCGTTCTGATCGTCTGCGCCAGAGTGCCGTCATCACCCTCGCGCCGAAGATCCACGAAGCGCACGGCAGGTGGTATGTTGCCTCGCGGTCCCGTCCCGAGAAGCTTTTGGCTAATCACTCCGTAGGCCTGCGCGACATATTTCAGCGCAAGGCCGTTACCGGGATCGAGGGCCAGGACCCGGTTCGCAGCGGACAGCGACTCTTCCGCCGATCCGGCTTCGAACTGCGACTCGGCTTCAGCCAGGAATTGTTCAATGCTTGCTCGTCGATTGCTCTCCGCGTCCGCTTCTTTTCGCGCACGCAGAAGCCGGCTCTGGATTGACAGGGCCTCTTGGTTGGACGGCGCCAGAGCGAGCACGGATTGAAGTCGATCCAGGGCCGCGGCGAGCCGTCCCGCAGATTCCAGTGCCTGCACCTCTTCCAGTCTTGCGCCGATCGCAACCGCCTGATCCTCGAGCCCCTGGCCGGGGTCGAGTTCGGCGAGCAACTTGCCCTGCGCTTCGTCGAAAAGCTCCTGGACCTCTGCGCTCTGTTCGAGGAAGAGGGCCTGCCGGAAGAGGCTAGACGCCTCGCCGTACTGCCGATCAAGCAGGAGTGCTCGTCCATTCGCGACCAGCTCCGAATATGTCCGCTCGCGCTCCTGCTCGCTTTCCCGCACTTCGAGCCGCTGGCGAAGTTGGCTCATGGCCGCCTGGGCTTCGACATCGTCGGGCGCTACCGCCAGTGCCCGGTCGAGGGCTGCGATGGCTTCGTCCAGGAGGCCACGATCACCCAGATCCTGCGCATCGCTGAGACCTAGTTCAACTATCTGGCGTATCCGCTGCGTCTCCTCGGTCGCCGCCGTTACCCGCGCCTCCTGCACGATAGTCCGGTAGCGTTCGAGCTCAGCGCTCGCAGTTTCCGATTGCGCAATGGCTCCTAACCTTGCTTCTGTCTCGAACGCTTGCAGGGCGGCGTCGAGCTGACCCAAGTGGTAGTAGGCGATGCCCAGCTTGAGATAAGGGAAGTAGGCTGTGACCTTCATCCCGTAGCTGCGAACACGCGCTCCCGAGTCGCCTTTCTTCTCCAGCGCCCCGTTGATCTCCTGGACGGCCAGCGTCCATTCCTGGTCCCCGAGGGCCTGTTCGGCCTTGGAGTAGTGTTCGTACCAGGGATCAGCGGCGGCCGGGTAGGCGATCATCGCCATCGCCGCGCACACAAAGATTGAGCATCGTTGCAGCTTCATCATGGGACTACCGCACAGCACCGAAGGGAGCGCAATACGATATTTCCGAATTGCACTCCCTCTTTACCTGTTACCCGTACCTCGCATCACGGTCTCGTTGCCCCGAGTCTTACTATCGACGAAAGGAAGTCCGTTGTGACATTCACATTGACGTTCGACCCATAGTAGAAGAGCGTCGAAATACCCGTTCCCTGGCCCGTCCCCACGGAGCCTGTCAACGTGGATCCAACGTCCATATTGAGAATCGCCTGGCTGACACCGACAATGTCGATGCTGGCGTTTCCGATCGGACGAATGTCGCCGAAGTCCAGTAGGCTGACGCCGGAGACGTTCGCGGTCAGGTTGTCGATCGTCAAGGCGTTGCCACGTAACCGACTTACGCCACCGACGTTGACCGTCATCTGCGCCTGGTCGAAATCATTCAGAGTAGCGTTGACGACACCGGTCAAATCAACTCTGTTGAGCACGGGCATTGTGACGAATGCGTCGAGCATGTCGACATTTCCATCGCCCGAACTCAAAGCGATGTTGAGTGTGGAGCCGGTCTGGGTTACATCGACGCGATTTGCGACCTCCTCATCGACAGTGACTTCGACCAAAAACTCAGGACCTTGAGTGACCGTCACATTGAAAACGGTCGGTACAGAGATTCTGGTGAAGTCGCTAAGATCGTATCCCAGCGTCACCGTATTGCCGGTGAGGCGGCTAAATGTGACGCGATTGACCATGATGCGTCCACCGGAGGCGAAGTCACCGTCAATCATAACTTCAGCGTTCAGTGCCAGGTCGGCTGCGTGGCCGTTGCGGAATGCGGTTTGTGCATTGACCGCGGCGGCAGAGCTGTTGATGTCAAAATCGGCCGACGAGTTGAAGCGCGTGATCACACCAGCCACCTGCACACGCTGGCCCACGTTGCCAGCCAGATCCGGAGCAGTGACAAGGCGTTCGACGGCAAAGCGGCCGCCCGACATTGAGCCGATGGCTTTCACCTTCATGCCGTTGCTCGGCGCACCGCCAGGCAGGTCGATGAAAATGGCGCTGCTGTAGTCGACGATCAGACCATTGATCGAGAACAACAGATTCGCGAGATTATGACCGGCAACCTTGCCAACAATCTGCAGTTCAGCATTCGCGAAATCCGGATCGATCCGCGTGGCTCTGATCGCACCTGCCGCATCTGCGTAACCGCTGACCTGAATGATGTTGCCGACCGCCAGGCCGGCGAATGTCGCCGGATCAATGCCAGCGGCGAACCGAGTATCTGAATCACATCGCACGGTTTGACCCATCACGGTCAGCCGCTCGTTGGACGCATCGAGATTTTCGACTGGGCCAATCAGGTTGGTGTCAACGAGAATGCGATCGGCCCTCCCCGTCAGCCCGAAGCTGTTGATTTTGCCTCTGATTGTGACGATCTGTCCGTGCCGGAGGTCAGCTAATGTGCCCGGCTGATCATCTATTGTGACGATCGCAGCATTGGTGGAGTAACGGACGTCGTTAACGGTTACGCCACTCAGTCCTGTGATCGCGCCATGCGCCGTGATGGGCTCACTGGTCTGAGCCACGGGCAGCGGTGAAATATTCGGCAGGTTCGCCGAGACATTGACATCCCCTCCGGAGCAGGCGGTAAGCAGGATCAGATAAGCCAGCGCCAGATAAACCAGGACCAGATAACGCAATTGAAAAAAATTTGTGTTCATGACGATACCTCTGTGGTTACTGCACATCCGATGTGCGGTTCGTTCCCTGTTTTCGAGGCTGCGTATCGGCTTCTGTCGATATCCTCCTCAGCATCTATTCAACCTGCCCAGGCAGGATGGCGCTTGATGACGACGTTATTTCTTTCTGATTTTCTTCTCGGGGAGCATCACCTGCCGGCGCTCCTGACCCTAAGTACATTTCCGGGTTGTTGCGGTCCGAGCCGCGTGTTAGCTAATGAGGATGTCAACACGGCTGAGGGGGGGGAAATTGGGTACCAAGACACACGCACCTCCCAGGTTTACCGTCGATGCACGCGAGGGTACGGTGGCCGGTCCGGGTGGCGCGGTCCGTCTGGAACCCAAAGTGATGGAAGTGCTCACGGTTCTCTCCAGCCACTCCGGTCGCGTCGTCTCCAGAGACGAGCTATTGGAGACTGTGTGGCCCAACGTAATCGTCACCGAGCACACACTGAGCCGCTGCATCTATCAGCTGCGCCATGAGCTGGGGAAGATAGGCGGGGAGCCGGGCCGAGCCGACTATAACCCGATCGAAACGTTACCCAAGCGCGGCTATCGACTGTTGGCGAATATCGAGACGTTGTCGGCGGAATTCTCCTCGGCGCCGCGTGGGCATATATCCGAAGTGCCGGCAATACCGTTCGTCGTTGGCCAATGGGTGCGAGGCGACCGGTTCTATGGCCGCGAGGCTCAGATTGAAGAGATCTTCGAGGGCCATCGAAACTGCATCTGGCTCCTCGGGACACGGCGGATCGGCAAGACCTCGCTACTGAAACAACTCGAGCACATCGCGGAGACTTCCCGGGAGCGGCGTTACTTTCCGATCTTCTGGGATTTCCAGGGGGCTGAGACCGCGGACGAACTGCACCTCAATTTCGGCGATGCGCTACTGGACGCCGATGAGCGGCTGGAACGCATCGGCCTCGATATTAAGGAAGTGGAGGCGGAAGATCTGTTCGTTTCACTCGAGCGACTCCGACGGGGGCTGCGCGCCAGGAAGCTAAGGCTCTTGCTACTCTGCGACGAAGTTGAGGAGCTGATCAAGCTGCATAAACAAGACCCTGCGCTGCTGCGCAAGCTCCGGCATGCGATGCAGAGTCGCGAGGATATCCGCACGGTTCTGGCATCGACGATCCGCCTGTGGGCGCTTGCTGATGAGAAAGAAGACACCTCGCCCTTCTTGCACGGGTTTACCCCACCGCTCTACATCGAGCGGTTCTCCAATGAAGAGGCGAGCGCGTTGATTGAGCAGTCACATCTCGTAGGAGCAGAGAGACCCCGTTTCGCGGAGGGAGTGGTAGAAGCGATCCGCGGCCACTGCGACAACCATCCCTACCTGGTCCAGCTCGTCTGCAAACGCTATCTCGAGACGGGTCGACTTGAGGAAGCGATCGAACAGGTCGCCACCGACCGCATGGTGAGTTATTTCTTCTCTGTCGATTTCGGCATGCTGTCCGATGCCGAGGGCAACATCATCCAGATGATCGCCCGGCAGTCCGTAGTGACGAGCAACTCGATTCGGGAGGAGATCTCGCTCGGACCCGATGCGCTCGAGGGCACGCTGCGCCGCCTGGAGAACCTCGGCTTTATCCGCAGCAACACAGAACGTGAATTTGTGCTGGCAAACTACTTCTTCCGCCGCTGGCTGCGAGAGATGCAGGACGACACGACGCCTGCGGACACCCCAGCGTTGCCGGTTGTAGCCACAGCCAATGAGGACTTGGTGCTGCATGCCGTGGCCGAACGATCGACGGGTGGATTATTCGCTGAGCTAAAGCGTCGCAACGTGTTCCGCGTCGGAATCGTCTACGCAGTTGTCGCCTGGGTGCTGCTGCAGATCGGAGAGATAGTCTTCGGTTTTCTCGAAGTTCCCACCTGGGCCGGCAAGCTGCTGATTGTGTTTCTGGCCCTCGGTTTGCCAGTTGCGCTCGTCCTTGCCTGGGCCTTCGAGCTCACGCCAGAAGGCGTGAAACGAGAAAGCGACATCGACCATTCGGAAACGGCGACGCGCCGGTCCGGCCGCAAGCTCGACCTCATCATCATCGCGATCCTGGCGATGGCCGTGGTCTTCTTCGTCGTCGATAAGTTTTTTTGGACGAGCGGCTGACACCTTCGGCCTAAAAGTTGTAGATCGCTGACAGCGATACCGTGTCCACTCGATCCGCGAAATCCACACCGAGATCGACCTGGAAGTTCTGCATAGCCACGCCGATGCCCGCTGTATAGTGCATCTCGTCCTCGCCGCGCGGCAAAAGAGCCCGGGCGAGAAGGTCGTCGCTCGTGGCCCGCAGCTGGTGGTCGGGATCAAACCAGGTTCCGAAGCGAACGGCGATGACGGGTGTCGACTCGAGAAACACGTATTCGATACCCAGATGCAGTTCATCGACGTCATCGATCGCCCGGTCGTCGAGCTTGAGGCTGTCGACAATATTCCGGTATTCGACGCGATCCCACTGAAAAGACACAGTGAGGCTGCCGTCGACGCCTTTATACGCGAACCCGAGTCCGTAGAGCTTCGGTAACTCGAGCACGGCCGAATCCTGTCGAAACACTTCGCCACGCGGTACTCCGAAATCGAAGGCCTGTCCGGCCGTCAGCGTGACCCCGACGTGGATCTCTGGTGCCTGCCGGTATACGCCGCCGACGCTGAAACTTTCTGACAACCTCCAGAGAAAACCCGCAGTAAATGCCCAATCGGAGTCGTCGAAGCTAATTCGCTCGCTAAATACCGATCTCTCCGGGAGATAGGAGTTGGGCGCGAAGGCGCTGGGAATTGTGTCCTCATCCCAGAGAAAGATGTCCACGTCCGAGACGAATGAGCCATCGTAGTAGACCACCCCGAATCCAAGATCGAACCGCTCGCCGATCTGATACGCAGCGGCGAGCCCGTAGCTCAGGATGTCCATATCGATTTGCGATCGCTGGTCCCAAAACCGGTCCTGGCAGCAGGTGGTCCCGGCGAAGAAAAGCCCCTGGGTCTCGCTAAAGAATTCGAAATTTGCATACTCGTGGCGGAATACCGCGACTGACCAGTTCTCCTTCGGATACACGAACGAGATGAATGAAAGTCCGGTGAGGTCATCTTCGGAAGTGGCGGTCCGAAGGCCGACGGTTGTATCGATCCCGAAGCCGCTGGGAAGGTTTTCCGCTCTCCCGTGCTCGGTGAACGGCGTCGAATAACTCCAGCGACGGCCCTCGATTGAGATTTCGGGATTCAGCAATTGCGTCAATCCGGCCGGATTGGAAAACGCGGCGGTAGCGTCGTCCGCCAACGCAACAAATGCGCCGCCGAAGCCCATGCTACGCGCCCCCGGGTCGGAGAAGCTGAACTGGAGGGGGACGACCGCCTCCTGCCCTGAGACGTTGATCGGCGCCAGCAATTCGACAAGAAACACGATCATGATCGCGGCGTGGCTGGATAATCGCTTCGCTCGGACCGTCATTGCTGCCTCCGCCCTAGAAGCTGTAGATCGCTGACAATGACAGCGTATCCGCTTGATCGGCGAAATCCATAGCGAAGTCGATCTGGAACTTCTGCATTGCCACGCCAATACCCGCTGCGTAGTGGACCTCGTCGGCACCACGGGGCATTAGTGCGCGGATGAAGGGGTCGTCGCTCGTGGCGCGCATCTGATGATCGGGATCCAGCCAGGCCCCAACGCGCACGGCAATGATCGGCGTCGAATCGAGGAAGACGTACTCGGCTCCCAGGTGCAGCTCGTCAGCGTCGTCGATTGTCTGATCGTCGACGCCGAGACTGCGCGGAATATCCGAGTACTCGACGCGATCCCACTGAAAAGTCACGGTGAGCCGCCCGTCGGGATCCTGATAGGCGAATCCGAGCCCGTAAATATCCGGGAACTCGATCGGTCCGGCCGAGGCCCGAATGAACACTTCTCCAGGTGGAACGCCGAAATCGACTGCTTCACCGGCCGTCACCTCGTACTCGATACCGGCCTCGAGCCCCTGCCGGTAGACACCGCCGATGCTCCAGCCCGCCGATAGCTTCCAAAGAAATCCCGCTGTAAGCGTCCAATCGGTGTCATCGACGAAACTCCTCTGGCTGTATCGCCAGCTCTCAGTCAGATACGAGTTCGGCCCGTAAAAGCTCTGCTGCGAGTCGTCATCCCAGAGGAACTGCGCCACATTCGATTCGAGTGAGGCATCGTGGTAGACCACACCGAACCCGAGATCGAATTTGTCACCAATCCGATAGCCGGCGGAGAACCCGTAGCTCAGGAAATCCAGTTCGCTCGTCGCCCGCTGGTCGTAGTACCGGTCCTGGCAGCAGTCGGTTCCAGCATAGAAGAGTCCCTGCGTTTCACTGTCGAATCCGAGGTTCGCATTCTCGTGCCGGAAAATTGCGAGCGACCAGTTCCCCAGCGGATACGCGAACGAGAGGAACGAGATCCCGGCAGGGTCATCTTTGGATGTCGACGTTCTAAGGCCGACAATCGTGTCGATGCCATTACCGCTGGGGAGGCCTTCCGCCCTGCCTCCCACGGTGTATGGCGTTGAGTAGCTCCAATGGCGCCCTTCGATAGAGACCTCGGGCTTCAGTAGCTGTACGAGTCCGGCCGGATTGGCGAACGCAGCGGTTGCGTCGTCCGCCAGTGCGACGAAAGCCCCGCCGAAGCCCATGCTGCGCGCACCAGGGTCGGAGAAGCTGAGTTGGAGCGGGATGATCGGCTGCTGGGCTGGGACAGCGGCCGGTGCCAACAACCCGAACAGAAGTAGGATCGATACTCCGGTGTAGCTGGATA
>JAOTUB010000223.1 GCA_029864095.1 Gammaproteobacteria bacterium | reverse complement strand
ATGTATCCGTTAACGATTGCGGGCCTCGACGCAGGAATGAAAGCCCTGCATTAAGTCCGGCCCGGTCACGCTACCTCTTGGAGCCCGCTCCGAGTGCTTGCAAGTCCGCGAGTATCTGTTTGGAGTGGCTGCCAGGATTGACTTTTTTGTAATGCTTGGCGATCGTGCCGTCCGGTCTGATCAGAAATGTCTGTCGTTTGGCTACCTTGATGCCGAGCATCCGCGTCTTGACACCGTACGCTTCCGCTGCCTGGCCTTCCGTATCCGCAAGCAACGGGAAAGGCAGGTTGTGGTTCTCAGCAAATTTTTGATGGGACTCAACATCGTCAAGGCTCACCCCGAGAATCTGCGCGTTGACCTTCTTGAAGGCGAAAATATTGTCGCGAAACTCGCAGGCTTCGGTCGTGCACCCCGGCGTTTCATCTTTCGGATAGAAGTACAGTACGACCCACTGATCACGATAGTCTTCGAGCGAATGTAGTTGGCCCGTTTGGTCGGGAAGCTCGAATTCGGGAGCCAGGTGGCCGACCGAAAACTGCCCGGATGCCACGGCGGACACGCCGAGCCCCAACAAAGACAAAAGAATCAAAGGTGTTAACTTCATCAAGGTACGTCCTCCGGCGCACACTATAATACGCTTTGGTCTTAATCGGGCGCAATTTGACAGATCGTCATGATATGACAAGTAGGGATAGCGCAGATCACACGATAGCCCTGGTCCTGCCGGGCGGCGGCGCACGTGGCGCGTTTCAGGTCGGAGTGCTAAAAGCCCTGGCGGAGTTGATGCCGAAAGGTAGTTCCAATCCTTTCGCCGTCATCAGCGGTACGTCGGCAGGGGCGATCAATTCGGTTGTGCTGGCCAGCAAGGCGAGACGCTTTCGGGTCGCGGTGGCCGAACTCGACCGCGTCTGGGGAAATTTCCGTTCCGAGCAAGTCTTCCGCACGGGCAACCTGACCATGCTCAAGAGCAGCCTGCACTGGCTTGCCGCGATCGTGCTGGGAGGCTTTCTGGTTGGCACGCCGAAGTCCTTGCTCGATAATTCCCCGCTGCGCGCGCTGCTCAGCCGCAATATCCGCTTCCCGCGCATACAAAACGCGATTAAGGATGGGTATCTCGATGCCGTCGCCGTAACTGCGGCGAGTTATGCGTCCGCCCGGTCGACGTCATTTTTTCAGGCCGCACCGGGTCGCGGCGGGTGGTCGCGAACGCGCCGCGTCGGCATCCGCGGCGATCTACATCTCGATCACTTGATGGCGAGCATCGCAGTGCCGATGATCTTTCCACCCGTGCAGCTGGAAGGCGGATATTTCGGCGACGGTGCTATGCGCCAGGCGACGCCATTGAGCCCGGCCATTCATCTTGGGGCCGACCGGATCCTCGTGATCGGCATACGCGATGAAACCGCCGACAAAGAGCCGGATCCGCGTAAGCCGCAAGCGCACCCTAGCTTTGCGCAGATAGCCGGCTACATGCTCGACACCTTGTTTATGGACGGGTTGTACTCTGATATCGAGCGTATGACGCGCATTAACCAACTGGTTGATGCGGTGGGTCCCGAGCATCGCACGGGATTACTGCGACGCATGCGGCCGATTGACACGATGCTGATTGTGCCGAGTAAGGATCTGCGCGTTATTGCTCATCAGCACCGACGCGAGCTGCCGTTTGCCATTCGCGGATTGTTGCACGGCATTGGCGGCCGCGGTCCGGGCGAGAATCGCCTGCTGAGCTTCCTGATGTTCGAAAAAGCGTATACGCGCGAGCTGATCGAGCTGGGGTACCGGGACGCGATGAAAGTCAAAAACGAATTAATCAATTTCGTAACCGGCGCCGACGTGCCAAGATTGTTTGCTCCATCCTGGATCAAAAAGGATCTGAGCGCATTCCATACCGATTAGGGAATACAGCCGCAGCCCGCTAGGTCCTGGTCTGCATAGCTCGCTGCGCTGCGCGTTACTTCCGATCAGGACGTCCCCGCCCACGGCTGTATTTTCGCTATCTACAGCAGGAATGCAGCGCCGAGACCCAGGAACGCGGCGTAGCCGATGACGTCGGTAACGGTCGTCAAGACGACACCGCCGGCGAGAGCCGGGTCGATCTGCATGCGCCTCAGGGTAAGTGGAATCGCAAAACCCGCAAACGCTGCAACAAACAGATTGATGATCATCGCGGCCCCGATGACGCCGCCAATGCGCCAGTCACCGAACCAGAGATAGGTGAATACGGCGACAACGACTGCCCAACCTATGCCGTTCAGGAGTCCCACCAACAATTCTTTACGCAAAATTCGTCGCGCATTCGTGCGGTCGATCTGGCCCAAAGCAATGGCCCGCGTAATGATAGTCAATGACTGGCTCCCGGCGACGCCGCCCATGCTCGGCACGACCGGCATGAGAACCGCAAGCAGGACGATCTTGTCGACGGTCGTTTGAAATATGTCGACAACGGCCGCAGCAAGAAATGCAGTACAAAGATTTACGCCCAACCAAAGTGCACGGCGCGTTGCGCTCCTAACCACGGGCGCGAACATGTCGTCTTCTTCGTCGAGACCAGCGGCACTCATCAGGGAGTGCTCGGCCTCATCGCGAATTACATCGACGACATCGTCGACCGTGATGCGGCCCACAACCCGATAGTCGTCATCGACGACCGGCGCCGAAAGCAGGTCTCGGTGCTCGAATTCCCAGACGACCTGGGCTGACGGTGTATGCGCCGGAATCGGCAGGATATCGGTCGACATCACGGCCGACACGAGCGTCTCGGCATCGTGTGTCAGCAGACGCGACAGGTACAACGCGCCGACATAGTCGTCATCCCGGTTTACGACAAAAATCGAGTCCGTGCCGTCCGGCATTTCCCCCCGCGCACGTAGGTATCGGCAAACTACCTCCAACGTCACATCGGGACGAACCGTCACGATGTCAACGTTCATCAGGCCACCGGCACTGTCCTCGTCATAAGCAAGGACCTGCCGCAGACGCTCCTCATCCTGGTCGTCGAGCGACTGCAAAACCTTCTGCGTAACAGCCTCCGGCAAGTCGATCAGCAGGTCGGCCAGGTCGTCCAGCTGCATGCCTTCGGTTGCGGCAATGAGTTGTTCGGTCTTCATACCCTTGATCAGGCCGTCGCGAACCTCGTCGGCAACCTCGACGAGGATGTCACCCTCGTCGTCCGGACTAACCATTTCCCAGAGCACGGTGCGCTCGCGCAGCGGCACGGACTCGAGCAGGCGGGCGATCTCAGCTGGATGCAGACTATGGATCATCAGGCGCGCAGAACGCATGCCACCGCTGTCCAGCTGCTCGCGCAGCAGCTGCAGGTTAGCCTGAGTGTGTTCTCTCGCTTCCATGGACGCCGGCCTCAGAAAGGTAGCGGGAGTTTAACCGTCTTAACCGCGACACGCACGGCGAGGCTGCGGTCGGTCCGCGACAATCACCTTGTACTCAACCGCAGGTCGGCCCTCTACGTCTTGCTTAACGGGTGAGTAGCAAGCTCATTATGGCGAGTGAGGATAGGATCATGAATGTCGTGCAGGGCCGCAGCAAGCTTATCGGCCATGTACACGGAGCGGTGC
>JAOTUB010000222.1 GCA_029864095.1 Gammaproteobacteria bacterium | reverse complement strand
TCGCGTTGGTACCTGGCCGCTTGCGCACTTCTGATTCAATGATCTTACCTTGCGTTGTCGGCCAATGCGAGGCCGACTTCGCCTTGGTGACGGCTTTCCTGCCAAGGTGAACGATCCGCACGCTCATCGTCAGCATGCATCAGCCGAACAATCTCGTTGCAATCGCATCCATGTCTGTGTCTCTGATGATTCACTGTTCAACGACAATACCTGAAGGTCAATCGGCAGACAAAGAAAATGCAAAGATTGGACCGCGGCAAATTCGTCGCGGCCTGGCTTCTATTGTTACTGGCGGAGAGAGTGGGATTCAGCTCGCTCGCTTCGCCGGCTCCCTGCCTACATGCCGCTACGCGGCTGCGTTGATCGAACAGGATTAGAACGCCCATATCCTCTGCCCAAAAAGAAGCCCATTGCGGATGGCGTTGTCGCGCCTTGCACGCAGATTGCGGAAGCAATCGATGGCCTTCCAGTCCCGCTGTGTCAGACGATCAGCGCGCTCGCATCGCCTTGTTCATCCAGCAGATTTGCAACGATATCCAGTCCCCTGACTACCCGCTCGCGCGATACCTCATGGCTTAAACACAGACGAACAGCATTAGCTGCCCGCGACGGAGCTACGGAAAAAACATCAGCAGTCATGAGCTTGACGCCGCGCTTCTCGGCGCTGATGCGAAACAGCTCGGGACGCCAATGCGCCGGCAGGTGCAGCCAAAGATGCATTCCACACGGATCGGCCTGGAATGCATGGCGTCCGAGAATCCGACGGGCTGTCTGTTGTCTGAACATCGCTTCGACCCGTCGACGGTCGTTGAGGAATTCCGCGGTCCCATCTTCGATCCAAATAGAGGCAATTTCCGCCATTAGCGGTGGCGGCATCCAACATGAAAGATTTACTGCCGAGTGAAGCTGTCTGATCATCTTCTTCGGAGCATGCAGGTAGCCTACACGTAACCCGGGGGCGAGGCTCTTCGAGACACTCGACACATAGATTGTTCGTTCCGGAGCATAGTGTGCTACTGGCGGTGGCCGGTTCTGCGGCAGAAAGCCAAACACGTCATCCTCAATTATGCAAAGACCAAATTTTCTAGCGACATCAGCAATTTCTTCCCGACGTTCAACAGTCATCGTACTCGTCGTCGGCGTATGGAGAGTTGGCAAGCAATATAGAGTTGTTGCCGCAGTTTTCCGACATGCACTATCCAAGGCGTCCGGCAGCAGCCCCTTCTCGTCTATTGGCACCGGGAAAAGCTTTAGCCCGAAGTGTGCCGCCAATGCCATGACGGGCGCATAGGTTGCCGCCTCTGTCAGTAAAACGTCGCCGGGACGCATCAAGCTTAGCAGTGCCACCAACAAGCCGTGCTGCGCACCGTTAGTAAGAACCAGGGCGTCGCTGGAAGCCCGCAAACCGGTTCGCCTGATCCACGTCGCCCCGGCCTCGAGATGACGCGTCAAGTCGCCGTCCGCCTGATAGTCAAGAAACGAACTCAGACTCGGCGATCCTGTAAGCGTCTCCAGTGTTCGTGCCAACACCGCCGCACTGTCAGCTGCCGACGGAAGGTTCAAGGCGAAATTGATCAAGCCGCGCTCGGACCGGATCATGTTTGCCGCCGACGCTGACTCCGCCAACGGGCTGGTTGTCCGGACATAGGTCCCTCGGCCAACCTCACCGCAGAGAAATCCCTTCTTGGCAGCTTCGGCGTAGGCGCGGCTGACGGTGTTCAGGGATACGTCGAGCTGATACGCCAGCTCCCTTTGCGGTGGCAGCCTGTCCCTAGCCGAGAGAATCCCGCTCGTAACACTCTCACCGATAGCCTCCGCGATCTGCAGATACTTCGGACCAGCCTTGCTATCCAGCGCTGGCAGCCACTTTGTCATGGTGACAATATTATCATTGACTGATCTTATAAGAGATCAATATCATAACACTGGATTTACATTTCAATACAATCGTTGACAATGATGGCTGCAAACGATGACGAACATAACTGCTGCGCCGACGACTCGCGCTGACTATGGTGGCGGCCAGGCCGCCTTTTATTCGAATTCCAATGTGGTTCCCTTGCCCCTGATTGAGAAAGCAGCGGGGGTTCACATGTGGGATGACCGTGGCAACCGTTATGTGGATGTGTCCTCTGGCCCGGCGGTATCCAATATCGGTCACGGAAATACGCGTGTCGCTGATGCGATGACCTACCAGGCCAGGCAACTGGAGTATGCCTGGGCACAGGTCGTTCAAAACCGGCCTAACCTGGATCTCTCCGCACGCCTTGCCCGGCTGGCAGGACCGGGGTTTGAGCGTGTTTCTCTGACATCAGGCGGCAGTGAGGCCATGGAAAACGCGATCAAGCTGCTTCGCCAGTATGCGATAGCGACAAAGGAACCCTCAAGAACCAAGATCATTTCGTGCCTGCCGTCGTATCACGGCGCCACCGTATCGACTCTGGCTATCAGTGGTGATACGAGGTTGGAAGCCTTCCTCAATGGCTTTGCCGAGCCCTCGCCAAAGGTACCCGCCCCTCTTAGCTACCGCGTTCCGCCTGAATTCGATGTCTCTTCCTACGCCGATTTTTGCGCGGATGCGCTGGAGGCAAAAATCGTCGAACTTGGTGCAGAGAATGTTCTTGCCTTCATTATTGAACCGGTAGGGGGCCTTTCGACGGGATGTCTCGTACCGCCGGACAAGTACTTTTATCGTATTCGTGATATTTGTACGCGCCACGGCGTACGACTCGTTTTTGATGAAATCTTGTGCGGGATGGGGCGAACCGGCAAATTCCTGACTGCCCATCACTGGCCCGATGCTCTACCAGACATCATTACAATGGCCAAAGGGCTTGCGTCGGGATATAGCCCACTCGGTGCGGTCCTGGCGCCAGCTGACATCGTCGACCAACTCGCCGAATTGAGCGGTTTCGAGTTCCAGTACTCTTACAACGCCAATCCCGTTTCATGTGCAGCCGGTCTGGCTGTACTTGATGAGTACGAGCGCCTGGACTTGGTCAACCAAGCCGCCGTGATGGGGCAAGCCCTGCGAGAAGGTCTCGAACAACTGAAGTCGGAATTTCAGATCATTGGCGACATTCGCGGCCTTGGGATGCTTCTTGCTGTCGAACTCGTATCTGACCGACAAACGAAAGCTCCTATGCCGATCGAGTCGGCGGTAGCAGAAAAGGTACGCAGTCACGGTCTGAACAATGGATTGATGATCTATGCACGTACGACGTGTCACGGAATATACGGCCAGTGGTTCCTTGTCTCGCCACCGCTTACGATTACGCAAGCAGAAGTTGGCGACCTTCTCGAACGCCTTGCGGCGACATTGAACGATCTTGCTAACGCTAGATGATCCTGGCTTAGGTGCCGGTGGAGTGCTCTGCAGAACCTGGGAAATAGCGCAGAAGGTGGGATTGGCTTGCCGCTATCGCGGCTGCGTCGCCAACTGGCAGCTGCGCTGCTGCGCCGGTCGAACGGGGTCCGAAAGCCATGCCCTCGGCCCGAGAACAAAAGGCCCTATTCGGGGCCGTTATGTTTTTGGCAGTGGAGCGGGTCCTGGGCGGAAAACGATCAGCCGGTTATTT